>DATLBY010000292.1:0-6187 GCA_035526665.1 Bryobacteraceae bacterium
AAGGAGACATTGTTGACCAGCCGTTGTTTGCCGGGCGGCGACATTCCGGGTGTCCAGGCATGCACCAGGAAAACTACGCTGATGGCAAACACCAGGACGAAGGGACTGATGAACAGTCCAAGATAGAGATGCAGATCGCGGATAAAAATGTAAAAACGTTTCATTATGGGTTGGCTATGATGGCGGTTCAGTTCCGAGGATGGCTTCGGCTTCGATTTCCACCAGCATCGCCGGGTCGATCAGACGTGACACCTGTACCATGCTCGTGGCGGGCCGGATGGCGCCGAAGAATTCGCCGTGGGCGCGCCCGATGGCCTCCCATTGGCCGATGTCGATCACGTAAATTCGAGTCCGCACCACATCACTGAGAGATGCACCAGCTCTTCGCAGTGCGGTCTCGATATTGCGGATCGTCTGCACCGCCTGCGCGTAAGGATCATCTTCCCCAATCAGCTTACCGTGCTCGCCGGTTGCGGTCGTGCCCGACACATAGATCATGTTGCCGCAGCGTACGGCACGCGAATAGCCGACCAGCGATTCCCAAACCGTTCCCGTGGTGATGTTCTGACGGCTCACGGAATACCGACCCGCTTTGTCACCTGATGAATGGTGGTGAAGATCGTCTCCTCCACTTCGGGAGCGTAGGGCCCGGGCAAGCCGTAGTAGATCATGCTGTCGACGGCTTCGTAGCCGCCCTCTTTCAGTACCCGGACAGAAGGGATGTAACTCATCACGTCATTTGAATAGCCGGCGAAGATCAGCCGCTGCTTGGGAAATTCGCGTTTGGCGCGCAGATCGTAATCGACCACGACTTCCCCGCCCAGCGCCAGCACGAGGAAATCCTTGCCGAGGCGGAGGGCCTGCACTGGATAAGGCACGCTGCGAAGGGGGCGGCGCTCGTCGTAGGCACGAAGCATTTCCCCGGCAAGCTTGGCCTTTATCCGGTTAGCGTCGCTTTTCATCCGCTCGAACTGCTCGCGGGTGTGGGAAGCAAGCGCAAGTTCGGTGACGGCAAAAGCGGTCCGGATCGGACCGCCTACCGGCGCCTGTTTGGCTGCGAGCACACGGACGACCTCGTCGGCGAGAGCCTGGCCATGCGCCTGCACGTCCTCCAGCTTTCCCCTGGGCTTCGGATTCTGGTCGGCGCCGGCCAGCATCAGGAACATGGCAGAGGCGCCTGGAATCGCTTTTTCGATCTCCTGCTGTGCGGCTCCGGCATAGTCGCCGCTGACCCGGTAGAAGTCGCCTCCGAGGGTTGTGTTGTGACAGGCGTAGCCAAACAGCACAGCTTTGACGGCTCCGTTCGTCTTGGCGATCTTCAACACGGGAACGGTATGGTCGACCGGCCCGTCAGGGTTTATGCCGATGACGACTCCCTTGGGGGTGGCCTGGCGGCGGTTGATGGCGAAGCCTGCCTTTCCTGCGCCATACGTCATTTTGGCCGGCTCCAGATCGCCCAGAGCCGCGCCCACGGCGGACACCAAGTCGTCTGTCAGCTTTTGCGCGTATTGCTGGATCACTTGCTCCTCTTCGGGAGAAAGCATGAACATGGTTATTAAGTTCGGGCGTACGATGGGCCCGGCGTGCGTGTGCGAGGAGTTCAGCAGCAGTTGGCTTCGCTCCAGTCCATGCTGCTTCAGTACCCGGGCCGCGACGACGTCGGAGAGGGACCGCGGCAGCCCGATCAGGTCGGTTGTGACGATGACCACGCGTCCTTTTTTGCCGTCGTCGAGCGCCAGGCCTTTGGCCCAGAGGTCCTGCTGCACGCCTTCCGACGCGTGCGTGCGGTTGGCATAGCCGGAGAGCCGGATGGCCGCCTCCGGCGTAATTTTGACGCGCGACACCCCTGCCCGGAAGCCGGCGGCAAACAGGTGGTGGGCAAGTAAGGAGGACAGTAACAGAAGGTGAATGGTCCGCATTTTTCCAGGATTGAAACAACGCATCGTTAAACCCACACCTGCTCCACAGGTATACCGCGACGGCACAGATCGCAGGTAGCCTCGCCGGTGTAGTAAACAGCATCCAGCTTAGCCAGATAAAAGAACGGAATCTCCTGAAACGCGGGAGTACGGGGAGTGGGCTCGTAGATCATGACCGCGAGTCCGACGACCTCCGCGCCGTTGTCCTCCACGAGCTTTTTCAGTTCCATCAACTTGCGGCCGGTGCGGAGGATGTCATCCACCAACAACACCTTTTCGCCGGGTTGCTGCTGTAAATATTGGCGAAATTTCATCGGCTGACTGGAATCTTCGCGCTCGCTCCAATACACCTGATGCGCGCGCAGCGCCTCACAAACTCCGTAGGCAACAGGGAGCCCGCCGGTAGCCGGCGCCACGATGGAGAGCTCAGGGATCATGGCGCGTATTTCCGGATTGGTGCGAACCTGACGGCTGAGCCCCACGCTGAGGGTCTTGGCGTATTGGTAATATCGCATCGCCAGCGCCACCTGCAGATACTGATTTGAATGAAGGCCGTTGGGATAGGAGAAATGACCGCTGCGCAAAGCTCCGGATTGACGGAGCAGATTTTCCACCTCGTCGTGGGTGGGGAGAAGGTGCATTCTAGTGGGCTCCTTTGCCGAGCAGCACGTTGGGGATAGTCCGGAGTATGATCTTCCAGTCGAGCACCAGGGACCAGCTATCGATATATTGCATGTCGAGCTTCATCCAGGTTTCAAAATCGAGGTTGTCGCGGCCGGAAACCGCCCACAGGCAGGTTAGTCCGGGCCGCATGCGAAGACGCCTGCGCTGCCAGCGTTTGTAATTCTCCACCTCTTCGGGGACAGCGGGGCGCGGCCCAACGATCGACATGTCCCCCTTAATCACATTCCAGAGTTGCGGCCATTCATCGATGGAAAACTTCCGGATGTAGCGGCCGATCCGGGTGAGCCGGGGATCGCGCGGGATTTTGAAGGCCGTTTCCTTCTGGTTCAGGTGTTGGAGCTGCGCCTTGAGCTCCTCGGCATTGTGACACATGGACCGGAATTTATAGAACACAAACCGGCGGCCGTTCAAGCCGCAACGGACCTGGCGAAAAATGGCAGGCCCGGGTGAGGTTACTCGTATGATCAGCGCAATTCCCAGCATCAACGGAAGCAGGAATATGAGAGCCGCGATGGCCAGAAGAACGTCAATGACGCGTTTCAGAAACAGCCGAATCTCGTCATGGGGAGCCGCGGAGAAGGTGAGCAAGGGAGCGGTTCCCAACCTCTCCAGATACATGTCGCTATTCACGTGCGGAAAAAAATCGACCGCGACGCGCGTGCGCACGCCCTCCTCATCACACAGCAGGAAAACCTCTTCCAGCTCAGAGAGGCGCTTGCTATCGACCGCGAAGATGATCTCATCGATTACTTGGCGCGCGAGAATTCCGGTGAGCGATGACATGGGGAAAACATCGTAGCGGTTCTCCAGCTTTACAAAGGGAACGTGATGACGGGCCTCATCCGAGAGGAAGCCGACCAGACGAATGCCGTACTTGGAAGATTGCTCGAGCGTGCGCCCCAAATTGCGGGCCCGCTCACTAAGACCCACAACCATTACATAATGTGGAGCGCCGAACTCGCGGCGGATAACGCCCACCAGACTTCCGGCTTTCCAGCGAAACAGGCAGAGGAGGACCCAGCTGTAGGACGCCAACAGAATGACGAAGGAACGGCTGAGGTCGAGCCGCAGCACGAATTCCAACAGCACCAGGCTGATGGCGCCGATGGTGCACTGGCGGAAGCTGTCGCGGAGCATAATCCGCGGATTGCCAGCATCCAGACGGTCGTAGACGTCGAGCCAATATCCAGTAAGCAGCCAGGTGAGGATGGAGGCCCCCAGCAGCAGCGCCTTTTCGGCGACCGGAATGTAAAAGTCGTTTTCAAAGGGAAGCAGGCTGCGGGTCTGATAAGCGGCCTCGAAGGCGATGGCCGTTAGAACCAGGTCCGACAGGCCGAACAGTAGCCGGGCTTTGCGGTGATGGCGGCTGAACACGTTTGCAGATCAGTTTACCAAGCAGCGTCGTGCCTGGCGCGTGGGCAGCAGCCGGATTCAGTAAAAAATGCTCTCGGGAACGAGAAACGGCAACTCCTAACATATTGATTATTCTGCAGGGAAGTGGCTGGCATCTCAATTGCTGACTCCTAAACTGTGAGGAGGGTACAACGATGAAATATATGGTTGCCTGGGGCCTTGGAGTGCCGACCAGCCTGATTGTTCTTTGGTTTGTCTTGAGTCACGCGGGCTGCTAATCCGCGGAGTTTCGAATTTTCCTTCATCCCCACGCCGGAGTCTTCAATGGCTCCGGCGTCTGTTTTTTTAGTCGGCCCAAGTTGCGATAAGACAGAGAGGTGAGGAATTGTTTGTGGAAAACCTCGCGGTTTTGGGAATCCAGGCCGCAAGCCCTTTGCTTGCCATATCTTCCCATAGACTAGTTTTCCGAATTCTCCACAGGCTTTTTCCACAGCGTAGGTTCCGCATTCCATGGGCGGAATTTGAGCTTGCGGAGAGGGCCGGGCAACGGTATCTTAGAGCGTCCCTTCATGGCTAGCCAGGAAATCGCCCTAGAGCGGGGTCTGCCCGCAAATACCGATGCCGAACGTTTCGTGCTCGGCGCAATCCTCACCGACGACACCTACTTTATTCAAGTTGCCGGATCAATCGACCCCGACGATTTCAGCCTGCAAAAAAATCAGCGTATCTATACGCGGATGTGTGAGCTGAATGCACGAGGCGAACGGATCGACCGCGTGACGGTGGCTAACGAGCTGATGAAACATAATCAGCTGGAGGCGTGCGATGGGTTGAGCTACCTGGTTTCTCTGGACGACGGTCTGCCGCAGATTTTCAGTCTGGACAGCTATATCCGGATCGTAAAAGATAAGTCGGTTCTGCGGCGCATCATTTTCACATCTCAGAAGTTGATCGACCGCTGTTTCCTGGGGGAAGACGAGCCCGACCAGCTGCTGGCGCACGCCGAGGAGAGTCTGCTGAAGCTGGGGGAAACGCGGGCCAAGGATGCGCTCGCGAACCCCCGCCAGATCATTGAAGAGTTTCAGGGGGGATTGAATGTCTTCCTGGATCCCAGCAAGCGCATCAAGGGGCTCAGCACTGGGTTCGTTAAATTCGACGAGATGACGGCGGGCCTGCACGAAGGCGAGCTGTTCATTCTGGCGGCGCGTCCCTCGATGGGAAAGACGGCGCTGGCGCTGAATATCGCCCAACATGTGACCACCAACGCGACCGATCCAAAAACAGTGGCGGTGTTCTCGCTCGAAATGTCGAAGGAATCGCTGCTTACCAGAATGATCTGCGCGGGTGCGCGGGTGGATCAGCAGAAATTCCGCGCGGGCTACCTGAATGCGGACGAGCGCCGCAGGCTGCAGATGTCCGCCATGCAGCTGGTGGAAGCGCCGCTCTATATAGACGACTCGCCGGGCGCGAATCTGATGGATATTCACGCGAAGCTGCGCCGCCTGCAGAACGAGCAGGGACTCGGGCTGGTGATCATCGACTATCTGCAGCTGATGAGCAGCCGCGGCCGTTCGGAGAATCGAAATCAGGAAGTGAGCGCTCTCTCGCGCGGATTGAAGCTGCTTTCGAAAGAGATGAAGGTACCCTTTCTGGTGCTCTCGCAGTTGAGCCGCGCGCCGGAGACGCGGCCGGGCGACCACGTACCGCAGATGAGCGATCTTCGCGAATCGGGATCGATTGAGCAGGACGCCGATCTAGTGGGGTTCATCTACCGGGAAGAAGTTTATAAACCGGATCGGGAAGATTTGAGAGGTATGGCGAATCTGATTCTCGCTAAACAGCGCAACGGACCCATCGGAAAAATAAACCTGGTGTTCTTGAAGGAATTCACGAAATTCGAGAATCGGACGAACGATATCGGCGACGAAGTGGAGTAAACTCCCACACGGCTTGCGCCTCAACTTACGAGAGAGTACGATGACTACTCGTATGACACCGGAACTGCAACAAACACCGCTTCCCGATCCCATCATGCAATTGGGCCTTGCCTTTTGGGGCTCAAAGACGTTGCTCACCGCTATCGAACTTGGCATGTTCTCCGAGCTGGCTAAAGGACCGCTGGACGCCGCCGCGCTCACCCGGCGGCTGGCGTTGCATCCACGTGCGGCGCGCGACTTCTTCGATGCGCTGGTCGCGCTGAGGATGCTGAAACGCACCGGGGACGTGTACTC
>DATLBY010000293.1:0-8762 GCA_035526665.1 Bryobacteraceae bacterium
CCGCATGAGAGGCACGCGCGACCAGGGGCAGGGCAGCCAAATCGGACAATATAGCCGTCCGTTTCTGAAGGTTGCCGCACGCGAGTTCCCCTGCTACGAATGGATGCATCAGGACCAGACCGTCAGACAGAAGATCGGCAACAGCAGGCAGTTCCCCACGGAAGTGAGCGATCCAGACGGATGTATCCACGAGCACCATCAGGCGCTTCGCCGTCGAGGGATGTCAGCGAGTTTGGGCTGGGTGCCGCCCAGTGATGCAAGGCGCTTACCTGCCTCGCGCGCAATCAGGGCTTCCAGCCCCGCCCTGACGAGAGCAGTTTTCTCCTGAATGCCCGTTGCTTCCCTGGCTCGTTCTAACAGTCCATCGTCAATATTCAGTGTGGTTCTCATGCATATCATTATGCCTTGTTCAGGCATACACTTGGCGGGCCGGGAACCACGCCGCCGGGATGGTGCAAATTAATTGGTGACTCATAGAACATTTGGCCCATAAACTGCTTTAGCCTTTGCAGCGGAGGAGGACTTACTCATGAGGCCAAAAAAATCAACCTGCGCACGGTTATTAAAGATTCGGGAGGATTTGACGGAATCGGAGCGTCATGACCTATCGGAGGTCCTGGCACGCTGGGCGCACAGCGAAGAGCATGCGCGCCGTATCGTGCTCGCACTTCCCGAACGGCCTGGAGCGATAGATATACGGGAAGCCGCCAGCCGCATTCCGGTAGCCACCGCGACCCGACGCCCAAGTCCGGGCTGCTCCCGCTGCTATGGATCCGGTTTCGCGGTCACCATCGGCGCCGGCGGCTACACGGGAGCTCAGCCCTGCAGATGTGTAACGGCGCAACCGGAACTGCTCCTGGCAAGCAGGTAAACTTTTCCAGGCAATAATATAGAGCAGTGCTTGCTGCCACACCTCCGTTCCGTCTTTTTACACTACTGTCCGCAGTATGGCTCGCGCCTTCTTTGGCACAGAGCCTGAGTTCCCGACAAGCGGCTATCGTGAGTGCCGTCGACCAGGAGGGACCGCCGGCAATCGTTTTGCTCGAGAACCTTGTCAATATCAACTCCGGAACATTCAATACTCAGGGCGTAACCGCGGTAGGGAAGCTTCTGGAACCTGAATTTCAGGCGCTGGGTTTTAAGACGCGCTGGATTTTGATGGATTCGGTAAAGCGCGGCCCCAGCCTTGTGGCCGAACGCCGGGGAAACCGCGGCAAGAGGCTGTTGTTGATCGGCCATATGGACACTGTGTTCGAACCGGCGAGTCCCTTTCAGAGGTTCGTCCGTAGCGGCAGTACCGCGGAAGGGCCGGGCGCCTCCGACATGAAGGGCGGAATCGTGGTCATGCTCTCCGCCCTGAAGGCTTTGCAGAAGACAGCATCACTCGAAAATACATCCATCACGGTGTTTCTGACCGGTGATGAGGAATCGGTGGGCCAGCCGGTGGAAGTTTCGCGGCGGGAGTTCATCGAGACGGGGAAGAATAGCGATGCCATACTCTGCTTTGAAGCTGGTGTTCGCATTCAGGGTAAAGATTATGCTTCTACTGCCCGGCGCGGCGCGTCGACGTGGGAACTCCGCGTCCATGCAAGGACCGGGCATTCCGGCGGCATCTTCTCCGAGCAGATGGGCGACGGAGCCATCTATGAGCTTAGCCGCATTCTGAGCCTGTTTCATGACACCCTGCGCGAGCCCAATCTGACCTACAGCGTGGGATTGGTCCTGGGCGGTTCAAACATACAGGTTGATCCCAACGGCGGCGCCTCCGTGTCGGGGAAAGTGAACATTGTTCCAGGAGAAGCTCTGGCATTGGGAGATATTCGTGCTTTGTCTTCAGAGCAGCTCGCCGGAGTAAAAGACAAGATGCAGTCTATTCTGGCGCGCAGCCTGCCGCAGACCAAGGCGGAGATAAAGTTCGCCGACAAGTACCCGCCAATGGCGCCCACTGCCGGTAATGTGGCACTTCTCGGCAAGCTGAATCAGGCCAATCGGGCGCTCAGCGTTGCGGAGATGGAAGCCTTGGACCCGATGCAGCGCGGGGCCGGCGACTCGTCGTTTGTCGCACCTTATGCCCCGACTCTCACAGGCCTCGGAGCCGGTGGAAGTGGTGCGCACGCGCCCGGCGAAACAGTGGATCTCGGCCGCTTGCCGCTGCAGAGCAAACGGGCAGCGCTGCTGATTGACTATTTGATTCAGTAATTTAACCAGCCACGCCGAAACCTTTCAGTCTCACGGACGGTCCATGTAACGTGAAACTACTGTTTTCCTTGGCCATCCTGGTGGCAGCCGCGGCTCCGGCGGCGGATAAGCCGATTCTCTGGAAAGATTGGGGCCCGGTGGAATCTCTCGATCTGGCTGGTGGACCGGGGGGAAGCAGCAACGCTCCGAAACCGCCGTTCACGTTTAAAAAAGAGGACTCGGGCGGGACCGCTCCCAAAGTGGCAGTCACGGATGCACGGGGAACCGATTGGGCGATCAAATTCGGCCCCGAGGTGAAGCCGGAAACGTTCGCCACCCGGCTGGTTTGGGCTGCAGGCTATATGGCTGAGCCAACCTACTACGTGCGCGAAGGGACGATCCGGGGAGTAGGGAAGCTGGGACGAGCTGCTGAATTTATCGACGCCGCTGGCGCCTTTCACGACGGCAGATTTCAGATACGCGATAAAAAGCAATATGTTTTTCATGACACTCGCTGGAGTTTCGATGAAAAATCGGTCAAGGGCACCAAAGAGCTGAATGGACTGAAAATTCTAATTGTGCTCCTCTCTAACTGGGACGTGAAGCCCATAAACACGGCTATCATCGAGACCGGCGGGCAGGCCTACTACGCTATCAGTGACTGGGGAGCCACCATGGGCAAATCTGGTGAAATCGGGGGCCATAGCAAATGGGAATGCGCGCCCTTTGCCGCACAGACCGATCACCTGATAGAAGGGGTCGCTGACGGCTACGTGTCCTTCAACTACACCGGAAAATCGGCGGACCAGGTAGCCAACAATATCCGAGTGGAGGACGTGCAATGGTTCATGCGGCGCATGGGAAAACTGAGCGACGCGCAGATTCGCGCCGCTCTGGAAGCCTCGGGCGCCACTCCTGAAGAGATTGCCTGCTTCACTGCGTCCTTGCGCAAACGCCTGGATATGTTGGCGGCTATCGCCAACGTCAAGGGCGGCTCCGCCCCGTCGCGCGAATCTTCTCCAGCAAAGCGGTCAGCGCGTCCACTTTAGCGGGATTGCGCTCAGCCAGGTTGTTTTTTTCACCTGGATCCGCCGCCAGGTTATACAGCTGCGGCTTCGGATCATTACCCAGTTCTGTGTTCGTGTTCTGGTTGACTTTCGGGAGCTTGGACGGAAGAATTAGTTTCCAATCGCCTTCGATCAATGAGAGCGCACCGGCATGCTCGATCAGGTATGGCCTTCCGGTTTTCGATTCGCCCAAGAGAGCGGGCAAAATATCAAAGCTATCGGGTGCGGCTTCCCCGTCCAGCTTCTGTCCCGTCAGGCCCGCTAAGGAGGACAACAGGTCCACATGGCTGACCAAGGCATCTGACGAGCTATCGGGCCGCACGTGGCCCGGCCAGCGAACCATCATGGGAACGCGGGTTCCTCCTTCAAAACTGCTGTACTTGCCGCCGCGGTAAGGTCCAGCGGGTTTATGGGAGCTAAGCTTTTCGACCGCCTGCTCGCGATAGCCGTCGTCCACAACCGGACCGTTGTCGCTTGAGAACATCAGCAGCGTATTCCGCGTTAGGCCATTCCGCTCCAAAAGATCGAGGATTTGCCCCACGGACCAATCGAGTTCGAGAATGGCATCCCCGCGCGGTCCCATGCCCGATTTTCCGGCGAAGCGGCCATTCGGAAGACGCGGCACGTGAATATCGTGCGTAGCGAAATACAGAAAGAATGGCTTACTCTTGTTTTTCTCAATGAAGGCCGACGCTTTGGCGGTCAGCGTATCGGCAATCTCTTCGTCCACCCAAAGAGCCGACTTACCGCCGCTCATATACCCGATGCGGCTGACGCCATTCACAATGGCCTGATCGTGTCCATGGCTTGGATGCATTTTCAGCAGCTCAGGATGGGACTTGCCGGTAGGCTCACCGGCAATGGGCTTGGCGTAGCTCACCCGGATGGGGTCCTTGGGATCGAGGTTCACTACCCGGCGATTTTCAACATAGACGCAGGGAACACGGTCGCCGGTGGCGGGCAGCAGGAACGCATAATCAAACCCGATTTCAAGCGGACCCGGTTTGATTTCGCCGTTCCAGTCGATATCTCCGTCCCCCAGCCCAAGGTGCCATTTGCCGACAGCGCCGGTTGTGTAGCCTTGCTGCTTGAGCATCGAAGGAAGCGTGACACGGCCTGGCTGGATGACCAGCCGGGCGTCGCCGGGCAGAACTCCGGTGCCCTTTTTCCGCCACGCGTACTCGCCTGTCAGCAGCGCGTAGCGTGATGGCGTGCATGTGGCCGAAGGGGAATGCGCGTTGCTGAGGCGGAGCCCGGCGGATGCGATTTTATCTAGATTGGGAGTGCGGACGCGGGTAGCGCCGTAGCAGCTCAAATCTCCATACCCGACGTCGTCGGCGTAAATCAGAACGATGTTCGGGTGGACTGTCGCCGCACTCAAGCTGGCTACTGCGGGTATGGCGCAGGCCCCTCGCTTCAGAAAATCGCGTCGTTTCATAGGAAGCGCCAGTATAGCCGGAATTGCGGAATATATCCCACCGTCGATGCCGATGAGCGTCTAAAGAGATAGACTATTTGGCGGTAGCGTCATTCGGAATGTGACGGACCGCGTGTTTCTCACTTTCTCACTCCTGGAGGGTAACACCCAATGCCTAGCAGACAAAAATCCCTTTCTGCGCTCGTCACGTTGCTTCTGATAACCCCGGCAGCTTTTGCCCAGACACCACCTCCCAAAAAACCTTCCAGTTACATGCCAGTGGTGATAAACGAGCCGTTTCCCGATGTGATGGCTCGGATGAAGGCGGCTAAGCCCGAGATCATGAAGCGGCAGTTGGCCCTGTTGGAAGAACGGTATGACCTTGCGAATCGGCCGGCGAAGGGCGTCACCATGTCGCGCGGCAAGGCAATACAAGCGGGCCCGCGCGCCAAGCTTTCGAAGGGAGCCACCTGGGACTCCCTGGCGCAGTTAAGCCCCGACCAGGTTCGTCAAAGGGATTCGTTTCCCCTGGGCTTCATGCCGCTGCCTCATGCGAATCATCCAGAGGGAGGCATGCTGTTTCCAAAATTTCACATCGATGAAATCAAGAAGCAGGAAGACCGGGACCTCACACGCTTTGACCTGGACTTCGATCTGCCGGACCATTTCCTTCCGGAATTTCCCGCGCCGATCTATCTGACGACCCGGCCGGATTTGGGAGACGTGTCGCAAGGAAAGCAGGTCACGATTGCTAATTTCTTTGAGTTGTTTAACGGCATCCTGAATCCGAAACAGATCGAAGGTCTGCGGCTGCTGCTGACGCCTTTTGCCCAGCAACAGTTCAACCAGATGGAAGATAGGCGCTCTGAAAAGCCAAGCCGGGGAGTTGCGTGTTTTGATTGTCATGCCAATGGTCACAGTAACGGGGCTGCTCACCTGGTAGGGGACATCCGGCCGCAGGAATTTCGGCACCGCATCGAGACGCCTTCTCTTAGAGGCGTCAACATTCAGCGACTCTTCGGGTCGCAGCGAGCCCTGAAGTCCGTCGAGGATTTTACTGAATTTGAACAGCGGGCCGCCTACTTCGACGGCGATCCTGTGATCGCTACCAAGAAAGGTGTGAACATTTTGGACCGTGGCAGTCAGGTGCAATTCATGGCGGAGTTTCAAGAGCTGTTGGATTTCCCGCCGGCGCCGAAAGTTGGCGTTGACGGAAAATTGGATCCGACCAAGGCCAGTCAGCAGGAGACTCGAGGCGAAGCCTTGTTCTTCGGGAAAGCAAAGTGCGGGGTATGCCATCCGGGGCCCTATTACACGGATAATCTGATGCACAATCTTCGCGCGGAGCGTTTCTATACTCCCCGGATGATCAATGGAGAAATGGCGTCGGCCGACGGACCCATAAAGACGTTTCCTCTGCGTGGGATCAAGGACTCCCCCCCGTATCTCCACGATGGCCGATTACCCACGCTGGAGGACACAGTGGAATTCTTCAACCTGATCCTGGGTACACGCCTAACTGCCACTGAGAAGGAAGACCTGGTCGCATTCCTGAAAGCTCTTTGACCCGGGTTATCACGTCTACTGCGTTTGCTTCAGATACACTGAGTAACCATGAGATTCCGATTTGCGCATTGCGCAGTGACACTGATCCTCCTTCTGACCCTATCGCAACTGCCGCTCCCTGGCTTTCAGGCGGCTGCCTTCCGTGACCTCTTTAACGGAAAGGACCTCCGCGGCTGGGTGAACGTCAACACCGACGATGATACCTGGACGGTGAAGGACGGCATCTTGGTATGCAAGGGAAAGCCGATCGGCGTGATGCGCAGCGATCGCGAGTATGAGAACTTTATGCTCCACGTGGAATGGAAGCACATGGAGCCCGGCGGAAATTCCGGCGTGTTTGTCTGGAGCGATGCCAAGCCGCAGGAGAAGAGCCGGCTGCCCAATGGAGTGGAGGTGCAGATGCTTGAACTCGACTGGGTGAATCTTCACAAAATAAACGGCGAGCCGGCGCCGCTGGCCTACGTTCACGGCGAGCTTTTCGGTGTGGGCGGAGTGGAAATCACGCCCGAAAATCCGCGCGGCCCGCGCAGCAAATCCATTGAGAACCGCTGTAAGGGACGGGGGGAATGGAACACCTATGACGTAGTGTGTGTGGACGGCGTGATCAAGCTTTCAGTAAACGGCAAGTTCGTGAATGGCGTCAGAGGCTCGACCAAGAGGAAGGGGTATTTGTGCCTGGAATCGGAAGGCGCGGAGATTCACTTCCGGAATATCAAAATTATGGAACTGCCGCCGAGCGCGACCGTTCAGTAGTCGCTATCGTGTCGGATGCGGCGCCGGTTGTGCTCTCGATCGGAGGGATGGAATCCAACAGGTGACGATCGCCATACAGTGAGCCGTGCGCTCGCCGCCTAGGGGGTTGTCACTTTTGGAGGGGCGAAAAAGCTGACGGGCCCGAGCGAGAGAATCTTGCCCTTGGCGAACTTGATGGTAACCGTCTGCCGCCGGCGCTCGAGAAGGGCGCCGATCTCCCGGCCACGCAGTTCCATGGACCAATCGAACTTCTCGGCCTCACCTTCACTCCCCGCCGGTTCAACCGAGGAAGACACTTCCGCCTGTGCCAACAAAGCGTACACATTGGAGCGGAGCGAGGAGAAATCAGGAGAGCTTTGGTGGATTTGGGCGAGGAAGGCGGCCGGGTCCCCGCCGCTGAGAGCACTTGCCAGCTTTCCGACTCGCTGAAGCACGTCGTCTGCCGGGCCAGCCAACCCGGGCCAAACCAACAAGGGAGCGGCCAAGAAAGCGCGGCGTCTCATACTTTCACAATCTCACACGAGACGCTCCGGCTTGCTTACCCGCTCCCTCTTGCCGTACCTCCGATGGGCTACGGCTGGCGGATCATCCGGATCACACGGCTCCACTCGCCGCGGTCCATGCGGCGGGCGTCGCATTTCCAGCGGTAAAAGTAGTACACCTCGCGACCGACGCAACATAGAATGAGCGCCAAAAGCGCGAGGATGAGAAAAATCTCACCGGTGAGTTGCATAGCTATTCTCTTTAAATCGGACTGCTCAATGATAAGGCCCGGCCAGCCCCGTTGCAACAGGGAAATATCCTAGAACAGTAATTTAAGGGACCCGCGGCAAGATCGGATAAACAAACCACCTGTACTCCCTTGGAGCCATTGGGTTTCTTTTACGAGTCTTTACAAAAGCCGGTTACCTTTCGCGGCCGAGGTGCGCCTACTCATTCAGTAGCTTCCGTGCGTACCGGGTCCAACGCGCACGGCCGCGGGTCCTCGTTAGCGCAAATGGCTTGTAAGGAGAAGTGTGGAATGTCGAATCTATTCAGGCTATTGGTTTGTATCGCCGGCGGGTTGCTGACCTGCGCGGCTCAGGAGACAGCTGCGAAAGCTACTCCAGCCCGGGTGGTAGGCGAGGTTACGAGCCTGGACGCGGCAGGGCAAAGCCTTAGCGTCAAATCGGACGCCGGCGCAGCGGTCATGGTGCCGATTACGAGCGAGACCAGGTATCTGCGCGTGCCGCCGGGCGAGCAGGATCTGAAGAAGGCCACCAAGATCGGACTGCAGGATATTTCCGTGGGAGATCGTGTTCTGGCGCTGAGCAAACCGGCAGAAGGCGAGAAACCCGGGCCGGCCACCTCCATCATTGTGATGACCAAGTCGGATATTGCGCAGAAACAGGCAGCGGAACACGCAGAATGGCAGAAGCGCGGAATCGCCGGCAAAGTTACAGCTCTGAACCCGCAAACCAAAGAGATTACCGTGAATGTTCCGACGCGCGGCAACCCAACCACACTGATTGTCGAGGCAGCGGATAAAGTTCAATTCCGGAGATACGCGCCGGATTCCGTCCGGTTCAGCGAAGCGAAACTGAGCTCTTTCGCCGACCTCAAAGTGGGAGATCAGGTCCGTATCCTGGGAGAAAAAAATGCCGAGAATACGCGCGTAAAACCGGAAATGATTGTTTCGGGAACCTTCCACAATATCGCCGGAACCATCACTTCCATAGACTCCGCCGCGGGCGAGATCAAAATCACGAATTTGGCAACCAAAAAGCCGCTGATCGTTAAAA
>DATLBY010000294.1:0-6862 GCA_035526665.1 Bryobacteraceae bacterium
AGTAGTGCCTCATGCACAGCACACATTTCAGCTATCCGGACAGCCACTCCGAAGGTGGCGCGATCGAAGTGTCCCTTGTGGCGCAACTGGAGGATGCGAGCTCCTCCCTCGAGCACGGCTTGCGCGGCTAAATCAACCGGGCAGGAGTTCCGGGTGAGAAGAGCCGTGTCCAGAATCGGATAAAAGCGAGGCAGCAAAACGCCCATGATAGCTTCTTTTAGGCTGCAGCCGCGGAAGGGCGTGCAGCAGGCCTACGGAAGAAGCAGATCCTGCAGCGCCGGCGATTGCGGGTATGGGTGGCAGTGATAGCCTCGGAACCCTTCGCCAAACTCGTAACCCGCGCGGCGGCCCTGCTTGCGCGTCCACTGCTCCATGGTATCGATGTAGTCGTCCATCCCATGATGCTTCTGGAGCCACACGCGCTGGCTTTCATGGCAGGCGAGCATCTGACGTTTGGTTTCGAACCAATCGGCGATATCGACGGTAAAATCCGGGGTCACAGGTTTGCCGTCCCGGTCCATTCCTTCGACTGAATCCATGAAGTACAGATGAGGGATGGCCTTCATGGGCGGGGCGCTGCCGCTATTGTAGTTGGGAGCCGGAGCCGCAAAACACGCGTCCCTGACCAGCGAACTGGTTGCCTCATGATCGCAGTGATAATCGATGGGCGACGAGGTGATGACGATATCGGGCTGCACGCGGCGCAGGATCTCGGTGATCTGGCGGCGCGAGGGATCGTCGTTGAAGATCGCAAGATCGCGGAACTCGGCGCAAATATACTCGGCTCCAATTAAAGCAGCGGCGGCGGCGGCTTCGCCACGGCGGATCGCTGCAATCTCGTCCGCGGGATATTCCTTGGTGCCGCAATCGCCGGGCGTCATGGTGACGATCGTAATGGCATGACCGCGCGAGGCAAGCAGGGCGGCAGTACCACCTGCCAGGATTTCTACATCATCAGGATGAGCATGAATAGCGAGGATTCGCATTAGGCGAATTGTACCAACAAGGTTTAGAAACCCATCGAATTGGAGGCTGGCCGGTGAAAGGCATAAGATAGAAGTTTCATGAAACTCCACAGCCACACGATCACACAGGGCCCCGACCGCGCGCCTGCCCGCGCCATGTTGAAGGCGATTGGATTCACCGATGAAGACCTGCGGAAACCGATTATCGGAATTGCCAACACCTGGATCGAAACCATGCCGTGCAACTTCAACCTGCGCGATCTGGCCGTCAAGGTGAAGGAAGGGGTACGCGCGGCCGGCGGAACGCCCATGGAATTCAATACGATCGCGATCAGCGACGGCGTCACTATGGGGACCGAGGGAATGAAGGCCTCGCTGGTGAGCCGCGACCTGATTGCCGATTCCATCGAACTGGTGGCGCGCGGCCACATGTTCGACGGCATCATCGCCCTGGTGGCCTGTGACAAGACCATACCTGGGGCGGCCATGGCCCTGCTGCGCCTGAACACGCCCGGACTGGTCCTGTATGGCGGCTCGATCATGCCGGGGCGATTGCACGGCAAAGACCTGACCATTCAGGACGTATTCGAAGCTGTGGGCGCCAATGCCGCGGGCAAAATTTCCGATGCCGAACTCCTTGCCGTGGAAAATGCGGCCTGTCCCGGCGCCGGCGCCTGTGGTGGACAGTTCACGGCGAACACGATGGCGACCGTGATGGAACTGATCGGCCTGTCGCCCATGAATACCGCGTCGGTGCCGCAGGTGGACCCGCGTAAAAACGCTGTGGCGTTCCGCTGCGGGCAACTGATCATGAATGCGGTGAACAAGAACATCCGGCCGCGTGACATTGTGACTCGGAAGGCGTTCGAGAATGCGATTGCCTCGGTGGCGGCTACCGGCGGGTCCACCAACTCCGTACTGCACCTGCTGGCGATGGCCCGCGAAGCCGAAGTGGATTTGAAAATAGACGACTTTCAGGAAGTCAGCAATCGGACGCCGCTGCTGGTGGATCTGAAGCCCGCGGGCAGGTTTGTCGCGGTGGACGTGGATAAGGCGGGCGGCATTCCTGTGATCGCCCAGCGGCTGGTGGATGGCGGCTACGTCGACGGCTCGGCGCTAACGGTCACCGGGCGCACCTTTGCGGAAGAGGCCAAAGATGCTAAGGAGACAGCCGGCCAGGAAGTCATCCGGCCTCTCAACAATCCCATCAAAAAGACTGGCGGCTTGGTTATTTTGCGAGGCTCGCTGTCTCCGGATGGATGTGTAATCAAGGTAACTGGCATTGAACGCAAGAGCCAAACGGGTCCCGCGCGTGTATTCGACTGTGAAGAGCACGCTATGCAGGCTGTTCTCCATGGAAAGATCAATGCCGGTGATGTGATCGTTATCCGCTACGAAGGACCGCGTGGCGGGCCGGGGATGAGGGAAATGTTAGGGGTGACGGGGGCTATTGTCGGCGCGGGCCTGTCAGACAGCGTAGCCCTCCTTACAGATGGTCGCTTCAGCGGGGCTACGCGCGGTTTCATGGTGGGGCACGTCGCTCCCGAAGCCGCGTCGGGCGGCCCGATTGCGGCAGTGCGGGAAGGTGACACCATCACGATTGACATTGAGAACAGGCTGATCAATCTGGACGTGCCGGCTGACGAGATAAAAAAACGGCTTGCTAGCTGGAAAGCTCCCAATCCGCATTACGAAACGGGTGTGTTCGCGAAATATGTCGCTTTGGTGTCGAGCGCGGCCGAAGGCGCGGTTACCTCACGCCCCAGCCTTAGCTAGACGGGTCACGCTGGCGCGTGTTGGAGACGCCCGTAAGTATTCCCAAACCCACGAGGATAATCACGCCGACGCCGATCCAGTGAGTGGGCACATGCATGAGGTATGCCCCATAGCCCAAGCCCAAGATAAGGACGATAAACCCTATCAGATATAGCCCAAACGACATAAACCCTCCTAGACGCGCTAGAGGCGCGTCACGGGTAGAAGAGGGTGCACACCAGGGACCAACTCGGCCGGGAATATTAAAGTTTGCAAATAATTCCCGGATTTTGCGGGGAATGGTAAAAAGTTCAGGAATCCGTAGAAGTTCTTAGCCGTCATAACTAACAGAAGCGATTTGATTTCCGATGAGGGTATGTTTACCCCTCAAAAGAGCCGGTAATAATTACTTGACACGGATGGGTGACCAACCCACACTCTAAATATGGGTCTGGCAGCGGATTCTATACCCGAAGTTACCGTCGTTTCTGGCAAATCCGTTAGGAGACGGAGGTTTTTACAATGTCCGAATATACTTTTCTAGAGCCTAACTCCTCTTTTCCTTTGCCGTCGAGCTTTAACTTTGACGACTACATTGAAACAGAACAGGAGTTGTGGGCGCTCTTCCCGGAAACGGACGGCAAACGCGTTAACTTTGTGCAGATTGGCCTCACGGCCCAGATTTATGCCGAGGTTCCGGAAGACCACTCGGAACTGAAGGCTGACGAGACTTATATCCTGATGCCGTGCCGGGATTTTTCCATGCGTCCGATCCGAATGCACGCTGCAAGGCGCTTGACACTCAGCGAATACCGCATGGGCCATCTGACGGCCATCAAGTTGATGGGCAGAGTCAATGAGGCGGGCGACGTGATGCGCGAGATTGGCTGCCAGATCCTGGGGCCGGAAGTCCTGGAAGAGGCTCAGGCACGTCTGGCCGACAACGGCGCCTTCGATTAGAAGATTTTAGTTTCCTCCGTAGTACTCCTCGAATAAGGGCGGTCACTTTTTGCGGCCGCCTTTTTTTTATTGCCCCTCCTCTTGGGTTTGCAGCTACCTCTATCGGGGAGTATTCTTGAACGTGATATGAGCCTGGCAGAATTTCATCGAATTTTCCCCGATAGCATTCAGTGGCGGGTCACCCCTCTCGGCGTGGAGATTGAGAACCAGGGGTTAGTAGTGGTAAGCAGCGCGGTTCAGAAGCGCGCGGCGCTGTACCTGCAGAACTACGGAGCGGCGTACGCAGCGGCCTCCGCTGAATTCAAGGTTCCTATTGAGCTGCTGATCGCCTGTTCGCTGACGGAGGCCGCGGTAGTAGATCCGGAGAACTGTTGCCGGCAGGAGCCGGGCTATATCTCCGACGAGAAATCGCCGGACCGGGTGAGCGCCGGCTTCTGCCAGTTACTCATTTCCACCGCCCGTGATGTGATGAAAGATCCCAAGATCGACCGCAAGTGGTTGTGCTCGGTTTCCAATTCCCTGCGGGCCTGCGCTGCCTACATCAAGAAGCAGTCTGGAAAAACGAATTTTGACCCGGTGTGTGTTGCCTGCGCGTACAACTCAGGTGGCTTATATAAAAATGACAATCCGAAGAATCGGTGGCGATTGCGGCAGTATCCCATTGGGACTTCGCATCACGCGGATCGCTTTGTGGAAAATTTCAACGCAGCCCTTGGTGTGGCCACCGGGAAGGCTATGGATGGCATTGAGTGCGTGCGCTACAGCAGTCTGCTGGCAAACTGAGGCGTCAGAGTTTTCGAGCGATGATGGCGTAGTCCAATCCCCCGAAGAAAGCATCCCGGAAATCCGGGGGGATGGAGGCGAGCGAGGGGAAGGACTCGGCGGCCGGCGCCAGCCGTTTCACTTCAATCTGCCCGAAGCCAAACTCCTCCAGGTAAAACACCAGCAGAGCCGGAGGGACAGGCCGGGTGTGCGTGGGATCCAAATAAAAATGAGTCGCGAAGATGGCTAGGCACTCCGGATTGGGTGTTTCGATAGCGATAATGCCGTGGCGCCGCAGCTTCGCCGAGGCCAGCTTCAGCATCTCAGGAAGCCGCTCGGGCGGCAGGTGCTCAATGACTTGCGACGAAAATACACCATCGAGCGAGGCATCGGGGAGACCGGCCAGATAGACGAACAGATCGGCCTTCTCTGCCGCCAGTCCTTTGGCGTGGCACAGCGCCACGGACTCTGGATCCAGGTCGATGCCGACGGCGGGAACAGACTGCTCCCGCAGCATGGAGAGAAATTCACCGCGGCCGCAGCCGATATCCAGCACATTTCCGTGTCCGGCAAAGTACGATTTATACATCTCCTGCTGGCTGCGGACATACTCTTCGCTGCCGCGGAAGCGGTCGGCGAACCGGGCGTAATCGAAAGGCATGGCGGCAGGGGCGGCGACGGGAGCGGCGGCTGGCTCTGGCTGGGCCGGCGCAGTCAGGCTCCGCTGGCGTATCAGGCGCAATTCTGTGTGAATGAGCCGCTCGTATTCGATACGAATCTTTTCGAGATCCGCCCACATGCTCGCCTGCACGTCTTTCACGGCGCGGTCGATGGATGCCACGAAATCCGCATGCTGGTGCCTGACCGTGTCGCGAAAATTGCTCTCCGTGAGGGCGGAGCGGTGCTGGAAGGCGCTCTGCAGTTCGGCGACACTCCGGAGAAACTGCACCTCGTTGCTAAACAGCTTGCGCTCCCATTCGCCGCGCCAGGTAACCCAATGGGTCCGGATGTCCTTTAGCTCAGAGACCTCATCACGCAGCGCCGCGGCTTCGTCCAACCGCGCCGATATCGCCATGAACGCCTGATTGGATTCATTCAGCGCCGTCATCAGCGATTCGATGCACGCCAGCAGCGAGCGGTTGAACTCCACCTGGTCACGGACAAACCATCCAAGTCCCCGGGCTATCTGATTTTTCACCCACTGGATGAGCGAGTTGGCTAGTCCGGGCCCCCGTGGATTCACGCTACCGATGGCGGCTACCTTACCCTCCGCCGCATCGCGGGCGTGCAGGACCGGCAGCAGATCGGGCAGCGGTACTCCGAGACTCCCAGCCTGGCCTTGGGGATGGCGAGCTCTTACACGCTCCTGAATTTCAGTGAGGATGGCGCGTAACTCTTCGCCTTTGAGGGCGGCATCAGCGCCCACGCTTCTTGCTCCAGCTGGCGGTGATGCGCGATTGAATACCGCCACGGGGTGTGAATTCACCGATGACGGTGGCCGATACCGGCCGGCAAGCGGCGACAACATCGCGGAGGAACTTGTTCACGACGTTCTCATAGAAGATCCCGAGATTGCGATACTCGAGCTCGTACATTTTGAGCGATTTCAGCTCGAGGCACAGCTTGTCGGGGACATACTTTAAGGTAATCTTCCCGAAGTCCGGAAGGCCGGTTTTTGGACAAACGGAGGTGAACTCGGGAATGACGATCTCAATCTCATAGCCGGGATACTGGTTTGGCCACGTTTCTATTGCCGGGAGATTGGTATTTACGCCGGAAACCGCGTGCTGATCAGTGTATGCCTTCTTCTTCATTTCCTATCTACCAGCGCCTTGCAAAGGTGATCCAGGAAGAGGCCTACATCGGTCACTACGCCGACCGCCTGCCCCGTCCCCCGGTCACTGACCTTGGTGGCGACCGCGGGATTGATGTCCACGCAGACGATTTTCACCCAGCTGGGAAGCATGTTGCCAATAGCGATGGAATGCAGCATGGAGCCGAGGCACAGCACGAGCCCCGCTCCCTTCAGATGCTCGGCGCATAAATCCTGGGCTACGTTCATGTCGGTAACCGTGTCGGGCAAGGGACCATCGTCCCGCAGGCTCCCTGCCAGCACATATGGCACATTGTTCTGGACGCACTCATACATGATGCCGCTGCGCAGCCTTCCCATCCGGACAGCTCCGCGAATATCACCGCAATGGTTGATGGCGTTGATGGCGCGCATATGATTGCGGTGACCGTGCTCTTCCTGGCGGCCGTCGGACTGGCGCACCCCCAGAGAAGTTCCGAGAAGCGCGTTCTCAATATCGTGCACACCGAGCGCATTTCCGCTCAACACCGCGTGGACTTTCCCGTTACGAATCAGCTCCGCCAGGGGCGGGGCTCCCCCGGTGTGGACAACGACGGGACCGGCCACT
>DATLBY010000295.1:0-3977 GCA_035526665.1 Bryobacteraceae bacterium
AGCCTGGACGTGGAACGCCACCGTCGAGCGCGAGCTGGGCTACGGCACTACGGTCGAGATCGGCTATGTGGGACGCCGCGGTCTCAATCAGCAGCGCGAGCGAAACATCAACCAACTACTGCCCGGGACTCTGCAGGCGAACCCCGGAATCAACGCGGACTTCCTCCGTCCGTACAAGGGATATGGATTCATTCGCACCACCAACAACGAATCCACCTCGCGCTACAACGGTCTGCAGATCGAAGTATCCCGCCGTATGTCGAAAGGTTTGAGCTTCGGATTCGCCTACACGCTCTCGAAGCTGTATGACAGCGGCTCGGCGCAGCGCGATATCATTCCGAACGCCTACGATGCGCACAACCTGTGGGCGCCCTCGGACTACGATCGGCGGCACGTTGCCGTGGTGAACTTTGTGTGGCAGCTCCCGATTTTCAGGAACCAATCCACACTGCTCGGCAAGATCGCGGGCGGATGGCAGCTCAGCACGATCGCGCAGTTCCAGACCGGCACCCCCTTCAGCGTTGCTAAAGGCGACGATTATGCGGGCGTGGGTCCGGGTAGCGGCAGCCAGTTCTGGGACATCACTGGCGACCCGCATCTAGCCGACGCCAACTGGTCGCCGGGCGGCACCGCGGATAGCAACTTTTATTTCAATAAGAGCGCTTTCAAGCAGCCTGCTCCGGGCACCTTTGTGACGAACACCGTTCGCAACACTCTTTACAACCCGGGCTTCCAGAATTGGACCGCGGCTCTGTTTAAGAAGTTCACCATCACCGAGAATCAGAGCGTGCAGTTCCGCTCGGAGTTCTACAACTTCCCGAACCACCCGAATTGGAGCAATCCGACCAACGACCCGACCAGTAGTGCGTTCGGAAAGATTACCGCGAAGAACTTCGAGCGCTCGCTGCAGTTGAGCTTGCGCTACTCCTTCTAGGCTGATTACTAACGGCTGTACCTGCCCACTCGGAATATTTCCGGGTGGGCTTTTTTATTTGACGTCGGGACCCGGCCTGCGGCCTCAATGTTTTGCTGCCTGGCTTAGATTGCGGAACCAGAACAGCCCGCTTTTACCGGCTACAGCAAAATCCCGTTTTCCGTCGCCATCCAGATCCGCCACTGGAATCTGCATCCCGCCGCCGGTGCGCGAGCCATAATCCACCACATGCTTCACCCACTCGATCGTCTTGCCGTCGTCGGCCTTCAGGAACTCATACCAATAGATGCCGAGCGGCTCGCGCTCGCCGGGATCGCGTCCGTTGTGGGCCATGTAGCGCTTGCCTGTGAGGAAATCCATGCGGCCGTCGCCGTTCAGATCCACCATGGTCATGGCATGCGGCTGTGACCAGCTGTCGTCAATGATGTGCTTGACCCATTTGCCGTCGCTTCCCTGCTCCATCCAGAAAACCCCGTAGTTATGCGCCATGGAAGTGACAATGTCGTTCCGTCCGTCGCCATTCACATCCAGCACATAAATAAATCCGACGCTGTCCAAATCAAAATCCGGGTGGAACTTCCAATCGGCATTCCTTGGATCCGCTGGTGCCTCTAACCAGCCCTTGGGGGTCAAAATATCGGCGCGTCCGTCGCCGTTCACATCGCCTGCGCCGATTCCGTGGCCATAACTCTTGGTACTCACGGCATGTTTGATAAAGGATCCGTTCTGGATTTCATACCAGGCCAGAGGCGCGGTAAGCTGGCCGAATTGGGGCAGCACTTCGCGCGCTTTTCCGTCGTTATCCAGATCCACCAGGAAGGCAAATTCGACTGAGGCCCCGCTGTCGATGGAATGCTCTTTCCAATCTCCCGCGGCACGGCCCGGGTTTTCCGACCAGAAAAGCTTCTTGCTGAAGTACGAGCAGCTGATCACGTCGACGCGGCCATCGCCATTCACATCCAAAGGGAGATCGCTGAAATTGTCGATGTAGTTGTTGGTGTAGTTGATGGAGCGGAAGCGGTGCTTCATCCACTTGGGCCCCTCGTACCAGTTCTCACCCGAGACAATGTCGGGCTTCCCGTCCCCGTTTACGTCGGCGATGGCGCAGCTCTCATTCGTCCCCAAGTCGATCGCGTGCTTCTCAAATGGAATGTCCGGCGGCCGGATCACCGTCCAGGCAGCAGAGCAGGCGATCAGCAGGAGGGCAGGCGCGGCCGGAAACTTCCAGCGCTTTGAATGTCCGTTCATGGTGCTCACTATTTGATCATGAAAAGTACCTGATATTGTGATAACAGGAACAGAATGCAAAACGAAAAGCCATCCTCAGACCGACGTACCTTCCTGAAAACCACGGGTGCACTTGGCACCTCCATCGCAGCCGGCTTTCCCGCCGTCATTCGCGCCCAGACTGTCACCAACGCTATCAAGGTGGGTCTTGTGGGCTGCGGAGGCCGCGGCACGGGAGCCGCATCCCAGGCGCTGCGCGCCGACGATTATGCGGAACTTACGGCGGTGGCCGACATCGACCAGTCGCAAGTGGACCGTTCATTGACGACACTGAAGAAGCTGCAGCGCATCTCAGACCGCGTGAAGGTGGAAGGCACCAAGCAGTTCCTTGGACTGGACGCCTACCGCAAGCTGATCGACAGCGGACTGGACGTAGTGCTGCTGGCTACCCCTCCGGGATTCCGGCCGATGCACCTGGCCGCCTGTGTCGGAGCCACGAAACATGTGTTCTGTGAAAAGCCGGTCGCCACCGATGCGCCGGGCGTGCGCGCCGTGCTGAAGACAAGCGAAGAGGCGAAGCAAAAGAATATATCGCTTGTGGCTGGCTTCTGCTGGCGCTATAACCAGATGATCCAGGACACCTTCCAGCAGGTGCATGAGGGCGCGATTGGAAAGCTGGTGGCCTATTACGCCACCTATTACACCAATCCCGTCAAGCCGATGCCTCCGGCCAGTGCGCGCCCCGCCGGTATGAGCGACGTGGAGTGGCAGATTCGTAACTGGTATAACTTCGTGTGGCTCTGCGGGGACAGCCTGGTGGAGCAGGCTGTGCACAGCGTTGACAAAGTCGCCTGGGCGATGAAGGACGAGGCTCCGGTGAGCTGCGTGGCCGTCGGCGGCCGTAATATTCCAAACGGCGAGGGCAACATCTTCGATCACTTCGAAGTCAATTACCTTTATCCCAATGGTGTTCGCGCATTCATTGCGAACCGGCAGAATGAGAACTGCTACAACGAGAACGCCGACTATCTTCTGGGCGGCGATGGAACCTGCTCCATCGGCCGGGGCACGAGGCCGAAAATTGAGGGCAAGAACAGCTGGACCTGGACCGGGCAGCCCTATGACATGTACCAGCGCGAGCACGACCTTCTGTTCGCGTCCATCCGCAAGAAGGCTCCGATGAATGACGGGAAGCGGATGGCGACCAGTACATTGCTCGCCATTATGGGGCGCATGGCCGCCTACACCGGCCAGCAGATCACCTGGGAGCAGGCGCTCAATTCGCAGGAGTCGCTGGTCCCGGCGAATCTGGACTGGAAGGGGAAGCTAGACATCGCGCCGATAGCTCGCCCCGGCGTCACCAAGTTCCTGTAGGAGTTGGCATGCGTAATCCGTTTCCGGCGGGTGCGTTTGTTTGTGTCGCGCTCCTGGCGTCGCTGAACGCGCCCGCCCAAACCAAAGTGGACTTCGCCGGCAGCGTCGCTCCCATTCTTGAGCAGCAATGCCTGGCCTGCCATAGCGCCGCAAAAGCAGCGGGAGGGCTTGCCATCACCGGGCGGCAAGCCCTGCTGGATCGAAAAGTTCTGACGCCCGGAAAACCCGAGGCGAGCACGCTTTACACGCGCGCGGCTTTACCTTCCACGCAGCCGGGAGCCATGCCTCCGGGCGGGCCGCGCCTACCGGACGATCAACTGGCAGTTCTGAAAAACTGGATCGCGCAGGGGGCCGAGTGGCCCGCGTCAGTGACGTTCAGGGATCCGGCCTCGCTCACGCCAGCCGACGAACATGACACGGTGCGCCGCATTCGACAGCGCAT
>DATLBY010000296.1:0-4144 GCA_035526665.1 Bryobacteraceae bacterium
CACGGCCGGGCCTGGGCCGCTTCGATCCGGTCGCCCCAAAGCACCACGAAGTGATTCAGCGAAACCTTCCAGTCCCGACACGCTTGCCATCTTTTAGCGACATTTCTGAGCGCCAGGTAGAGGAGCTTCAACGCGGCCTCCTCGCCCGGAAATGAGCCGCGCGTCTTAATCACTTTACGCAAGCTCATGTTCAAAGATTCCACAATGTTGGTGGTGTACACCGCGCGCCGGATCTCGCCGGAAAGGCGAAAAAGGGCACGATTCCCGCCCAGTTCCGGCGCCACATCTTTCCAATCGAAGAGTACTTAGCATCCCACCGTTGCTCGAACTCGCACAGCCGTTGCTCCGCTTCCTCTACGGTGGCCGCGCGGTAGTCGGGCGCACCTGAAATTCGCGTGCTAAAAAAGACCGGATCTCGGCGTTTGCTTTCCCTTTCTCCGGCGCCGCGGTGATCTTCAATTTCAGCGTGCCGTCCTCCAGCGCGCCGGCGACCTCGGTGCGCGAACTCTTGGGGATCACCTTCACCGTCAGGCTGAGCTGCTTCTCGCGCCGCAGGCGGTCTTTCAGCTCTTCCAGGTTCATCCCGCAAACGCAAGGTGCGCGATCACGAGCTGCGGCATGACGCGGTTCCATGCCTCGGGAATGTCTTCAAACGCCAAGCGGAAGCTCTTGTTTTCCCCCGGCTTGAGCGTGGATTTTACAATCGCCGCCCGCTCCCGGAGCACCGTCTGGCCGTTGACATCGTAGAAAACGCACGTCAATTCTACTGCCGATAGCGGCCGCGTTCCCGTATTCGCGATATTGCCGGTGATCTCCACTACCGCTACCCCGACATAGTTCGCCGTCGCCTTCATGGCGACGCCGCTCAGCTTCAGATTCGCAACGTAGGCCTTGCCTTCAGTCGTGATGCCCGGCCTCTGCGGCTCGGCCGGAGCGCGCTCCAGATACCACCACAACCCTCCCGCGATCGGGATCAGCGCGATTACGATCGCGAGCGGAATAATCAGGTTCGACTTTTCCTGCGGCCCGCTATTGACCACTGACGGTCATCTCTCCAATCAGAATTGTGGGCGACGCCACCGAGCCCCGGAACTCCAGGTCCGAGCCGACCGTCTCGATTCCCAGCAGCATCTCCTGTAGTGTGCCGGCGATGGTGACCTCCGAGACAGCGTACGCCAGCTCGCCGTTCTCAATCCACAGGCCCGCCGCGCCGCGCGAATAGTCGCCGGTGACAATGTTGACACCAAAACCCATCAATTCGGTCACATAAAAACCGTTCTCAACAGACTTGATCAGATCGGCGAGCGAAGTGCTGCCGTTCTTCAGGTGGAAGTTGCCGTGCCCCACGCCGGCATTCCCGGTCAGGCCCCGCGAGGCGTTCCCAGTGGTCTTCATGCCGAGCTTGCGAGCGGTGTAGCTATTGAGCAGGTAGCTCCTCAATACACCATTCTCAATAACCACAGTGCGACGGGACGGTACGCCCTCGTCGTCAAACGGCGAGGAGCCGAACAGCCCCGGAATGGTCGCATCATCGATCACCGTGATGTTTTCCGAGGCAACCTTTTCGCCCAGCCTGCCCGCGAGAAACGACTCCTGCCGGTAAATGGAATCCCCGCTCACCGCCTCGAAAATATTGCTCAGCAGGGAGTTCGCCGTGCGCGGCTCAAATACGATCGGAACCTTGGTGGTGGATACCTTGCGGGCTCCCAGGCGGCGCAGTGCCCGTTCCGCCGCCTTCCGCCCCACCTCTTCCGGCGTCTCCAGCCGGTCCACGCTGCGAGCCAGTGTGAACCAGTAGTCCCGCTCCATCGACTCGCCCTGTTTGGCCAGCGGGACGGTGCTCATGGAACAGCTGCTGGTGCGGTAGCTGCCTGCAAATCCTCGCGAATTGGCGAAAACGTGGTAGCCCAGATTCGTGTCGAAGGAGCCGCCTTCGGAGTTGAAGATGCGCGGGTCGACGGCCAGCGCCGCTGCTTCCGCGCGCTTTGCCTGGTCAATTTTGAAAGGAGCCTCCAGGGCTGCGACCGAGCCGGAATAGAGCTGCAGATCGGTCAGGATCTGGCCGGCGTCGGCCTCGTCGGGCAGTCCCGCGAATGGATCCTCGGTAGTAATCTTGGCCAGCTCCAGTGCCGAGTGGACCATGTGGCGGATCCCGTCGGCCGAAAGGTCGGAAGTATAGGCGGAGCCCGTGTGCTTACCCACCAGCACGCGGATGCCGGCGCCCCGTGAGCCCGCCTCCGTCAGAGTCTCCACCTCGCCCATGCGCACGCTGACTGAGAACTCTTCGCCCTCTGAAATGGTGCACTCCGAGTCGGTGGCGCCGCCTGCGCGCGCCATCCGCACCACTTCGCCGGCCAACTCGTCGTAGTTCATCTTCGCAGCCGGTGCGCTCAAGCCGTACCTCCCACTGTCATGCGATCGATCTTGATGGTGGGAATGCCCACCCCGACCGGGACGCTCTGGCCTTCCTTGCCGCAGATTCCGATGCCCTCGTCCAGCTTCAAATCGTTGCCTACCATGCTGACGAACTTCATCGCCTCCGGCCCGTTGCCGATGAGCGTTGCGCCGCGTACCGGTCGCGTAATTTTTCCGTCTTCGATGAGGTAGCTCTCCGACGCCGAGAAGACGAAATTACCGCTGGTGATATCCACCTGCCCGCCGCCAAAATTGGCGCAGTAGAGGCCCTTGGGCACGGAGCGGACAATGTCGGCGGGATCGCTCTCGCCCGCCAGCATGAACGTGTTCGTCATGCGAGGCATGGGAATGTGCTGGTAGCTTTCGCGCCGCCCGCTGCCGGTCGACTGGCTTTTCAGAATCCGGCTGGAAAGCTTGTCCTGCAGGTAGCCGCGCAGGATGCCCTTCTCGATCAGGACATTCTGCTGCGTCGGTGCGCCCTCATCATCCACGTTCAGCGATCCGCGGCGGTCCTGTATGGTGCCGTCGTCCACCACGGTGCACAGCGGGCTGGCGACCTGCTGGCCGATACGGTCGCTGAAGGCCGATACGCCCTTCCGGTTGAAGTCCGCCTCCAGACCGTGCCCCACGGCTTCGTGCAGCAAAATGCCGGGCCAGCCAGGCCCGAGAACCACAGTCATTTCCCCCGCCGGCGCCTGCACGGCCTCGAGTTGCACCAACGCCTGCCGCACGGCCTCCTTGGCGAAATGCTCAGGCGTCTTCTCATTGAGAAAAAAATCGAGCGAAACGCGTCCGCCGCCGCCCGAATAGCCGCGCTGGGGAGTTCCGTTGCCTTCCCGGGCGAGGGCTGCCACGCCGATGCGCGCCAGCGGCTGCCGGTCATAGCTAAGCGTCCCGTCCGAGGTTGCCACCAGCACATGCCGCAGGTTATCGGCGTAGGAGGCCTGCACCTGAAAGACGCGGGAGTCGGCGGCGCGCGCCGCTTTGTCCGCGCGCTTTACCAGTTCCACCCGCTCGGCCAGGCTGGTGTCGCTGGGCGCCGTCATGACGGGGTACAGGTTGCGCTTTTGAGCGTCCTGAAAGCCGGTCTTCTCAATCGAGGCTGGTCCCTTGGCAATACAGGCCGCCACCTTCGCTGCCCGCCGGATCTTTTCGGGAGCCAGGTCGTCGCTATAGGCATATCCGGTGCGCTCGCCCGCGATGACCCGAATGCCGACGCCCAGCGAAACGCCCTGCGTGGCGCTCTTTACAATCGACTCGTCGATGCTGATCGAGCTGGTTGCAATGTATTCAAAATAAAGATCCGCGTAATCGCCACCACTGGAAAGCGCGTCCGCGAGATAGCTTTGCAGATCCTGCTCGGTGATGCTGAATTTCTGGGCGAAAAAAGACTCGGATATACCCATACTTTGAGCGTAGCACCCTGAGACCAAGTGCCCTGGATCCTACACACGGTAAATGTTCTTTTCACGGGCATCCCAAACTGGTTTCGAGCCATGAACAGCAGAGTACGGAGTATCACCGCTGATTCGCGGCTCGGCCTGCACTGGCTACGGCAGGACGGTCAGAGTTGGGTTCGTTTGGTAAAACAGCCGCAGCTTGCGCGCGACGGCTTTCCCCACAACTACGGCCAACTGATCCTCGCTGGCCAGCCTCACACGTTCCGAGCTGCCGAATTCCCGCAGGAGCTTTTCCACTGTGATGCGGCCGATCCCGGGAGCCTGTTCCA
>DATLBY010000297.1:0-15911 GCA_035526665.1 Bryobacteraceae bacterium
TGAACGGACAAAAGCTGTGGATCACCAATGCCGCCGAGGCCGGTCTGTTTCTCCTGTTCGCCAATGCCAATCCCGAGGCGGGCTACAAGGGGATCACCTGCTTTCTGGTGGAGCGCGATGTGCCGGGCTTCCAGGTCGGAAAGAAAGAGGACAAGCTGGGGATCCGGGCCTCCTCCACCTGCGAATTGATCCTGGATAACTGCCGGATTCCGAGCGGTAACGTACTCGGCGAGGTGGGCAAAGGCTACAAAATCGCCATTGAAACCCTGAATGAGGGGCGGATCGGTATCGGCGGCCAGATGCTGGGTCTCGCCCGGGGAGCCATGGATCATGCCCTGAAGTACGCCAAGCAAAGAAAGCAGTTCGGCCGGAGCATCGCCGAATTTCAAGGGGTCCAGTTCGAACTCGCCCAGATGGCCGTAGACGTGGAAGCCGCGCGCCTTTTGGTATATAACGCCGCGCGTCTGCGCGATGCCGGCATGCCCTTTGTTACCGAGGCCGCTATCGCCAAGTACTTCGCCTCGCAGATAGCTGAAACAGTGGCCTCGAGCGCCATCGAGGTGTTGGGAGGGGTAGGCTTTACGAAGGATTATCCGGTGGAAAAGCTTTACCGGGACGCAAAAATCGGGCGGATCTACGAAGGCACCAGCAACATGCAGCGCCTGACCATTGCCAAACAACTGCTGGAAAAACAGGGATAAACCCGGCGGTCACGGCGAAAGGAAACTCTTCCAGGGGTAAATCCGTCATTATAGGAGTAGACTCGTATGCGTACACGTCTCCTTGCGGGCGTCCTGATTTTCCTGGCAACTTCTTTCGCGGCCTCCAAGCCCGATCCCTCGCCCTCCGACATTGAGAAGGTCATCGCCACCTTCGCGGAAAACGAAGCGGCGTTTGCCCGTGCCCGGGAGAATTACACCTACCGGCAAACGGCGAAGATCCAGACGCTGGAGGACAACGGCAAGTACGAACTTGTATCCGACATCATCTTTAACCAGGACGGAAGAAGGACCGAACGGGTGGTCCGGGCTCCCATGACCACGTTGCGCCTGATCTCCATGTCGCCGGAAGACGAGCAGGATATTCGTAACGTGCTGCCCTTCGTTCTCACCTCGAAGGACATCGACAAATATTACGTTCGCTATCTCGGGCGCCAGAACGCGGACGAGATTCCCTGCTACGTCTTTGCAGTGAAGCCGAAGAGCATGCAACCGGGGAACCGCTATTTTGAAGGCCAGATCTGGGTGGATGACCGGGATCTGATGATTGTAAAGACCTATGGGCGCTCGACCGGCATCTTGAAGAAGGGGACCGACCAGCAGTTTCCGAAATTCGAGACGTTCCGCGAACAGATTGACAACAAATACTGGTTCCCTACTTACACCATTGCCAACAGCACGCTGCATTTCAAGGATCAGGACACGCGGATCCGTCTTTCCGTGAAATACGAAGATTACAAACAGTTTAAGAGCGAATCGAAGATCACTTTCGGGGATTCGGTGGAGCCGAAGACCCCGCCCGCGCAGCCGAAAAAACCCTGATCGGCAGCGTTCAGGCGCAAATTTGCTCCGAACGGCCGGTTCGGAGGGCAAAATGCCCTCAATTGTGGTTAAATAACTGATTGTAACTATGGCTCATAAGCCCTTCCGGCGCCGCCTCCGAGCCGTCGCGCGCCGCATGCGGGAAATCCAGATGATTTTAAAGGGTGCCGTCTCCACGGATCACCCGATTCTCGCCCATTTGATCCCCATCCGCCGTTGCAATCTATCTTGCACATACTGCAACGAATACGACGATTTTTCGAAGCCCGTGGACCTGGAAGTGATGCGGCGGAGAGTGGATCTGCTCGCGGACCTGGGGACGGCCGTCGTCACTATGAGCGGCGGCGAGCCCCTGCTCCATCCGGAGCTGGACGCGATCATCAGCCACATGCGAAAGCGCAGGATGATTGCGGGGATGATCACCAACGGCTATCTGCTGACGGCCGATCGCATTCAGCGCCTCAACCGCGCGGGCCTCGATCACATGCAGATCAGTATCGACAACGTGATGCCGGACGAGGTGTCGAAGAAAAGCCTGAAAGTGCTCGACAAGAAGCTGCAGCTGCTGGCGGAGCATGCCGATTTTCACGTCAATATCAACTCGGTCCTGGGCGGCGGTATCCGCACTCCGGAAGACGCGCTGGTAGTGGGCAAGCGATCGCTGGAGCTCGGCTTCACCTCCACCGTGGGGATCATTCACGATGGCGACGGCCAGCTCAAACCCCTGGGCGAGCGCGAGCGCTCGGTCTTTCTCCAGATGAAGCAGATGGAGAAGGCAAACTACGCCCAAATCAACTACTTTCAGGACGATATTGCGTATGGACGCGCCAACGACTGGCGCTGCCGTGCCGGCGCGCGCTATCTCTATATTTGCGAAGAGGGCTTGGTGCATTACTGCTCACAACAGCGTGGCTTTCCCGGCAAACCGCTGGCGGAGTACACGGTAGAGGATATCCGGCGCGAGTACATCACCGAGAAATCGTGCGCTCCCTATTGCACCGTGTCGTGTGTGCACCAGGTCTCGTATTTCGATTTCTGGCGTGCTCCCCAAACCATCCAGGCTCCCGCGCCAATGGAATCGTCTAAAGAGCTCGTCCAGATCCAGTAGGAAATCTAGTGTTGTCTTCCGCTCTATTCGCGATCGCGTGCTATGCCGCGTGGCGGCTGCTGGTGTGGATCGTGGACAGCCGGAAGACCCCCGTTCCCTGGAGGCGAGTGCGTTATTTGCTCCCGACGGCCATGTTGGCACTCCTGGGATTGCAAGTGTGGGCCGGCAATACCATCAACTTGTCCTACAACCTGGCTACCCAAACGGCGGCCTATATATTAGATGTTCTCAACGCCCCTGCCGTGCTGGCCGGCGGAGCCGTATTCGACCTTTTCCGCGCGTGGCCGGCGGGACTCAAAGTGCCGGCCGCCGCCTTGTGTGCCTGGTTGATCTGGTATGCCATCGTGCGCCTCCTCGAGTACCGTGCCGGCACATCCCGCTTGCTACAATTGAGGCTGAATCGTCCATGAGGAATCTCAGCCGGTGGCCACGAAGCCTGGCACTGTAGTAGCGATTTATCCAGGGTCCTTCGACCCCATCACCAATGGCCACCTTGATTTAATCGAGCGCGGCGCGAGGCTGGCTGACCGATTGGTGGTTGCTATTCTGCGGAATGAGAAGAAGCAGCCTTTGTTTTCGGTAGGCGAACGGATGGATATGCTGCGGCAAGTGGTCAGCGTCTATCCCAATGTGGAAGTCGATTGCTTTGACGGTCTGCTGGTTGACTATGCCGCGCAAAAGCAGGCGAGCCTGATCATCCGCGGTATCCGCGCCATCTCGGATTACGAGCACGAACTGCAGATGGCGCTGATGAACCGCCGCCTGCGGCCGGATATTGAAACCGTTTTTATGATGGCGGGCGAGGCCTATTCGTTCATTAGCTCCCACCTGGTGAAGGAAGTGATCCGGCTGGGAGGAAATATTTCAGGCCTGGTGCCGCCGCTGGTGGAAACACGTTTGAAAAACAGACTACTTGGAGAGAAATCGTAGCATGCAAGCAACACTGGATCTATCCGACAGAATCGCTCTGATCAGCGTGTCCTCAACCATGAAGGTCGCTGCCGACGCGGACCGCCTGCGCAATGAAGGCGTGGACGTGGTGGACTTTGGCGCAGGCGAACCGGACTTCCCCACGCCTGACAACATCAAGCAGGCGGCGGTGCGGGCCATTGACGGCAACTTCACCAAGTACACGCCGGCCGGGGGCACCCAGGAGCTGAAACAGGCTGTCTGTGAACGGCACGCCAAGGATTACGGGACCGATTATAAGCCATCCGAGTGCGTCATCTCGGTGGGCGGCAAGCACGTAATCTTCAACCTGATGCAGGTGCTGCTCGATCCGGGCGATGAGGTCATCATCCCCGTGCCGTACTGGGTGACCTACAAGGACGTCGTCAACTACACCGGCAGTAAATGTGTTTTCGTGGAGACGGACGAGCAGAACGGCTTCACGCTGACCGCCGCCATGATCGAGCCGTATCTCACTCCCAAGACCAGAATGGTGATTATCAACTCGCCATCCAACCCGAGCGGCGGCGTCCTGGAGCGTGCCGAATTCGAGCGCATTTTCCAGATGACCTCGCAACGTGGCATCTGGTTGATGACGGACGAATGCTACTGCCGCTTCCTGTATGACGACGAGCCGTACTCGATCGCGGCGGTGAAGGGCGCCAAAGAGACCGTGATCGTGGCGGGATCGCTCTCGAAAACGTATGCGATGACTGGCTGGCGAATCGGTTTCGGACTTGGCCCCGCGCCGGTGATGGCTGCGATCAACAAGCTGCAAAGCCACAGCACCTCCAACCCGACCTCCATTGCACAGAAGGCCGCGGTCGAAGCTCTGCGCGGTCCCCAGGAATCCATCGGCGTCATGCTGGCGGAGTATCGCAAGCGCCGGGATTTCGTGATCGAGCGGCTGCGGGCGATCCCCGGCATTCAGATCGGCGTGCCCAAGGGAGCGTTTTATGCCTACCCCAACATCAGCGTCGCGCTCGGGAAAGGCGGCGTGAACACCTCGATGCAGTTTGCCGAAAAGCTCCTGGAAAAGGCGCACGTCGCCGTGGTGCCCGGCGAGGCATTCGGCTCCGACCGCCACATTCGCATCTCCTATGCGACCTCGATGGAGGAGTTGAAGCGCGGCCTCGACCGGATTCATCAGTTCATCACCGATCTCGGCTAATGCTATCCGCGAAACCCGCCGGCATCCAGCCGAAATTCGTAGAGCGCCCCTGGGGAACGCGGCGCTTACAGCCGTGGTTCCCCGACGCGCCATCCGGCATCGGCGAAGTCTGGTTCCACGAACCGGAATCACCGCTGCTGGTGAAACTTCTGTTTACGGAAGCGAATCTGTCGGTCCAGGTTCATCCCGATGACGAGTATGCGAAGGCGCAAGGGCACGAGCGAGGCAAGACGGAGATGTGGCACATTCTTTCGGCCTGGCCGGACGCCCAAATTGCCCTGGGATTAACGGAAGCGCTCACCGCGGAGCAGCTGCGGGAATCGATCCGCCAAAAAACTCTGGACAGCTTGCTTCGCTGGGTGCCGGTAAAGGCAGGCGACACCTTCCTGGTGGAGGCTGGAACCATTCATGCCATCGGCGCCGGTATTGTGCTTTGCGAAATCCAGCAGAACTCCGATATCACGTACCGCCTCCACGACTTTGATCGCGGCCGCGAGCTTCACATCGAGCACAGCGTGGCCGTCAGCGACACCTCCCGGCAGCCGCGCGCCTCCGGCTTGCCTGTCACTTCGAGATATTTTCATACCGAGGAAGCGGCCGCCGGCATACTGGCAACAGACTGCGAGGAACTTCTGATCGTCCTCTCCGGAGAAGGCTCGGTCGGGGGCCGGCCCGTGAACGGCGTCACCGTCTGGCACTTGCCCGCGAACGCCGGCGGGGTCGAGATCGAATTCGCTCCCGGGGCTCGCGCTTTGCGCACTCGCCCCATTCCGCAGTGATCTCCGATTAGCCCATCCCCAATTCATCGGTGCGTTCCAGCGGCGTGCCACACCGCCGGCAAATGATGGACCGGCAGTCTCCGCAGACCAGCGGATCCGGAACGGGCATATTGCATTGCGGGCAATAGAAATCGTTTTGTGCCGATTGTTCCGAGTTTTCCGTCATATCAACAGGCGGCTGGTAGACTACGACTAGAGCTAGCTCCCTCGCGTCGATGCGAATCGTTCTTCTCCATCTTATTCTGCTCCTTGTAGTAATACTTAGCGGCTGCCAAACCGAGGCCGAGAAGCCCCCGGTAATCGGGGAAGCCTTCGCCGGCCCCATCAGCCTGAACCTGCGGCAGGAGATCACGCCGGGCTCGAAGACCGTCGCGACGGTGAAACACGGCGAGCGGCTGGAGATCATTCAAACGCGGCGCCGCTTCGTCCGTGTGCGCACGCCTCGGGGAGTAGACGGCTGGACCGACGTGAAGCAGCTGATGTCGCCCGAGCAGATGGCCGAATTGAAAGCGCTCTTCGCCCGGGCGGCGGCGCTGCCATCCCAAGGCGCGGCCACGTCCTATGCCCCTCTCAACATGCATACGGATCCGAGCCGGCCCTCGCCTACTTTCTATCAGATTACCGAGGGACAGAAAGTCGACGTGGTGGCGCATAAACTGACTCCGCGCAAGGCTACCGGTCCGCCGGCCCAGCTTTCCCTTCCGAAACCGCCGCCTCCGAAAAAGAAACCCAAGGCCGAGAAAAAACGTTCGGGTGTGCCTCCTCCTCCCCCTGGACCGGCGCCCAAGCTGCCGGAAGACTGGCTGAGTCTGTCTAAAACGGAGGTGGACGAGAGTCAGGCGGAACAGAAGCCAGCCAAGCCGGAAGAACCGCCAGCGCCGGTTGCGCTGGAAGACTGGTCGCTTGTCCGGACGAATGACGGCAAAGCAGGTTGGGTCCTCACACGGAATCTCTCCATGGCGATTCCCGATGAGGTGGCGCAGTATGCCGAAGGCCACCGCATTACGTCCTATTTCAGCCTGGGAGAAGTGCACGACGACGGGCAGGTGAAACATAACTGGCTGTGGACCACCATCGCCAACGGGAACTTCGATTACGATTTCGACAGCTTCCGCGTATTCATCTGGAATATACGCCGCCACCGCTACGAAACCGCCTATATCGAGCGCAAATTGGAAGGTTTCTATCCCGTTCTGGCTAAGGCGGGCGCCAATCCCTCCTTTTCGCTGGTGACGCGGGACAGCGAGGGAAAGCAGTATCGCAAGTGGTACGCGTTTGAGGGCTATCGCGTACGCCTGACACGTAAGGAGCCGTGGCAGCCCGATGCCGAGTTGCGCCACGCCGGGTCCCTGCCCGAGGATTCGGAGTCCAGGCCGGGCGAGGCTTCCCGGCCGCCGTTCACACAGCGGGTGAAGGATTGGATGCGGGGGCTGTTAAAGCGCTGAAGCTCCCGGAGATCTCCGCGCGATCCATGGTAAGGAACTCCTGAATATGCGGGTGATCGGATTTCTCCAGGCCGGACGTGGGCCCGAAGTAAATCACGTGGCCCTCAAACAGGAAAACCACTTTGTCCGCCACCTTGCGCATAAGCTCCAGGTCGTGCGTCACCACCACTGAGGTCAGCTTTAGCTGATCCTTGAGCCGGAGCATCAGGTTCCCGAGGTGGTCCGACATGATCGGATCCACCATCGTGGTCGGCTCATCATAGAGAATGCACGCGGGCTGGGCCGCGAGTGCGCGCGCAATGGCGACAGCCCGCTTATATCCAGTGGAAAGATCAGAAGGATATGTCTCGCTTTCGTCCGCCAGATCCACCATGGCGAGCAGCCCGTTCACGACATCGTCCTTGTTTTTGGCGTCGTAGTCCTCGCGCAGCTCGAGCGAGAAAAGAATATTTTCTGCCACTGTGAGCGAATCGAACAGAGCACCATTCTGAAAAACCATGGTGACTTTCTTGCGGACCTCCCGCAAAGCTGGCTCGTCGAAGTCGGTAATGTCCTGGTGCGAGACGATCACGCGCCCCTGATCGGGCTTCAGAAAGCCCATAATGTTGCCCAGTGTAACCGACTTTCCCACGCCGCTTCGCCCGATAATGGCGACCGTTTCCCCGGCATTCACATCGAAACTGCAATCGACTAAAACAGGCTTGTCGAACGTCTTATAAACTTGACGGAATTCAATATAGTGGGGAAACTCTTCACCGGGCATGCGCCATCACCTCGCTGACCATCCGCCAGTCCGCGGGAGTGTTCACGTTCCGGCAGAAGCTGCCATCGACAGTGTTCACATACTCGGCGGAGATTCCGCTGATCAGGTCGCTAACTCGATGAATCGAATTGGCGACGGCGCTTTCGCACGCTTTCCTTACGGACCGCCGGTAGAGCGCGCAGAGCGGGTGGATGCGACCGTCGGGCGTCCTCGGAATCACAGCGTCCACCTGGGGCGAGACGCGGGTGTAGAGACTCTCCAGGAAAGCGGCGGTCAGCATCGGCATGTCACAAGCGGCGATCACATTCCACTCGGCATCGGAATGGGACAACGCGGTGGCGATCGCGCCAACGGGTCCAAATCCAGGGTATTTGTCAGCGAAATACGGGAATCCGAGGCTCCGGCAGGCATCGGCGCCGCCCACGATCGTGGCGGATCCGGCAAAGGCGGCCACTTCAGCCGCTACGTGCTGGATCAACAATCCATGTCCCCAGGGAAGCAGAGCCTTATCGCGTCCCATGCGGGCGCTGCGGCCGCCAGCGAGCACAAATCCAGCCGGCTGGCCGAGTCCGCCCGAAGCCGATGGGACCGGATCCATGAGAAAATCATAGCATTCGGTCTTCGTCCGGGCCGCGCGCCGGCCCAGCGGGTAAAACTGAGGCTTCCCAAGCCGCAATTACGGGTATACTTAAGGAACATATTCATGAGGTTTTGTTTTGCCTGCCAGTGTCTGCTTCTCATGGGTGCTTGCGCCTCCTTCGGTGCCGGCGCCGTTGTGCAGCCGCTTCACAAGGTCCAGAGCGTGGTTCGCGTCGATGCCCACAGCGGCCGCCTGGTGCGCGCGGTCGTGGTGGCGGCAAAGCCGGTAGTACCCAAGACGGTTTCCGCGCAGGATGCGGAGACCTCCCCGACCGCGGCGGCAGGCGCAGGAGTACAGGAGATTGTCGAAGCCACGGCCCGCCAGTATGATGTCGATCCCTTGCTGGTCCACTCGGTGATTCAGGTAGAGAGCAATTACAATCAATACGCGTTATCGCCCAAGGGTGCACAGGGTCTGATGCAGCTGATTCCGTCGACCGCCCGGCGATTCGGAGCCCGGAACAGCTTCGATGCGAAAGAGAACGTCGAGGCCGGGGTGAAGTACCTGAAGTACCTCAATTCGCTCTATCCCAACGATCTGAGGCTGACCCTGGCGGCCTATAATGCGGGCGAAGCCGCCGTCGCCAAGTACCGGAACAACATTCCGCCCTACCGCGAAACCGAGCAGTACGTCTACAAAGTCGGGCAGAAGTATGGCAACGCCAAGCGCGCCGCGGAGAAGAAGAAGCAGCCGCCCAAGTCTCCACCCTCCGGGAAAGTGGTTGCCGGGGAACGGCATCGTCCGATTGAGCAGTTTGTGGATGCGGAGGGACGGCTCCACCTGCGGACGGCGGCGAATTCAGAAGGCGCAAACACACCCTAACCAGTTATGAGGGCGAGGCGGCATCTCCAACACGTAGTGGCGGGTACCGCGCTGGCGTTGACAGGTGTTCTTTTCGCCCAGACCAGCCCAAGCAACGTCGCCGTAACCGCCATTCGCTTCTGGACTCTGAATGAAGTGACCCGCGTCGCGGTCGAAACCACGGGCGACTTTGAGTTCCGCTCCGACCGCATTGACAATCCCGAACGCGTTTTCTTCGACCTGCTGGGAACCAAATCCCAGGTAGGGAAGAAGGGGATGAAATCCATCCCGGTGAACGACCGGCTCTTAAAGCAGATCCGGGTGGCTGAGCCTCACTCAGGTGTGACGCGTGTGGTCTTCGACCTGGAAGCCGGCGTCCAGTTCTCCGCCTCCCAACTGTCCAATCCGAGCCGTTTAATCATCGAATTACGCCCGGGTCCGGGACGGCCGGATCGCCTGGCCGCCGCCAGAGATGTCTCCGCACCGCGCCAATCGGCCGAGCCGGAGTTGGAAGCCCTGCCCAAGAGTTCGCCTCAGCCGCCAGTGCTGAAGCAGCCGCCGCGCTTGGAAGCTGCCGTCCCGCCTACCGCCAGTCCCGCCATCACGGAAGCAGCAGCCGTCGCGCCGCCGCTGCCAAAAAAATCCGTCAAGGTGGACACTCTCCCGGAGCCGACCCACGCAAAGGAACGCGTGCTGGCCTCCACGTCCGCCCCCCGGGCTGCGAAACTCCCCAGGAACGGGGATCGATCACTGACGCGGGTGTTAGGTTTAAAGGTAGGGCGTATCGTTCTGGATGCCGGGCACGGAGGCCATGATACGGGAACCAACGGCCCCAACGGTCTGCTGGAGAAGGACCTTGTTCTGGATGTGGCCAAGCGTTTGGGGGCCATGATTGAATCCCGCCTTGGCAGCCAGGTCATCTATACCCGTTCCGACGACACCTTCGTGCCGCTGGAGCTGAGGACTCAGATTGCCAACGAGCAGAAGGCGGACCTTTTTCTCTCGATTCACGCGAACTCTTCGCCGGCCCGTAATTCCTCGGGCGTAGAAACGTACTATCTGAATTTCACTACTTCGAAAAGCGCGCTGGAAGTTGCCGCCCGTGAAAACGCGAGCTCCCAGAAGACGGTCTATGAGTTGAAAGACCTGCTGCAGAAGATCGCGCTCAAGGACAAAGTGGAGGAATCGCGTGAATTCGCCGCGCGAGTACAGACGGCACTGTTCACTTTCTCAGCCAAGAGCAATCCCAAGGCGAAGGATCGCGGCGTCAAAAAAGCGCCCTTTGTGGTGCTGATCGGCGCTCAAATGCCGTCTGTCCTGGCGGAGATTGGCTTTGTCAGCAACCCGAAGGACGAAGGGTTGATGAAGCGCGGCGAGCACCGGCAAAAGATGGCTGAGGCGCTCTTCAAGGGATTGTCGCAGTACGCCGCGACCCTCAGCCATTTTCAAGTAGCCAAAAACTAGCTTCGGAGCGGGTACGCTTAGCCGTGCAGAGCGGAAGAGAGCTTCCGGATGTCGGCGTCCGCCGCTGCCTTGGCATCGCTCCCTAGAAATTCCACGCGATTGCGGCCCCTTCGCTTCGCCAGGTACAAAGCCTCGTCAGCCCGTCGGATGAGTTGTTCGGCCGTCACCTCTCCAGTATTGATAATCGAAGTGCAGCCGAAACTCGCCGATATCGGCCGTTTCACATCCGCTAGCTGCAAGGGAACGTCACACATGGCGAGCCGCATCCGCTCCGCCTGACTTAGCGCACACTCGGCATCGCAGCCGGGCAGGATAACCAGAAACTCCTCGCCGCCGTATCTTCCCAGAGAATCGTAGGGCCGCATCGCGGCCTGCATGCGGCTGGTCGCCTGCTGCAGCGCGTGATCCCCCGCGAAGTGCCCGTAGGTGTCGTTGATCAGCTTGAAACGGTCCAGATCCACGAGCACCACTCCGAGCGGCGTCCGCTGCCGGCTGGACCGGACCAGCTCCTCCTGCAGAATATCCAGGATCGCCGCACGGTTCCAAAGGTCCGTGAGATAGTCGTGCGTCGCCTGCAGACGCATGGCCTCGCGCGTGGCCAGCAGTTCCTCCTGCAGGGTCACAATTCGGGTTCCGGCCCGCAGCCGCACCTTCAACTCATGTTGGTCGAAAGGTTTGGTCAGGTAATCGTCGGCCCCGGATTCCATTCCCTCCACCACATCTTCTTTTAAGCTTCTCGAGGTGAGCAGCAGAATATAGGTGTAGGGTTCCTGATTTCTCTGCCGCACTAGTTTGCAGACTTCCGGTCCTGTGAGGCCGGGCATCATCCAGTCCAGAATTGCCAGGGGGGGCGCGTCGTCCCGCTGCAGGATTTTCCAGGCCTCCGCTCCGTCGCAGGCCACCGATATCTGATAGCCCCAATGACGAATCGTGGCCTCCAGCAGGTGGCGAGACACCAGGCTGTCATCGGCTATCAGGACTCGCGTACCGCTCCTACCCGGGATGCCATGCTCAGCATTATTCATTAGAGGCGCCAGACACTTGCTCTATCGGCAGAATCCCGCGCAACTTTCATATCAATTTATGCGCAATGGAATCGTTGGGAAAAGCACTTAGAAGCGCGGGATGGACTTCAGCATCGCATGCGTACTGCCGCCGCCGTGCTGCGTAACGTAATGCGCAGGTTTCCACTCGTTGTTCATGGATCCGATATAGACCGCGTTCTCCCGCCGGGATCCCATTAGAATTACGAACAGGCTTTTTTCGGGATAGCCCAGGACCCGGTATTGGAATTCTCCCTGTTCCGAACGCCAGCGGTCCTGGCTGGGGGTCCCCAACTTCCGTACCACCGCATAGTAGTCGTCGGCTCCCGTCAAACCTACGTCCGATTGCAGAACCGGGGTATACGTGATCCTGGAACCATCGTGACTGCCTCGAAAAAGGCTGACGATCACCACGCAGGCAAACACACCCGCGAAAAGCACCGCGCCGATCAAGCGTCCGATCCGGGATTCCGCCCCGCTCTCGAGGCGTATTCCCACCACCGGCGCCGTTTGCGGCGCAGCCTCTTCTCCCGCCGGCCGGAACCGGTCGTTTACCGCACGCGGCATCTCGATGATCCGCCGCTCATGCGGCAGCACCTGGCCTGCCGTGTACTCCAGCTCCTTCAGCAGCCCCAGAATCATCACCGGCTCGTCGATCCGGGAAATGTTGCCCAGGAAACGCCGGGGCACCCACAGTTCGGCTTGCGTTTTGGTGTTCGACACCAGGATCTCCGACCAGGTCGCCTTCCGGAAGAGCCACTCGTTGTGCTCGGAATTGAGGATCGGGGGATAAAACGAGAACGGTCTCTGCCCCAAGTGTTCCAGCGGAGGAGGAATGGGAGGGACAGACATCGTCAACACTATTCTAACTGCAAATTGAAAATGGCTAATTACCTAAAGTGTCTGGTTGCCCCGAGCAGGGCAAGGAGACGTCCATAGCTCCGCCGGAGTAAGGCGACATACGGTCGCGCTACGGCTAACGGTAATCAAATATGCTTTCAGGGAAATTTTTTACAATTTATAATAACGTGTAGTTTCAGACAGTTAGCTACCCCACCACCGGTTCTGAAGAGGGCGAACCCGGGTGCTGGAACGATAAGTTGAGTGTTATCTGTAAGTTATACGATTCCTAGTAGCCTGCCCCAGCAGGCACTTTGCATTGACATAGTACTTTCACTTTAGTACCATTGACTTTCCCAAGAGAGCAGAATGACCCGTTCTGTTTAAATATCAAAGGTATGGCACGTACCGGTCCATACTTCCAAATTTCTCTCGCCACCCAAGCGAGAGGAGTGTGTTCAGTGGTGCACCAGAAGGTAGAAGACGTGGCGTGATTCCGATCGCGTCTCGCCAAAAAACTAAGGGAAGTACCAAGACGGTCGTGATGCTTTCGCTGGCTGCAGACGCGGCAGTTCATCTCCTCCCGGCGCGTTTCCCTTGGTTCGATGACGTTTACGGCCGCTGCCGCCTTAGGTGTCCACCCGACCGAAAACTGTGGGGGTTCGCGATGGATCTCGGGCAATTACGTTTCTGGTATAGGAGAAACCCTTCATTGTTGCGAGGTCGGTTACGATCCATGATGGATCTACGCTTCGCGGGTAGTACCCCCGGCGGATGAGCCTTGGAAGACTCAGGGCCATGTAATTTACCAAACTATTGGGAGGGGAAAGTGACAAGGAAATCCGTTGTAACATCATTCATTTCAGCCGCTGGATTCGCCGCCATTCTGGGCGCCGCCAGCGCTCCAGCGACCAGCAACATTTCAGTAGATTCGGGTACCGCGGCGTTCACGGTGAACACTAACGTATCCGCTATCAGCGTAAAAGGCAAATCGGGCGCACTGCAGGGCAAGGTGCAGGTGCGGCAGACCTCTGAAGGGCTCAAGTTGGAACAGGTGGAAGCGGTAGTACCTGTAGCGAGCCTGAATACCGGCATGGGAATTCGTGACCAGCACATGCGCAAATTCATCTTCACGGCCCCGGACGGCGCTACCCCTGACTTGAAGTTCTCCGCGCCCGAAGCATCGTGCACGCCTTCCGCCAAGGAAAATATCTGCCAGATCAGCGGCGAATTGGCCATCCGCGGCGTAGCCAAGCCATTCAATATTCAATTGAAAGTGCGGGAAAACGGCACCGCGTTTCGTGCCAGCGCGTCCGGAACTGTAAAACTTAGCGATTATGGCATCGAACCGCCCTCGCAGTTCGGCGTTAAAACCGCGAATGAAGTCCAGCTGCAGTTGGAGTTCACTGGCAAACAGGCTCCCACGTATAGTGCCAGTGCGGCAGTGGTGCGATGAACCGGCTGCTGACAACAGCGGCCGTGGTACTGGGGGCAGCGGGCGGCGGGGTGCTTCAGCAATCCGCATATTCTCTGCCCACGATGATTCGCCTTGGCTATACCGATTGCGCTTCTTGCCATAAATCGCCGCAAGGCGGCGGTCTCCTGAACGAATATGGCCGCGGGATTGATGAAGCCCAGAGTCTCCGGGCCGCCGAGTACAAACCAACGGATAACAGCATCATCCGGGGCCTCAGTTGGGGCGGACGCATTACCCAGGATATTCGTACGGTGACTCAAGAGACGCTAAGCAGCGCCACCGGAAAAGCTGTCACCGGGGTCCTCCGAAACCGCTGGATGTATCGCAATGCGACGGAATTAGGTAAGGGATTTCGAGTCTCCACGGTAGTAAACATTGAGAACGAGGAGGCTCCGCGGCCGCTGCTCAAGTACGAGCGTCCCGACCGGGTGGGTAACGCTTATGTTTCAACGGCTCTATTATCTTATCGCCGCGGCAATAATTTGGAGTTTTCAGTTGGCCGGGATCAGCTGCCCAGCGGCCTGAATGTTTCCGATTTAGGCCTGTTCATCAAATCCCGCGAACGGATGGGGTATTACGATGCCCCCACCCAGGCCAAGATGTTCTGGTGGGGTAAGCGCCACATGGTGGTTCCTTATGTTTACGCTCCCGGCGGCAACGAGCCTGGCGGTGAGCATGAAGGCGGTGGCGGGCTGCTCGCCGAGGTGGATGTGTTTGGAAAGCATCGTACCGTGGTGGGAATGAATATGCTGCGCGGTACGGCAACGAATTATTCCAGAACTCAGGTAGGGCCTTATGCGCGCCTGGGCTTCGGTCGATGGGGTGTATTCGCGGAACACGATATCACACGGCGCTCTCTGGTTCGTCCCACGGCGGTTTCGTTCGATCAGCAGGCAAGCTACGCGCAGGTATTCTTCGCCGCTCGCGAGTGGCTGGTGGCCTACGCCGGCATCGAACGCTTGAGTGTCGAAAAGCCGTATGCCGACCATCTGGTGGCCGGCCGGTTCGATCTGGTCGCCCGATTGAACAGTAACTTCACTGTAGGCTTCAGTTCACGCGTCCAGCAGAACATGATCACGGGCGCTATTGGCCCGTCCCTTGCCCTTCAGGTGGCGTTCAAAACTTCCAATTAACCGGCTTTGCCTCTGCAATGGCAGAGGCAAAGCTGTCTCTTACTCCCTCCTTCTTCTCCCTGTTGTCCCTTGATCTCGACCCGATTAGCTGGATGCGTAAGACCGGTAGCTCCCAAGGAGGGGGTTGACTCGCCCTGCGCACTGCGCTTACATCAAGACACTGGGCTGAGACCGGGTAGATCTCTACCCAAGTCGGCATCCACCGTGGCCATCCTTATCCTAGTTGCTGGATTTCCGGGGAGTGAGCCGGTTGGGAGGAACAACCTGGGCCGGGCATAAGCAACTTGGGAGAGCGAGACGGAAGCAGGCAAACTGCACTAAGGTCGATGATCAGGGCGTTGCGGGAAGGAAATATAAAGCCGCAGCCACATCAATCGTGATGGCGGACTATTCGGGGAGTGGGCTGGCTGCCGGCCAGCGGGTCTTGCACGGGATAGCCCTACGTGACAACGGTTGCGAGAACCATGTCGGGGCCGGACGTGAAATTTGGGTAAGCGGAAAGGGAGATCCGGCAGACTGTGCGCCAAGGTCGCTACTCAGCGCATCCGTGGGCCGGAAAAAGGAAGGCCGCAGTCACCAGAATAGTAACTGCGGCCCTTTGAACGAGAAAAGTACTTAGCGGTCTATTTGCGGAACTTGCGTCCAAGCAAGCCAGCGACAACAAAACCCAGACCCATCAGGCTCATAGTAGTCGGCTCTGGGATGGCGCTACGGTCATGAATGTGGCCGGTGATCGGAACAATCGTGCTTCCAGGGTT
>DATLBY010000298.1:0-27784 GCA_035526665.1 Bryobacteraceae bacterium
GACATTCCGGCCTCCAGTGGATGGCATCAGGTCTTCGGCAGCATTGCCGTATTCCTTTTCCTGACCCAGGTTTTCACCGGAATTCTGCTTGCCTTCAACTACGCTCCCACGCCCGGCGAGGCCTACAACAGTCTGAAGTACATTGTCACCGAGCTTACCGGGGGACGTATGATTCGCGGGCTGCACCACTGGGGCGCGAGCATGATGATCGTGGTAGTAGTGCTCCATATGTGCCAAGTAGCGGTGTACGGCGCATATAAGAAGCCGCGTGAAGCCACCTGGATGGTGGGCGTGGTGCTTCTGCTGCTTACCCTTGCTTACGGACTTACCGGATACTTGCTTCCTTGGGACAATCGCGCGTACTGGGGTACAGTGGTGACCACCCAGATTGCCGCGCAGGCGCCGATCGCGGGACCGTATCTGACCCGGCTGCTGGGCGGCGAGGGCAGCATTGGCGTAGTGACCTTCGCCCGCTTCTATGCAATGCACGTGATGCTCCTGCCGCCCCTCACGACGTTTCTGATCGCGCTTCACATCTATCTGGTCCGCAAGCATGGTGTAGCGCCTGCGCCCGACGATTTTGCTCCGAAAAAAAAGTTTTACCCCCAGCAGGTCTTCAAAGATACCGTTGCGGTGTTCATAGCCTTTGCCATCCTGTATACGCTCGCGATCGCGGTGAAGGTGCCGCTGGAACGGATCGCGGACCCGACGGATACCAGCTATATTCCTCGCCCGGAGTGGTACTTCCTGTTCTTGTTCCAGACGTTGAAGTTCTTTGAGGGAAAACTGGAGCTTGTCGGCAGCATGGTGCTGCCTGGGCTCGCGATCACTTCTTTGTTCCTCTTGCCCTTTATCGATCGCGGCGCGATGAAAAAGGTTCGCGAACGAACCCTGGCGATGGGCATTCTGGCATTTGCCATATTGGGCTGGGGCGGGCTGACTGCGGCGGCGATCGCCACCACGCCCAAGGTTGCGATGTCCGACATGGCCGATTCCACCGGTTCGGAAGACTGGCAGCAGCTCACGCCGGAGGAACTGGCGGGAGTCGGTTTGTACCGTAGAGAAAATTGCGCCAGTTGCCATGGCGCCGGCTCTAAGTTGGGGCCGGATTTGGCGAGGCCGGCGAGCCGGAAAGACGCTGCCTGGATGATTGCCCATTTCAAGCGTCCGCAGGAGATGACTCCGGGAACTTCCATGCCTCCCGTTCAGCTGCCGGACTCGCAACTGAATGCGCTGGCAGCCTTTCTGCTGAAGCTGAATCCCAACAACGAAACCGTCATCGACACGGCTCCGGCATTCGCCGTGGAAGGCGCGATAATTTACCAGGCCAACAAATGCGGCATGTGTCACCAGGTGAATGGATCGGGCGTGAAGATGGGTCCGCCGCTTAACGGTGTTGCCGAGCATCGCACACGCGAATGGATCGAAGAGCATTTCCGGGATCCACAAAAGATGTCGAAGGGAACTCCCATGCCGCCGTATAAGTTCAATTCCAAGGACATGGATCGGATTACCTCTTATTTGATGGCGCTGCCAAAGACTTAGAAATGCAGGCCGCCGCCGCAGATTAGAACCTCGCCGGTTACGTAGTCGGACAGTGGGGAACAGAAGAAGAGCGTTGCATCCGCTGCCTCGTCGACTGTTCCCAGCCGGCCCAGCGGGCAGACCGACTTTATCGCTTCCAGCACCTTCGGTTGTACGCCGACGGGTATTTCCCGCCCCTTCACGTCGATCTTGGCTGCTTGGCCTGTGAGTGGCTGGGTCAAACGCGTCTCGATTAGGCCGAATCCGACCGCATTCACGTTTACGTTGTACCTTCCCCACTCTTTGGCCATCGTCTTGGTGAGGCCCACTACACCCGCTTTAGCCGAGGAATATCCTGCCTGGCCGGGATTCCCATCAGTACCTGCAATCGAGGTAATATTCACAACTTTGCGCATCACACGGATGCCGGAGGAGGTCTCTTTTTTCGCCGTATCCCGGATCCAGGCCGAGGCTGCCCGCAGGATACGGAAGGGAGCGACAAGATGAATATCCAGCATGGCTTGAAACTGCTCGTCGGTAGTTTTCTGAATTACGTTGTCCCATGTGTACCCGGCGTTGTTGACCACAATGTCGAGGGAGCCAAAGGCGGCCAGTGCCGCGTCGACCAATTGGAAGGAAAATGCAGCCTGGGTTACATCCCCGGCCAGGCTCTCGCACCGGCCACCGGTGCTGCGCACCAATTCCGCTGTTTGCAGGGCGCTGGCTGGATCCAAATCGTTCACCAGCACCGCGGAGCCGCACGAAGCCAGACGAAGCGCAATCGCCTGACCGATTCCCCGTCCCGCCCCGGTGATCACAGCCGTCTTGCCGGAAAGTGTAAAAGGCACCATTGTGTTTGTATCATAAGAAAGTTGGCTCGCCGCGATGAATGAATCCAGTTCGGCTCCGCCGTCCGTAGTCATGAATGGAACTTCCTTCAATCAGCGCGACACGGACTGGCACGGCTATATCAGAGACGTAGCGGCGGGAGATGCTGCTGCGCTTTCCTCTCTCTATGAAGAGAGCTGCCATCTGGTGTATGGCATTGCTCTTCGCGTTTTGGGCGATACGGCAGATGCAGAAGAGGTGACAGGGGACGTGTACTCACAGGTATGGCGCAAAGCTGCAACGTTTCAGGATTCCCGGGGGAGCGCAACTGCCTGGTTAGTCATGCTGGCCCGGAGCCGGGCTATCGACAGGGTTCGTACGCGGGTGCGTTCGGAACTGGAAGATCCAATTATTTATGCAGAGGGTTTGGAAGGGGATCAGGAGAGCCCCGAACAGGCCAGTACCCGGTCGGAACAGCGTCGGCAAATCCTACAGGCTTTAAAGTCTCTTCCGGCTGAACAACGGGACGCAATCATGTTGGCATTTTACTCAGGATTCACTCAATCGGAGCTTTCGGCGAAGCTGGGGCTACCGCTGGGCACGGTAAAGACAAGAATCCGATTGGCTCTGATGAAATTGCGGGGCGAATTGGCGCATCTGCAGCCGGGAGCGCCATGCTGACCACAGCTCATCACCAGCACATTACCGACGACCTGCGTGAGACTCTGGCATTGTATGTGTTCCAGTTGCTGGATGCCGCTGAGCGGGCGGCGGTGGATGCCCATATGGCCGAAGGATGCTCCGTTTGTAGGCTCGAGCTATCGGCGCTGAGGGAGACGGCTGCGTTGATTCCGCAGGTGCTTGAGGACATAAAACCGCATCCCCGGGTCAAAGAGAAGCTTCTGGCGTCAATTGGCGCCAATTCGACACTCCTGGAGCCCATTCCGGGAATCTTTGTGCTGCCCCAGAGCGGGGATTGGAAAAAGACGCCGTTCAAAGGCGTTTGGACCAAAACACTATACGTCGAGCGGGAGACCGGTTTCGTCACCAGCCTGCTCCGCATGGATGCGGGCTCGAGCTACCCGCCGCATTACCACGTGGGGGTGGAGCAATGTTTGGTGCTGGAGGGTTCGGTACGCCTGGGGGAGATTGCCCTGCGATCCGGTGATTTCGAATATGCAACCGCCGGTACAACGCACGGCATGGTTCAGACCGATACGGGCTGTCTACTGATGATCATCGCCAATCAGAAAGATGAAATTCTGCAGGAGCCGGGCCGATCGAGCTGAGCCTGCCGGCCTCAGTGCAAGATAGCTTGAACTGTTTCCGCAGCTTTCCGGCACATGTCCCGCGTTACCCCGTAATGGGTCACCATGCGTAATTGTTGGCCGCCGATGGCATTCGCGAGCACACCGCGTTTTTTCAGCTGCGCGCTGACGGCAGCCGCCCCCAATCCGGTTGCACTCACATCGAAGATTACGATGTTGGTCTGTACGGACGCTAAGTCCACCGTAATCCCGCGCGTATCCGCCAGGGTATCTGCGAGCAGGCGTGCATTCGCGTGATCCTCGGGAAGGCGGTCGGGCATCTGTTCCAACGCGATCAAACCGGCTGCCGCCAGCACGCCCGCTTGCCGCATCCCGCCTCCCAGCCGTTTTCGGTAGAGCCGGCCGCGCTCCATCGCCTCTTGTGAGCCCACCAGCATTGAGCCGGCCGGCGCCCCGAGGGCTTTAGACAGACAAAACATCACGGAATCGGACTTCTCCGCGATGGTGGCAACTGGAATATTCAGGTGCGCCGCAGCATTAAAAATGCGCGCGCCATCCAAATGAACCTTCAAGCCCTGCTCGTGGGAACGATCGCATACCTCATTCAACACAGGCATGGGATAAACCGTGCCTCCGGCCATGTTGTGAGTGTTTTCGAGGTGGACGAGTCCGGTAGGCGCCCAATGGGGGCCCAGCGGTTTGATGTGCGGTTCGATTCGCGGCCAGTCGAGTATACCAGCCGGCGCCGCGATTGCCCGGGGAACGCAGCCGCAGAACCAACCGATCATGGCCAGCTCGTAATTCAGTACGTGCCCGCGCGCTTCGCAGATCACTTCCTCGCCGTGCGAGGTGTGTAGCTTCACCGCGATAGTGTTTCCCATGGTGCCGGTCGGAACAAAAAGAGCAGCCTGCTTGCCCAGAATCTCAGCGGCGCGCTCTTCCAGCCGGTTGACGGTGGGGTCTTCGCGATAGACGTCGTCACCTACTTCGGCATCCGCCATGGCGCGCCGCATCTCGGGCGTCGGCTTGGTTACCGTGTCGCTTCGCAGATCAATCATAGGTTCACAAATTCCTGGAATACTTCGTTGGAAAGCAGAACGCCCTGTGAGCTCAGGCGAAGACGGCTTCCCTCGCGTTCCAACAGCCCGGTAGTCAGAAACCGGTGGATCGGCTCGGCGAATCTGCGCCATTCCTCCTCTCGCGGTTCAATTCCCTGCATTAGCCGCAGACCGACGAAGAATCGCTCTTCCTCCAGCTTGGCGTCCTCTGCGTTATTCCGGACAGAACGGCGCATGCGGTCCCTTTCCAGATACTCGTGTGCGGTCTCCACATTGCCACTGCGCGTGACGCCATCGAAGGAGTGAGCGTCCGCCCCGAAGCCCGCATAAGGCTCCAGCTTCCAGTACTTCAAATTATGCTGCGACTCATAGCCCGGCTGGGCAAAGTTTGAGATCTCGTAGCGAATAATGCCCATCTTCTGCAGGCGCTCAACGGCGCTCTGATACAGATCAGCCATGATGTCGTCGGGCGGAACGGCGGCTGCATCGTAGCGCGACCCACCTTGCAGAATCTCCAGGCCGAGACGGCTGTCTTCATCGATTTCAAAGAGATACACCGAGACATGCGGCGGCGCAATTCGTTTTATCCAATCGAGTGAATCGTTCCAAGTGTCCGCCGTCTGGCACGGGAGGCCGGCAATCAGGTCGAGATTGATGTTCTCAATGCCCGCGCCGCGCAACAAAGCGCAGTCGGCGGCGATCTGCTCCGCATCGTGCCGTCGTCCGGTATGCGCGATCTCGCGCGGGACAAACGATTGGACTCCGATGCTGACCCGGTTGATTCCCGCCTCGCGCCAGGCTCTCACGGATTCGCTGGAAAAACTGCCGGGAAGAGCCTCGATGGCCGCCTCTCTCCAGGGCCGTCCCGGGATGCGGCTGAGTAATCCGGCAAGCGCGGATACATCCATCTGGCTGGGAGTGCCGCCACCCAGATACACTGTGTCCGGCCGCCACTTCCACACATGTCCGGCGATCTCCCGGTGCAGCGCGGCGCAGTACTCTGTCTCCATCTCGCGCGGGAAAACACCGGAGGCGAAGTTGCAGAAGGAGCATTTTTGCGCGCAAAAAGGGAATGAGATATAGACGCCTGACATGTGCAAACTACAGGGTGACTTCTTCCCCTATCTGAGCGCTGATGGCGCGCTCCAGAAGATCCTTCAGTGTCTGCCCGGAAGCGGGAAGTACGAAGGTCTGCCGGTCGGGATCCCAATCCAGTTTAAAACTCTGCGACTGCGCGGAAACCCAAATTTGCCGCACTGGGGAGTTCGGGCTCACCACGAATTTTGCGGGCGGATCCTCGAACTCGATGATGAGCGCGCCCCCGAAATCCGCTTCGAAAGCATGCCTGTCGGAAGCTGTTGCCAGCGAATTGTACAGCTGCTCCAGAGACCGGTCCGCCCGGATCTTAAACTCCTGCTCATCCAGCATATAGAATGGGAATAATCTAACCCTACCAAACTTCAGCAACTTTCGCCGCTGTTGAATCATCTGCTACGCTTGAACTCTCAGATGGAATCCGCCTGTCTTCGACATACCGACCTGCCGAATACATCCAGACTATTCACTGACTTTCTCTATCATTACAATCGGGTTAAGCCGTTCTATGAGGGCGGGAGCCAAGCGCTCAATTTCCCGCCCGAGCGCCGCGCCGGCCTGGTAGCCGCCTTGCGCGAGAAGAACGGCGATAGCCCATCGCTCGATATGCTTGCGCAGCCGGAGACGGTAGCCGTGATCACCGGCCAGCAGGTGGGTCTCTTCTCCGGGCCGGCTTACACAATCTACAAAGCGCTGACGGCTGTCCGGCTCGCCAGGGAACTGACTGCCCACGGCACGCCCGCGGTTCCGGTGTTCTGGCTGGCAACGGAAGATCACGACTTTGCGGAAGTGAATCATGCGTGGGTCTTCGACGCGGCCAACAATCCGGTGGCGCTTCGCGTAGACGGCAATCGGGTTCCCGATCAGCCGGTGGGCGACATCGAGGTGGCTTCCTGGCCGATTGCCGAATTGCGGGCGGCTCTCTCCGGCCTGCCGTTTGCCGGCGAAGTCCTCCAACTGGTGGAGGAATCCTGCAGCCCCGGCATGACGATGGGTGTTGCCTTTCACCAGCTTTTGAAGCGGCTGCTGAGTCCGTATGGAATGCTCTTCGTCGATCCGATGCAGCCCTCTATCCGCCGGCTGGCCGCACCGATTCTGCGGCAGGTGGTCGGGACCGCTCCCGAGCTGACCGTCCGGCTTTTGGAACGCAACCACGAATTGAGCGCGGCCGGTTATCATGCGCAGGTTCACATAGAAGAGAAAACCTCCCTCGTGTTCCTGCTGGAAGGGAATCGAAGAATCGCGCTGCGGCGCGTGAATGGCGACTACATGGCGAAGGACACGCGCCTGACCCCTGCGGAGCTTGCCGCGCGCGCCGAGCACCTCTCGCCGAACGCAATTCTCCGGCCCGTGGTTCAGGATTATATTTTTCCCACGGCTGCCTACATTGGCGGGCCTGCCGAGCTCGCCTATTTCGCGCAATCGCAGGTGATCTACGAACGTGTCCTGGGCCGGATGCCCCGCCTGGTGTCGCGCGCCGGCTTCACCCTCTTGGACGCGCGTAGCTCCAAATTAATGGCTCGCTATCAACTGAGGCCGCAGGATTTTTTCGCCGGGCATGAGAGCCTGAAGCAGCAGATCGCGCACCGGCTGGCGCCAGCGGATGTGCAACTCCAATTTGCCGAGGCCACCGCCGAGTCCGCGAAGCTACTCGACCAGCTGGAGATGCGCGTTTCGCACTTCGATCCGACGCTCGTCTCCGCCATCGCGCGGAGCCGCTCCAAGGTGCTCTATCAGTTCAGCAAGAGCGAAGCGAAGGTGGAGCGCGAACTGATGCGCCGCAATGACCGGGCAGCGGCGGAAGCCGAGTATCTGTACAATGGCATTTACCCGCACAAGCATCTTCAGGAGCGGTTCTACAGTATTCTGCCGTTCCTGGCGCGTCACGGGCTTGCTTTAATCGATCACGTTTATGAGAATGTTCGATTGGATTGCCCGGATCACATTCTTTTGCCGGTGTAGCTTTCCCCACTCATATGAAAAAAAATCTCGTTAAGACCGCCCTTCAGGAGGGCAAAGTTCAGCTGGGATGTGCATTCGCACAGCTTCGGTCCCCCGAGGTGGCGCGGATTCTGGCAGCCTCCGGCTTCCATTGGGCTTTTCTGGATATGGAGCATGGGGGCTTTGATCTCGAGTCCATCCAGGACATCAGCCGGGTAGCCGTTCTCTCGGGCCTGTCTCCCATCGTCCGTGTACCGGAAATGCATTACTCTCTGGTTTCACGAGCCCTGGACTGTGGCGCCGAAGGGATCATCTTTCCGCGGGTGGAATCACCGGAGCTGCTGGAGAAGGCGATCAGTTGGACCAAGTTTCCGCCAGAGGGTATGCGGGGATTCGGGCTGAGCACGGCTGCCGTGAACTACGAAGCCGTTACCATTCCGCAGATGATTGAACACCTGAACCTGGAAACAATGGTGGTGCTGCAGATTGAAACGGCGCGGGCAGTCGAGATCCGGGAAGAGATTCTCGCGATTCCCGGCATTGACGCGGTGATGATCGGGCCGGTTGATCTGTCAATCTCTCTTGGCGTCCCCGGCGAGTTTCAGCACCCGAAGATGGTGGAGGCGATGGAGGCGGTACGGGATACGTGCGTGCGCCGGGGGATCGCCCCTGGTACCCAGACGCGAAATCTCGCGCTTGCAAAGTTCTGGCGCGACCGCGGCATGAGATTCCTGGGCTGCAGCAGCGAGACCGGAATGTTGATGGAGAAGGCCGGAGAGATCACAAAAGGCTTGGCCTGATGAGCCACGGGATTTATAGCTAAACTCCTTTCACGCCAGACAGCGATAATGGAGGTGGCCGGTAATTGGAGAGCAGCATGAAAGATTTTCAAGGGTTTGCTGCGGAAGAGGACGTTGTAGAGTTGTCAAAGCAGGGATATTTCACAATGCTGTTGGATGAAAATCTCCTTGCTTTGGAAGCAGCACTGGAAGACGACGGCTTTAAAGTAATTGTTCCACAGCAAGGATTGCAGGATGAGGTTATCAAACGCAAGGCCCGGGGATGGGCCATCCTGACGAAAAATTCGAAGGATTTTATTGATGACGCAGTGCGATATGACTACGATGTGATCGGGATCGAAGCCATCAAGTTCCTCGACGTCCAATTGGATCGGACAAATGAAACTGTCCGCAAAATTTCCAATGCTGTTCGACGGAGTCAACTTGGAACACGCAAGGGCAATTTTTTATTGAAGATCCGAGATAACGGCTCCTTTCATCTGGAGCAATTGGTGTAGCTGCGGAATAGCCGCCCATGCGGCGTTGCTATCACAATCGCTGATGGCGGGTTATTTTTCGTGGTGGCTGAGGAGGGGGTCGAACCCTCATGCCCAGTGAAGGACGACAGATTTTGAGTCTGTTGCGTATGCCAGTTTCGCCACTCAGCCGCGAAGAAATTCTATTGTAGCGTGGAAAGCGTCCCAAGCTAAAGTTTGGTCAACGGGTGACCTGGACTTTCACCTGGGACGCGGCTCTGCTATTTAATTTTGTAGCTTCCGTCCGCCAACTTCTCCCGGTGTGCCGTGTGGCATGCCGAGCAAGTGGCTGCCGCTGCTTTTAGGCTAGCCGTTGCCTGATCGCCATTCTCCGCGGCGGCGGCTTTGCCCAGTTCCTGGGCCGCGGCCGCGCCGTCCTGAGACCACTTCACCGCATCAGCGGTACCGGCCTTGGCGAAGTATTCCTCCATTTTTTTGAAGGCGCCATGGAGCGTGGCCGCATCCTTGGCGGCATCCGCGAATGCCTTGGCTTCAATCGCTTTTCTGATTTTGCCGTTGGCTCCGCCTGCTGCCTTCATGGAGGCCTTCAAATCTGCATCATCATCTGCATGGGCGGCCACGGCAAACGTGGATACCAGGCAAACAAGGGCTAGTGCTATCTTTCGTTTCATCAAATCTCCTGTTCGAAGTTCAAATTGATTTACACAAACGGAACTACTTTTCATTTCCGGAGGAACGCTGCTTGATATCCTCGCCCGTCAGCCGCAGTGCCCACTTAATCGCTTCCAGATACATCTTCTGCACGTCCGGATTATCCCAACTTTCTTCGGTGTGTCCGAAAGTTGAGTAAAACACCCGCCCATTGCCGTACATCTTAGCCCAGGCGACCGGAAAGTCTTTGTCGGTCCGGTGCACATTCTTGTTCGCAAGATCCAGCTTGCTTGCATCAAGCCTTGCCAGTACATGCACCTTGTCGCGGGAGAAGTCTTTGTGCTGATAGATTTCGTCGCGGATTGTGAATGAGGGCTTGAAAACCTTCATCGCCGGAAAATTCGGATCCTCCACAATCACCGGTGCGTCGAATACTCCCCAGGGATGGTTATCGAAGTACCCGCCAATCATTTCTCCAAACTCAGGCCAGGTGAAATACGCATCGTCTCCGGTATGCGCGCCAACAAAGCCTTTACCATCCTCCTTAACGAAGGACATCAGGTCCACCTTCTGCTGGGGCGTCAGATCGCCTTCGCCGGTCCCGAAGTAGAACACGGCATCAAAGTAATTCAGGTTCCTGGCGTTTACATTTTTGCGCGGGCCAACGGAAATCTGCTGCTTCGTGAGTAACTGGGAATCCGTCCTGATATACGTGTCAAATAGCTTGGTTTCACGGCCTAAACGCTCGATTGTAGCCAGTGCATGGGATACCGAATCATGTTGGAAGCCGGTACGCACATCTCCAATTGCCAGCAGCTTCTTTCGCGCGGGCGCGCCGGCCGGCTGCGCAAATAGCGGCACGCAGGTGATGGCAGTACCTAGAAATATCGTCAGGACGACCCGGCGCGTTGCATCCATAGAGTGATCTTATCCTTTCAAAGACGACGGTTAGATGCGAAAGGTAACCGGCCACAATTATTCTCACCGGGCTTGCCCGATTGGCTACACTCGTTCAAGAACGATGGAAAAGCTCGCGCAACAGATTTTGGATATGGCGCTACGCCCGGGCGTCACTTACGCCGATGTGCGCGTGGAAGACGCGCGCGACCGGTCCCTGGCGACCAAGAACGGCCAGGTGGCGGGCGCATCCGTTTCCGAATCGATGGGAGTGGGAATCCGGGTTCTTTTGAATGGATCCTGGGGCTTTGCGGCGACCGATAATCTGTCTCCATCAGGTTTGGAGCGTGCCGCGGCGCTCGCCATTGAGATTGCGAAAGCCGGCGCCCTGGCCAGGAAAACCGGTGTTGTACTTGTCCCGGAGGATAAGCACCTGGCAGTCTGGGTATCGGATTGCGCTGTCGACCCCTTCACCACGTCGGTCGAGCAGAATTTCGCGCTGCTATTCAACATCGATGCGGAGCTTCGGCACAACCCGGGCGTGACAATGGCAGAGACCAACCTGACATTCACGCAGCGCCGCCAGGTGTTTGTCTCCTCCATCGGCAGTATCATCGACCAGACCCGGACGACTACCGGCGCAGGCTATGCGGCTCTGAGCTTCCGGGGAGATGAAATCCAGAAGCGGTCTTACCCGAACTCCTTCGGTGGTCAGTATCAGCTGAAAGGCTACGAACTGGTGGACGAATTGCGCCTGCTGGAGCATGCTCCCCGTGTGGCGGAGGAGGCCGTCGCACTCCATTCGGCGGACCTCTGTCCGGAAGGCCGCTTCGATCTGATTCTCGACAGCAGCCAGTTGGGGCTGCAGATTCACGAATCCATTGGCCATCCGATAGAGCTCGACCGCGTGCTTGGGTCGGAAGCCAATTATGCGGGCATGAGTTTCCTGACGCTCGACAAGTTCAACGCTCTCCGCTACGGTTCGGAGATCGTGAACGCCGTGTGCGATGCACGGGTGGAGCACGGCCCCGGCCTGGGAACATTTGCCTTCGATGACGAGGGTGTCGCCGCGCAAAGCACGGACATTATCCGCCAGGGCCGCTTCGTCGGTTACATGACGTCACGGGAGACCGCGGCCGCGGTAGGAGACAAAAGATCGAACGGGACCATGCGCGCGGACGGGTGGTCGCGATTGCCTCTCATCCGCATGACCAACGTCAGCGTGCTGCCGGGCGAGCAGACGTTGGAGGAGGTCTTCGGCGGAGTTCCCCGCGCCATCTACATGGAGACGAACAAGAGCTGGTCGATTGACGACAAGCGCTACAATTTTCAATTCGGGTGCGAAGCAGCCTGGGAAGTTTGCGATGGAAAGCGCGTCCGTATGCTGAAAAACCCTACTTATAGCGGCATTTCCACGGAATTCTGGAATAGTTGCATGGCCATCGCAAATCGAGATCACTGGACGCTCTGGGGTGTTCCGAACTGCGGCAAAGGCCAGCCCGAGCAGGTGATGGGAACAGGGCATGGCGCCAGTCCCTCCCGTTTCAGGAATATCCAGGTGGGCCACGGAGCATGAGCGAGTCGATCCTGCTTCCCCGGCGGCTCTGCCAGGAGCTTTTCCAGGCGGCGGAGCAGGCCGCCGCCCGCGCTGGCGCGCGCGACATTGAGGTCGCCTTCGCTGCCAGCGATGAGGCGCTCACACGGTTTGCGAACAACGAGATTCACCAGAATGTGGCTGAGCAATCGAGTGCCATGTCGGTCCGGACCATTATTGATGGACGCACGGCCCGGGTCACCACGAACCGGCTGCACCGCGACGGAATCCAAGCCGCCGTGGATCAGGCGATTGCATTAACCAAAGCTGCGCAGGCTGATCCGGCGCTGCTTTCTTTATATGCCGGCACGGAGAGCGTCGACGGTTCCCGCTTCTCTGAGGCGATTGCAAACAGCACGCCGGCTGACCGCGGGCGAGCCGTGGCCGAGGCGATCCGGATCGTGGAGGCGAAAGGACAGACCGCCGCTGGAATCTACTCGACCGCGCAAAATGTGGAGGCCCTGCTGAACTCGGCGGGAGTCTTCCGGTATTATCAGGAGACCCTGGCGCAGTTTTCCATTACCGCCATGGCCGAGGACAGCTCCGGCTGGGCCAAGGCATCGGGATCAGATCCCAACCAGGTACAGCCGGCGCGTCTCGCCGAAACGGCGGCGCGAAAGGCGGCGGCATCCCGGTCTCCCCGCGAGCTTCCTCCCGGCCGGTACACGGTAATTCTCGAGCCTGCCGCGGTACTCGATCTGGTGGGACAGATCTTTGGGGACTTCAGCGCGACTGCCATGGCCGATCAGCGCAGCTTTCTCAATCAGCGGCTGGGGACCAAACTGTTTGGCGAAAACATATGCATCTCCGATGACGCAGGCGATCCGCTTCAGACCGGCGCCCGCTTTGACGGTGAGGGTGTAGCGAGACAGCCGCTTATGCTGGTGGAACGCGGCGTGGTCAGCGAGGTCGCGTGGTCCCGCTCGCAGGCGGCCAAAGCGGGCCGTAAGCCGACCGGACATGGCTACCCGCTTCCCAACGAACTGGGGGAAGCGCCCGTTAACATCGTGCTGGCTGGAGGCTCCAGATCCGTTGAGGATTTAATCGCGGGCACAGCGAACGGAATCCTGGTCACCCGCCTCTGGTACATCCGTGAAGTGGAACCTTACGAAAAGGTGATGACCGGCATGACGCGCGACGGCACGTTCCTGATTAAGGATGGCGAAGTGGGCTGCGGTCTGAAGAATTTTCGGTTCAATCAGAGCGTAATCGAACTGCTATCGAACGTCGAAGAGCTATCCGCCAGCGTGCGCGCCAGCGGCGAAGAGGCCTTTGATATGGTGATGCCGGGAATGAAAGCGCACGGCTTTCATTTCACTGAAGTCACGCGTTTCTAACAACAAGCTCTAAAATGTAACTGAGGGCAGTTTGCACCATCATCATCATCACGGGACCAGAACGGTCCTGACCGTCTCCTTCATCGCGACCGCCATCTTCGTCGTGATCGAGGCCGCGGCCGGGGTTAACGCTCATAGTCTGGCGCTACTCTCCGACGCGGGGCACAATTTTACCGATGCCCTGGCGCTGCTGCTCGCCCTGTTTGGCGTCTATCTGCAGTCCAAGCCGGCCGATGACGTGAAGACGTTTGGATATCATCGCGGCGGCGTGCTGGCCGCCTTCGTGAATGCCCTCACGCTGGTCGTGCTCTCGCTCTATCTGTTCTACGAGAGCTATCAAAGGCTGCTGCATCCCGAGGCGGTGGCCGAGTGGACCATGGTGGGCGTGGCCAGCCTCGGCCTCGTGCTCAATGTCGCGATCCTCCTCGGCCTCAGAGGTGGTCAGGAACACGACCACCGGCATGACGTAAATATTCGCGCGGCGGCGGTACACATGCTGGGAGACGCACTCGGCTCGGTGGCCATCATTGTCGGAGCAGTGACCATTCACTATACCGGCTGGACGAGCATCGATCCCATCCTTTCCATTCTGATCGGGATTCTGATCATCTGGAGCGCCGTCGACATTGTGCGGGAGTCCCTGAATATTCTGCTCGAGGGCCTTCCCCGAGGCATCGAATTGCGCTCTGTGATCACGGCGATGCGCCAGATCCCTGGTGTGATCGACGTGCACGACCTGCACATCTGGAGTTTAGGTTCTGGTACACATGCGCTCAGCTGCCACGCGCAGATCGAGGATATGCCGCCCTCGGCCAGCGAGAGCATCCTGCAGGAGATGAAACGCGTTCTCGGCGCCAACTTCAAAATCCATCACACGACGGTGCAGTTCGAGCACGCCCGCTGCGATGTGCCGGAAAACGGGTGCTGCATCATCAGCGACGCGCAGCGCCACTCGCATACCCACTGATCGTTTTGAAAGCCGGTAAGGCCGGTTGACTTACTCAGCCGTTTTTCGATACGCTCTCACCAATGCGGCTGACTTTCCTGGCGATTGTTTGTTTGGCAATGTCGATTTCGGCGGCTGAGTTGCAGACAGGCCCGCCGCTTCCCCACAAGCCGGTGAAGGACTGGGCCCAGCTTCCAGCCGGTTGGAATTTCGGAGAGACATCCGGCGTCGATGTCGACAAGAACGACAACGTCTGGGTATTTAACCGCGGAAAACATCCCGTGATCCAGTTCGACAAGAACGGCAAAATGCTCCAGGCCTGGAACGACATGCAGATTGTCTCCTCGCACGGGATTCGCGTCGATCCGGATGGGAATATCTGGACGGTGGATGTCAAAGGCCATACGGTCTTCAAGTGGACCCCGCAGGGCAAACTGCTGATGGTGGTCGGCCGGGGGGCGGGGAACAATGAAACGAAGGATCAGTTCAACGAGCCGACGGGCGTCGCGTTCGGCAAAAATGGCGAGTGGTTTTTCTCTGACGGCTACGTCAACTCGCGTGTTGTGAAATTCAACCGGGACGGCGAGTACTTGCTGCACTGGGGGAGCAAGGGGACAGGCGACGGCGAATTCAACCTGGTCCATGATGTAGCGCTCGATGGCAAAGGCAAAGTGTTCGTTGCCGACCGTAACAATCAGCGGATTCAGATCTTTGATGAGAATGGAAAATTTCTCAGCAAGTGGACCGGCATCGGCGCCCCCTGGGGCATCACCTACGTAGCCCGGGAGAATGCCATCTATATGTGCGATGGAGTGAATAACCGCATTAGCCGGCTCAACATGGAAGGGCAGGTCACTGGCGTGCTCTCATCCTACGGCCGCGTGCCCGGCAAGGTAGACTTCGCGCACAACATCGCCGTCGACAGCACCGGAGCCATCTACGTCGCGGAAATCAAGAACTGGCGCGTACAAAAGTTCGCCAAGTAACCTACGCCTGTAGGTACGCTAATAAGCGGTTCCGCAGCCCGGACGCGGTTTGATCATCCGGCGCAATCACAAGAACCGTATCATCGCCTGCCAGAGTGCCGACTATTTCCGGCCAATCTTCCCCATCCAGTGCGATTGCCACGGAGCTCGCATGCCCTGGTGATGTCTTCAGCACCAGCAGGTTTTGCGCTGCCCGAGCTTCCCAGAGAAATTCGGCCAGGATGGTGCCGATCGCGGGTCCGATTGAATTGCCTTCCACCTGCTGGTACCCTTTCGGAGTTTTGACGAGGCCCAGCTCGCGAATATCGCGCGAGAGCGTCACCTGCGTGGTCTGGACACCGACGGCATGCAATTCCTTGGCGAGCTGTTCCTGCGTCAGAATCGCTTGTGCTCTGATGAGCCGGATAATCTGTCCCTGACGGTAGGTCTTGTTCATTGCATTGCTGCAAGTCGCGTCTGAGCCTCAGTGAGAGCTTTAGAGACGGCAGACGGGGCGGTGCCTCCCGGTACCGTTCGGCTTTTCATGCCCTCGGCGGGATCGAATAGAACGGCCATTTCCCCGCTGAATTCCGGTGCAAACGCGGCCAGCTCAGCCGCGGTCCAGTCGGACGGCCTTTTTCCGGATCGCACGCTTTCCAGCACCAGCCGGCCTACGACTTGATGCGCCTGATGAAATGGAGTGCCGTCGCGGGCAAGCGCCTCCGCAAGGTCTGTTGCTACTACCCAGCTGTCCTGAGCCGCCTGGGCCGGTATCGAAGGGTTGAGTTTCGCTCCTTCCACCACCACGCGCGCCATTTCCACCGACCCGCGGAGCTGGTCGGCCGCCTCGAAGATGGGCTCCTTGTCCTCCTGCATGTCGCGGTTGTAGGTCATGGGCAAGCCCTTCATGGTCACATATAGTGAGCTTAAGCTGCCAAATACGCGTCCGCATTTCCCCCGGATTAACTCCAAGGAATCCGGATTTTTTTTCTGCGGCATCAGGCTGGAGCCGCTGGTGACGCCGTCCGCCAGTTCCAGCCAGCGGAACTCCTCGGAAGAGTAGAGGATCCAATCTTCCGCCAGCCGGCTCAAGTGGAGCATGGTCGTGGATGCGGCATACAGAAAATCAAGGGCGAAGTCGCGGTCTCCGGAAACATCCATGCTGTTCCGCGTCACTGCTGCGAAGCCGAGGTCCTGCGCAATTGCATCCCGGTCAAACGGAAACCCGCTGCCCGCCAGTGCGCCCGAGCCGAGCGGCAGTACGTTTACGCGCCCCCGGGCCTGGTCCAGCCGCTCCCAGTCGCGCGCGAACATTTCGAAATAGGCGAGCAGGTAGTGCGGCCACAGTACGGCCTGTGCCCGGCGCATATGTGTGTAGCCGGGAATCACCGCATCCGGATACTGGGCGGCCAGCTTCAGCAGCGCCTGCATCAGCGCCGCCAGCTCGGCTTTGGCCGAGTCGATTTCGTCGCGCAGCCAGAGCCGGATATCCAGCGACACCTGTTCATTCCGGCTCCGGCCCGTGTGAATTTTGTCCGCCAGCGATCCGGCCTTCTCCTTCAGCTTGCGGATGACGAGCGTATGCACATCCTCATCCGCCGCTCCTTCATAAAAGGCCGAATTGTTAGCGGCCTCTTGGGCGATGGAGGTGAATGCGGCCGAGAGCTTTTCCACCTCATCCGCTGTCAGGATGCCGACGCGTCCCAGCGCGCGCGCGAAAGCCTGCGAACCACGTATGTCGGCGCCGATCAACCGTCTGTCGAAGTGCAGGGACCCGGAGAAGCGTTCAAATACCTCCGAAGGTCCCTCTTCAAATCTTCCTCCCCAGAGCTTCATTTTTTCTGCTTCTTGTGCTCTTCCTGCAACAAGGCGCGCACCTTGATCGGCAGTCCAATACAGTTGATGAAACCGAGCGCGTCCTTCTGATCGTACTCGGCGTTCATGGTGAAGCTGGCGATATTCAAGGAGTAGAGCGAGTTCTCCGATTTCCGGCTCACCGGCTGCACCGTACCTTTGTATAACCGCAGCGTGACCTCACCCGTAACCGGCTGATTGGTGACGTGGAAGAACGCGTCCAACGATTCCCGCAGCGGGGTGAACCAGAGGCCGTTGTAGACCAGCTCCGCATAATCGAGCGCCAGCTTCTGCTTGTAGTGCAGCGTGCTCTTATCGAGCACAAGCGCCTCCAACTCCTGGTGCGCCGCCATGATCAGCGTCCCGCCTGGAGTCTCATAGCAGCCGCGCGACTTCATCCCCACGAACCGGTTCTCCACCAGATCAATGCGGCCTACACCGTTGTCACCGCCGATTTTGTTCAACGTTTCCAGCAGCGCAACGCCCGAGAGCTGATGCTGCCCGTTGACGGAGACCGGCCGCCCGTTAGTGAAGCCGATCGTCACATCGGTAGGCCTGTCCGGCGCATCTTTCGGGCTCTTGGACAGCATCCAGATCCCTTCCGGCGCGGCGTTGGCTGGATCCTCAAGTTCGCCGCCCTCATGGGAGATGTGCCAGATATTGCGGTCCCGGCTATAGATCTTTGTGGTCGATACGCTGATCGGCACGTTGTGCTTGGCCGCGTACTCGATGGCGTCCTCGCGGGAAATGATGTCCCATTCCCGCCAGGGAGCGATCACCTGCAAGTGCGGCGCCAGCGCCTTATATGTCAATTCGAAGCGGACCTGGTCGTTGCCTTTGCCGGTGCAGCCATGGGCCAGTCCGTCGCAACCCGTCTCCAGCGCCACCTCAACCTGGCGCTTAGCCAGCAGCGGGCGGGCTATGGACGTCCCCAGCAGATACTTGTGCTCGTAGATGGCGCCTGATTTCACCATCGGCCAAAGGTAGTCCTGGACGAACTCCTCGCGCATGTCGGCCACGTAGCATTCGGATGCGCCTGTCTTCAAAGCCTTTTGCTTGAGACCTTCCAGCTCTTCGTCGCCCTGGCCGATATCTCCGCAAACAGCGATCACTTCGCAGCCGTAATGCTCCTTCAGCCACGGAATGATGACCGATGTATCGAGTCCGCCTGAATAAGCGAGTGCAACTTTCTTCGGTTTGCTCATAATATGGGATTTCACAAAATATGCCCGCGCTAATCTAGCTGAGCATCATCAACAGCAGCGCCTTCTGCGCGTGCAGCCGATTTTCAGCCTGATCGAAAATCACCGAATTCGGCGACTCCATCACGCCTTCGGTGGTCTCCTCGCCGCGTTTCGCCGGCAGGCAGTGCATGAAAAGCGTATCGGGACGCGCCTTGGCCATCAGGGCTTCATTCACCTGATACGGTTGGAATGCCCGCCGGCGGGCGGCAGCCTCGGTCTCCTGACCCATGCTCGCCCACACGTCCGTGTAGATGGCATCCGCGCCCGCCGCGGCTTCGGCTGGGCTGTTTGTTATACAGAAATCGGCGCCGTTTTCGCGCGCTAGTTCCGCCGCCTGGGCAACAATTGCGGGGTTTGCTTCATAGCCCTCGGGCGCCGCCAGCGCAAAATGCATGCCGAGCCGGGTGGCGCAAAGCATCAGCGAATGAGCGACATTGTTGCCGTCCCCGACGAATGCGAGCTTCCGCCCTTCCAGCTTTCCGAACTTTTCCTTCAGAGTGACAATGTCCGCCAGCGCCTGGCAGGGATGATATATGTCACTCAGCGCGTTGATCACGGGTACGCTGGACCAGTGGGCCAGTTCCTCGATGGTGGACTGCTTGAAGGTGCGGGCCACGATGCAGTGCGTCCAGCGGTCCAGATTTCTGGCGATGTCTTTTAAGGGCTCACGGTCACCGATTGCACCGCTGCTCGCTACGGAATCTCCGCCCAGCTGTTTGATTGCGAGCTCGAACGTGAGTCTCGTACGTAGCGACGGCTTCTCGAAGAGGAGACCTAAGTAGCGGCCCGCCAAAGTCTTGGAATATTTGGAAGCATTTCTTTTGACCTTCAGCGTGAGCTCAAGCAGGTAGATTACCTCGTCGCGCGTCAGATCCAGGTCACGCGTGAGGTCTTTCGCGCCGGCCTTCCAGATGGGGTTAGGGGATGCAGTTACCGCCATGAATTTTTATTCAGCTAAATGAATAATTACACATTCGCCGGAACGGCGCAAGCAGCGCGCTAGCCTACAGGCGCTACAATGAAGCCGCATATGCACCGGATCGCGATATTTTTCTTGTTTGCAAGCTTCGCCTGGCCGCACCAGGCCGACAAATTCACTACGAAAGCGGGTAGATTAACCATCACCCCGGTCCACCACGCCAGCCTCATGTTGGAGGGTGGTGGACAGGTGATTCATGTCGACCCCAACACCGCAGGCAACTACGGCGTGCTGCCGAAAGCGGATCTGATTTTGATCACGGATGTGCATGGCGATCATATGGATGCCAAGGCAATCGCGCGTCTGCGGAAAGCCGGCACGCAGATCCTGGCGCCGGAAGCCGTCGCGAAAACCATGACCGATGTCACCATCATTCGAAATGGCGAGACAAAAACAGTGGGCGGATGGAGAATCGACGCCGTCCCCATGTACAATTTGAAGCGCGGTCCCGCGGAGGGGAAGCTCTACCACGACAAAGGACGGGGAAATGGCTATGTTCTCACTTTCGGAGCGAAACGGTTTTATATCGCTGGAGATACCGAAGCAATTCCGGAGATGCTGGCGTTGAAGAATATAAACGTGGCATTCGTGCCCATGAACCTGCCGTACACCATGACTCCCGGAGAGGCTGCGGCTGCTGTACGGGCATTTTCGCCGAAGATCGTTTACCCTTATCATTTTGGTAAAAGCGACGTCGGTGAGTTCCAAAGGGCTCTCGCCGGCACCAAGATCGATGTGAGATTACGCAATTGGTATTAATGATCTTATTGGCATTGGCGGGCCTAGCTCTCGCCCAATCCCCGGGGACTCCGGCCCGGGAGCTGGGATCACTTCCCCGCTATGAGGTGCGCCGTGCCGGCGGACGGATCGTGGTCGATGGCAAGCTGGACGATACCGCCTGGAAATCGGCCGGTGTGCTCACCCTGCAATTTCCCTGGGAACAGCAGACCGGCGCCAAGCAGAAGACCGCCGCCCGGCTGTTATGGGATGACGAATATCTTTATGTGGGCTACGAGTGCGAGGACACCGATATCGTCGCGCACTTTGGTAAACGCGACGATCCCACCTACCGCGACGACGCCGTGGAGCTTTTCATCAATCCAAATCCGGCGCAGCAGAGCCTGTACTACGGCCTGGAGATGAACGCCAGGGCCGTGCTCTACGATTACCTGTATGTTTTTCCAACCGTGCTGATCAAGCGCGTGGACTTCACGGGCGTTCAGCTGGCGTCGCACATCCGCGGCACCCTCAACATGCGGGGCGATACCGATCAGGGATGGAGCCTGGAAGTAGCTATTCCCTGGGCTAATTTCGAGGAGCTCGCAAAGAAACTGCCGCCGGAAGCAAATGCGGTATGGACGGCGAATCTCAACCGCTGGGACGGAATTGAGCCGGCTAGAAGGCTCAGTCTGTGGTCCGATTCGGGCTGGAAGCAGCCAAACCCGCATCAGCCGTCACGGTTCGGCCAACTCGTGTTTATAAAGTAATTTAGTCTTTCGAGGGCGGGACGCGCGCAATTTCCGTTTCCCGCAACCGTACGCCGGCGCCGTCTTTCCGCAGGGAAGTGAGGAACAAAATTCCTCCCACGTCGCTCCACTCCTCGGTGAGCTCTTCGTCGTCAATCTCTACGTCGTAGGCGTGGGAGGGTTTGAGTCCGACCACGAAATAAGCCTCTGGAGCGTCTGGAAAGAGTGTCCATTTGAGCTGGCTCTTCCCTTGCAGTACCCCGGAATCTCCCAACACGATGGGCTGCGGCGATCCTTTGGCGGAAATCAGCTGGAGTTTGCCTTTGTCGAATAGCTGCATCTGCCCCTGCGCGTAACCCAGCCAGGCCGCATCCTCATCCCAGCTGGAGCGCAAAAACAGCTGCCCTGTCCGCTTGTTGTGAAGCCGGAGCGGCATATGGAAATAGCTGAGTCCGGGCTGATAGGGATTCGCCCACAAAAATTCATAGGGAGCGCCGAAGGTCGACTTCATTGTGTAGCGGTCATGCAGCAGCCAGCCTTGTAGAAATTGGCTTTCCCGCGCATTACTCTCATATGCCACGAAACTGAGCTCCAATGCGCGGGAAAGAGCGGCGATGGGCAGATCCGGTTGTCCCGTACCGGTGAAGAACGGGATGTGATAGTCGTTCTCGGCCGCCGGATAAGCCGCCGGATAGTAGCTCAACAACTGATACGCGGGGAGATCATGAAAATAGGCGGGTGCATTTTCGCGCAGGTCCACCTGCACCGCATCGCGCACGGCGTGCATCAGCTCGAGCAGTGCATAAGCTTCGGGCCGCGTCGGGGTCAGTTTCCCCGATCGTAGCGCGGGAGCGGTCTGGCTTCGCCACCAGCCGCGCACGATCTGCTGCACGGTGGCGCCATCTCCCAGGGCGATTGCCGCGAATACCCGCGACCGGACGGTCACGGCATCCGTGGCGCGAGCCGTTTGCTGCAGAGCCTGTCTCAGCCGCGCCTCTAAAGCGCGTGATTGAGCTTCCGAGAGCAATGGCTGGCACCAGTCCAGTACCAAGGCCAGTTGCCGCAGGTCCGCGCCGGCGCTCAGGGCCCAGTTCACCGCTTGCCTTCCTGCCGCCTCATCACCGCTGATCTGGTACACCAGCGCATTGGCAAAGCCAGGCTCCGCCATCTGTGCGCGTCCCACAATTAGCGTCTCCAGTTGTTGCCATCGCGGTGACTTGCGTTCCCGTTCGCGCTTCAGCAAACGGAGACGCTTGGAGTTCAGCAGCAGCCGCGGGTGCTCGGTGTAGATGGTGTAATCCTCATCCGGCGGGGCGGCTGGAGCAGTCTGAGCAGGCAGCAGCGCGCAGGTGAGAAGGACGGTCGCAAGCAGTTTCTGGTGCATCCAGAAATCAGTGTGGCATAGTGACACACCCCCCGCATCCATTCAGCGCACTGGAACCCGGAAAGATCCGGAGCGGTCCTCTTGTTATCAACGTTTTACTTTCCTGTTGCACGTGGCCGGGAGATTGCTAATATAGAAAGCGAATTGATGGAGTAACCCTTTTAACCTGCCCTCTGGTGCAGCGAGTAGTTGGAGAAGCGAGTGGGCTGAAGGAAAGCGTGCTTGCGGGAGCCGGTGTTTAGGTTTCGTACCGCTCATTCGTCCAATTGCGCGGTGACCCAGAGGGTACTTTTTTGTCTGGATGGGGATTCATTGGTTTAAGTTCTTATCTTCTTGTTTGTTGGACCGATCTTCCGTAGACCGCGGGTTTCTGTAACCGGCTGGACCTCCTGGCATAGGTACAATGGACGCGGGCCTTGCCAGCAGTTCGGGTACATTTCCAGACGAGCCGACGCCCCGGTTTTCGCGCCCTGCTACAGGGCATGGCCGCACCGACGAAGGGGACTTCCCCAAACCTCTTTCCGGTGCGGCTTCTCTTTTTCGCCTGATATAATCCTCCGGTCATGAGTCACCTGGACCGCCGTACTTTTCTGCAGCTTGCCGCGGGCTCTGCATTCGCGCGTAGCGGGTTCGCAGCCGCCGAAAAGAGACCCAATATCATCCTTATCATGGCCGATGACATGGGCTTCTCCGATCTTGGCTGCTATGGCTCGGAGATTGCGACGCCGAACCTCGACCGGCTCTCCGCCGGCGGACTGCGTTTCACCAACTTTTACAACACGGCCCGCTGCTGCCCCACACGCGCGGCGCTGATGACCGGACTCTACAGTCATCAGGCCGGTGTTGGCCACATGGTACAGCCCCACGGAGATGCACCGGGCTATCAGGGATATCTAAATGACCAGTGCGTCACCCTCGGCGAGGTAATGCGGACCGCGGGCTACAGGACCGCGATGGCAGGCAAGTGGCACGTGGGGGAGCAACGGCCGCATTGGCCCACCGATCGGGGCTATGAGCGCTATTACGGCATTATTGGCGGGGCAGCCAACTATTTCCGGCCGGAGCCTGCCCGCAAACTGGTGGATGGCGATAAGCCGGTCACCAACACCCCGGATGACTTCTACATCACCAATGCGTTCACCGATCACGCCGTCCAGTTCATCGACGAATTCGGCCGCAAGCCGGAGCCGTACTTCCTGTACCTCGCCTATACCGCCCCCCACTGGCCTCTTCACGCCCTGCCGGAGGACATAAAAAAATATGAAGGAAAATATCTAAAAGGCTGGGACGAACTCCGCAAGGAGCGCCATCAGCGGATGATCGCGATGAAGCTCGTGGATGCGAAGTGGCCGCTGACGCCGCGCGACGAGAAGTCGCCCGCTTGGGATAGTGTCACCGACAAGCAGGATCGCGCTCATAAAATGGCGGTGTACGCTGGGCAGATTGACCGGCTCGACCAGAACATCGGGCGCGTCCTGGCGAAAGTGAAGGAGCTCGGGCAGGAGGACAACACCCTCATCCTTTTTCTCGCGGACAATGGCGGCTGCGCCGAGGAGATCAACCAGGGTACGCCCGGAGTGCCGGCCGGCCCGAAGGAATCGTTTCTCAGCTATGGGCTACCGTGGGCGAATGCGAGCAACACGCCATTCCGGCTCTACAAGCATTGGGTGCACGAGGGCGGCATCTCGTCGCCGTTGATCGCGTACTGGCCCAGCGTCATCAAACAAAAGAACACGTTGACGCGCCAGCCGGGGCACGTCATCGACGTGATGGCGACCTGTATCGATGTGGCGGGTGCAAAGTATCCAAAAACATTCCAGGGCAAGGCGATCAAGCCCCTGGAAGGGCAGAGCCTGGTGCCCATTTTTAGGGGCCGCCAGCGTAAGGGGCACGACGGAATCTTCTGGGAGCACGAGGGGAATCGAGCCGTGCGGGCGGGCAAATGGAAGCTCGTCTCGAAATTTCCAGGTACTTGGGAGCTCTATGATATTGAGGCCGACCGTACTGAGATGAACGACCGGGCGGCAGCCGAGCCCGAACGCGTCAAACGAATGTCGGAGATGTATGACAGGTGGGCGGCCCGGGCGGGCGTTGTGCCCTGGAAAGATCTCCCGAAAGGTGGAAGAGCATGAGACTGGTTCAGCTGCGGGATGGATTCGATCCGCGCGTGGCGGTGGTGGAAGACACGGTGTTGCGGCTTCTGAGCACCCATCAGACTACCTATTCCATCGCGAATGCCGCTATCGAAACGGGAGCCAGCATGTCGTCCGTCGCGGCGCAGGACCTGTCGGGGCAGACTCTCGACTACGACGAAGTCTATAACGGGGCATCCGGCTGGAAGATCACGCTGCCCATGTTTCACCCCTTCGAGCCTTCGCGATGTCTAGTGGCGGGTACTGGATTGACTCACAAAGCGAGCGCTCAAAATCGCGATGCCATGCACGAAGGAGCCGCCTCGGTTATTACCGACAGCATGCGGATGTATCAGTCGGGGCTGGAGGGGGGACGGCCCGCCGCCGGTGAGATCGGAGCGCAGCCTGAGTGGTTCTACAAGGGCCTCGGATCCATCCTGCGGGCGCATAACGAGCCGCTGGTAGTTCCTCCCTACGCCGGCGACGGGGGTGAGGAGGCGGAAATAGCGGGCATTTACGTCATCGACGGCGCAGGGACTCCCCGGCGAGCCGGGTTTGTGACAGCCAATGAATTCTCCGATCACGTAATGGAAAAGCGGAGCTATCTTCATCTGGCGCCATCGAAGCTGAGGAACTGCTCCATCGGACCGGAGCTAGTGCTCGACGTCGCCTTCGATCGCGTCGAGGGGAGCGTGCGGGTGGAGCGCGGCGATCGGGTGGTCTGGTCGAAGGCGCTGCTCACGGGCGAGTCCGCCATGTCCCACACCCTCTCCAATCTGGAGCACCATCACTTCAAGTACCCGGCCCATCGCGTCCCCGGCGACATCCATATTCATTTTTTCGGGGCGGGAGCTTTCAGTTTTGGGGACGGCATCCGTTTGGAAGACCGCGACATCATGCATATCGAATTCAAGGGCTTTGGCCGGGCTCTTCGAAATCCTATTCGAACTGACACTTCCGAAGAAAAACTTGTGGACGCCAAACCGATCTAGCGCCTACCAGCTTAGCGTCCCGGTTCTCGGTATCTCCTCCGGGTTAGGCAGATACAGAGTCTTGCAATGCTCGCAGCGATAGACTTCGTCCCCGTATTTTGCCTTCAGGTCCGCGCCATAGCCAAACCAGCGCTTCAGGTGACCCGCGCACAGCTTTCCCTTGGCGTTCTTCTCATCGCAGGCGCGCATCCGGGGAATACGAATCTTTACCTTTGTGCCGTCGCTGAACGTGTCGACCAGTTGAGCCGGAGGAACGGGACGCAGCGGCGTAACATAATCGGAGTTCGCCATCTACTTACAGAATAGCTAGTGTCCTCCCCCTCCCGTCGCTGCCGGGGTCGCACTGATGCACAGATTCCCGGAACCGCGCGAACTCGGGTGCCGGAAGTCGGCAAGCAATGTGAGAGTTGAAAGTACTCAATGCGCTATCAAAACATGACATTGTTGTTTGCATCCGTTTTTAGCCGGAACTGCAGAGAGGCTAGGACCGCAATGTGTTACGCTAAGGGTTAAACGCATCGCCAATTTATGCCGGCTCAGGCGAGCGAGACGATAGTTCTCCGCACGTTCCCACTGCAAGAAGCGGATCTGATTGTAAGTTTTTTTACCCGGGATCAGGGCAAGCTGCGAGGAGTGGCAAAACGGGCGCGAAGGCCCAAAAGCAGCTTTGGTTCAGGCCTGGAAAGACTGTCGCAGGTGAAGATGTTTTACTTCCAGCGAGAGAACCGGGAACTGGTAAACCTGGACTCCTGTGATCTGATCCAATCGCAGTTCGGGCTAATGGGCGATTACAGCGCGAACGTCGCGCTCGATTACATAGCGGAGGTGGCCGAGAATCTGTTGCCTCCGGCCGAGCCGAGCGAGCGCTTCTTTCGTCTGCTGCTCGCCATGCTCCAGCACCTCCGGAGCCATCCGGCCGAGGGTGTCTGGCCGGTAGTGAGTTATTTCAGCCTTTGGGCTGTGCGACTGTCGGGATTCCTGCCTGATCTTCGGGTCACCACTGAATCGCGATCCATCGCGGAAGAGATGATGCAAACGCCGATTGCGCAGTTGACAAACCGCACCTGGACCCGGGCCACTGCCTCGGACCTTCGCCGCTTCCTGATTCGCCAGATCGAGGAGCATTCGGAACGTAAGCTCCATACCGCCTCCATTCTGGAATCTCTGTAGCTCATGGACTCTTTCCAGCAGACACTTTTTAAACTCAAAGCTTATTGGTCCGACCGCGGCTGCATTATTCAGGAGCCCTACGATATGGAAGTGGGAGCCGGCACCATGGCTCCCGAAACTTTCCTGCGTGTTCTGGGGCCCAAGCCTTACCGTGTTGCCTACGTCCAGCCGAGCCGCCGGCCAGCGGACGGACGCTATGGCGAAAACCCGAACCGGCTCTACAAGCACCAGCAGCTGCAAGTGATTCTGAAGCCGACGCCCGACGACATCATCGAGCAGTACCTGGCGAGCCTGGAAGCCATCGGAATCGATCTGCGAAAGCATGACATCAAGTTCGAGGAGGACAACTGGGAATCTCCCACACTCGGCGCCTGGGGGATCGGCTGGCAAGTGATGCTCGACGGCATGGAGATCACGCAGTTTACCTATTTCCAGCAATGCGGAGGCGTGGATCTGGATCTGGTTCCGGCCGAGCTGACCTATGGGCTCGAGCGGCTGGTCGCCTTTCTGCAGGGAAAAGAGAGCGTGTACGACATCGAGTGGACGCCCGGAGTCAGCTACGCCGACGTCCGATTGGCCGATGAACTGCAGTTCTCAGTCAACAACTTCGAGCTGGCCGATATCGGTACACTATGGAAGCTCTTTGACCTCCACGAAGCCGAAGCCCAGCGGCTGCTCAATCTGTATCCCAAATATGAGCCCAAGCAGCGCTTTCCGCTGCTGCCTGCCTACGATCATGTTCTGAAATGTTCCAATACGTTTAATCTCCTGGACGCCCGTGGCGCAATTAGCGTAACCGAGCGGGTCGGCGTCATCGCCCGTGTGAGGAAACTGGCGGTCGGTGTGGCGCAGGCGTGGGTCCATCAGAATACTCCGGAAGCCGCCGCGGAGGTGGCTCAATGAGTCTCCCGTTTCTGCTCGAAATCGGATCGGAGGAGATTCCCGATTGGATGATCGAGCCGGCTCTCAAGCAGCTCGGCGAACTTTTCACGGCGCTTCTCAACGAGCACAGACTTTCAGGACAAGTGGTTTCCGTCGACGCCACTCCCCGCCGCCTGGTTCTGCGCGCGGACGGTTTGCTGGCCGCACAACCGGATGACCTCAAGTCGGTTGCCGGGCCCCCCATATCGGCAGGGCAGGGAGCCGCTCAGGGCTTTGCTAAGAAGATGGGTGTCAGCCTCGC
>DATLBY010000299.1:0-2840 GCA_035526665.1 Bryobacteraceae bacterium
GGCAAGGCCTATGATCCCTACCGGCTGTATCAGGACCCCAACAAGCCGATTCAGCTGGAGGACCTGACGCTCCGTAAAGAGGTGTCCCCGGACCGGTTGAAAGATCGCTTCGCGTTGCTGAAAGGAATCAACGGGTCCATGCCCGACCTGGAAAAGGCGCTCAACGATTACGCAATTGATGAGTACTACGGCAAAGCCTTCGATCTGGTCCTTTCCGGCAAGGCTCGCGATGCTTTCGATCTCAATAAAGAGCCGGACAAGATCCGGGAGCGCTACGGACGGACCACCTTTGGCCAGGGATTGCTGCTCTCCCGCCGCTTGATTGAGGCGGGCACGCGCTTCGTGCAAATGAACTGGCCCGCGGTGGCCAACGGCAACCCGGAGATCGATTCCTGGGATACGCATGCCGCCAATTTCGGGCCGCTGAAAAACATTCACTGCCCCATACTCGATCGATCCCTATCGGCGCTGCTGGAAGATCTGTCGCAGCGCGGGATGCTGAAGGATACGCTGGTGGTGGCCGTGGGAGAGTTCGGGCGATCGCCTCGCGTGGGTGTCAGCACGTCGGGGAACTCCAATGCGCCGGACGGACGGGATCACTGGCCGTACTGCTACAGTGCCGTGGTGGCGGGCTGTGGAATTGCCGCGGGCGCCCAATATGGCGAGTCGGATCAGACAGCCTCATCGCCGAAAGACAAGCCGGTCCATCCCAACGATCTGCTGGCCACTGTTTATTACGCACTCGGTATCGATCCGGATATGGAGGTCCTGAACAGCCTCAATCAGCCTCGCGAACTCGTCAAGGGCAAACCCATCGTGGGCCTCTGGGGCTAGCCGATTGTAAGCGGCCTCTCAGGCTAAGGAATAATACTCGACCCAGCGGCGTGCGCTTCTCGAAAAGGAGCCGGCTCAAACACGGCCATAATCTGATTCACCATCTCCTGGTGGGAGGCGAAGCGGGTTTCGTCGTAGCAGCCCAAAGGATTTTCGGGCGCGTTTACCAGGCACTTGTTGCAATACGTGCACGGCCGGTCCGGACGGTCGTGTCCCGCCGCGAACTGTTGGACTAGGTCCGGATTGGCGATCAGGGAGCGCGCGATCGAGACCGCATCGCACTTGCCATCGGACAGCGCCTGCCGGATGAATGAAGCAGTCTGAAAGCCGCCTGTGCAAATGACGGGAATCTTCACCGCCTGTTTGATGGCGGCGGCATCCGCCAGGTTAACGCCTTCAAATACCTCCCCCGCCTCCTTCTTCCATCGCTTGCGGAAAACATCGCCTGTAAGCTTGCCGCGGAAGAAGATGTAATTGCGCAGCGTCTTTGTGCCGCTGGAAATCAGGCTGTCATACGTCTTGAGCAGTTCGTCGATGGGCAGGTCGCCGGCTGGATTCCGCGGATGCGGAAAAAATGCGCCGCTGGAAACGTGAATGGCGTCGATGCCCGCCTCCTCCAGCCACTTGCATACCGGGACGGAATCCTGGATCGTATTCCCGCGCGGCTCGCCGGGCACCATCGCGTTAGCTATTTCAGTGGCGCTGATCTTGGCCTGGAAATGGAAATCCTTCCCCACTTCAGCTCGCACGGCCTGTACAATCTCCAGCAGGAATCTCGCCCGGTTTTCCAGCGTGCCCCCGTAGTCGTCATTGCGGTCGTTGATGGCGGAGGAAAGGAACTGTGTAATCAGGTAGCCGTTGGCGCTGTGCAGTTCCACACCGTCCAGGCCAGCTTCCCGTGCCCGGCGGGCGCCTTGCGCAAATGCCGCGACAGTCTCTTTAATCTGCGTGGTCGTCATGCGCTCGCACTCGAAGCCGTGCATCGGGTCCGGCCGGTCGGTGGAGCTCAATCCCTTGGGATATTCGATTCCCGGGATATCCCGCTGCCGTCCTCCATGGCTGAGCTGCAAAATGAATTTGCAATCGTGCTCGTGCACGCGCTTGCCCAGCTCTCGCCAGAAGGGAATCCGATCGTCCCGGTCGATGGTGGCGTAGTTCGGTACAATCCGGCCCCGCAGTGTAACCGGCACAAACGAGGAGATGATCGCACCCACGCCGCCGCGCGCAAATTTGACCTCCCAGTTGATCCGAGTCTGCGTTCCCGAGCCGTCGTAGTTATCGAAACGCCCGGACATATTGGAACGGAAGATGCGGTTCTTGACCGTCAGATTGGGAAAGGCAAGCGGCTGGGATAAAAGGTCGGACATCAAACCTCCTTAGTGAACGGTCTTCCACGGATGAAAGGCGTTTTCGACACCTTCCAAAGCCTTGGCCACTCCTGGAAAATGCCGCTTCAGCAGGGTGAGCATGGAGTTCTGTTGTACCCAGTCGATGCCGAGTTGCGTGTACATCTCCGGTGTCCAGTCGTTGGTGAAAAAACGATCGCTCTTCAAGCGCCTCGACGCCATCAATACGAAAATCCGGAAGGCCGTCTCGCTGAAGCCAAAGCCGTCGGGCAGAGGCTCGCAATAGAGGCCCACCATCAGATCGACATGCTCAATATCGTTGTTGTATATCTTGCGGATCTGCTCCCGCCATACCGGATTGTCCGTGAGCTCTTCAAAGGATTTTACCGGCTCCTTGTGCACCAGCTTGCGGAAGCGATTGTAGCGGGGAACGCCGCGCTCGCGGTCGCGCAAAATATCGACGGCGGCCAAGTCGAGCCGCTCGCCGTCGTCGCGCAGCAGATTTTGCAGATGGCGAGGATAGTTGTGCAGCCGCAGCGCGCCGGGGTGAGAGCGGCCGAAGGAATAGAAAAGATCGGTAAGCGAGAACTTCTCCAGCACCGCGCGGCCTTTGTGTCCTGAGACGTCCGGGAGTTCCGCCCTGCCGATTACTTTATCGTC
>DATLBY010000300.1:0-8839 GCA_035526665.1 Bryobacteraceae bacterium
GCGGTAGGCTTTGATGGAGTTCTGCCAGAAGTATTTTGCGGACGCCACGGGTCCCTTGGCGGCGAAGTATTCCCGGACCAGCGCCAGCACTTCGGGGTATGGCCGCCAAAGGTCGCTGTTGGGCCAGTCGCTTCCAAACAGAACGCGGTCTTCGCCAAAAGTCCCAAAGATCTGATCCAGAGTGCCGCGGTAGACGTGCAAGTCTCTCGGGACCTCCCCGTTGATACGGCGGAAGACCTCGGAGATTTTCACGTAAATCTGGGGACGCTGCCCAATTTCATGCAGATGGGCTTGATAGGTTCGCACGGTGGCCGGCGGTGCCGGCTGCTGCATCTGTGGAAGGTGATCGATGACGACTCGCAGCTCGGGAACCTGATCCGTCACTCGCACTACGGCCTCAATCAATTCCGGGTTGGGATTGGCCGTATCCAAGGTAAGGCCGGCCTGCGCCACCAGTTTCAGGTCTGCAATAAACTCCGGCCGGCCGAGGTCCGCTGCCAGATTTCGACCCCACAGATTCCCGTAGCGGATTCCCCGGAACAGCGGATTCCGATGAAAACGCTCGAGCTGTTTCGCGAATTCCGGTTTCCCCGGCTCGAGATTGCCGATCGTGCCCACGATGATCGTATCCTTCGCTGCGACGTCCAACACCCACTGGTTATCCTCCAGCCAGGGACTTGCCTCCACTTCGATCGCACCGCTGACGCCCAATGGCGCGGCGATACTGCGGTACCGGCCGGGCATGGCGGGCCGGTAGAGAACTGCGTTGTTTTTATCCGGCCAAGGCACGCCTTGCGGACGCGCAGGGTTGAATAAGTGAATATGGGTGTCGATAACCGGAATTGGCGCAGCGCCCACAACGTCACAGTTGCACGCTGCTCCAGCAGTGATGCCCAGGAATGATCTTCGGTTCACGCCGCTATTCTAACTCTCCTCCCCGAACTTAAAATAGAACTTTCAGCGCAAACTGAAGATTCCGCGGATCCATGGCATTCGTCACCTGACCGAAGTTTGCGGCGCCCACGGTGGTCGCGACACTCCAGTAGGAGAGGTGATTCGGCGCGTTGAACATTTCCGCGCGGAACTCAACACGGAACCGCTCCGTCAACCGGAAAAACTTCTGCGCGGACACGTCCCAGTTGTTGACACCAGGACCAATCAGAGCGTTGCGCCCCAGGTTTCCGAACGTGCCCACGGCTGGCAGAGTGAATGCGGACGTATTGAACCACTGGCTAATACTTCGATTCACCGCCATCGGATCGCCAACAACGTCTGGACGCTGGTTGCCGGTGCCGGTGCCCGCGCGGTCGCCCTGAATGGTGACATTCAGCGGTAGCCCCGATTCCAGGCTGGTGATTCCGGAAAGTTGCCATCCTCCGAGCGCGACCTTGTACCAGCGATCCTGCCGCTGCCAGAACGGGATGGGGTACACGTAACTGAGCATCAGAATATGCCGCCGGTCAAACGACGCCAAACCGCGCTCGCGCTTGAAGTTGTAACTGTCCATCGGCTGTTCTCCCCAGGATGAAGCGTCGGTGATCGACTTGCTCCACGTGTACGCCATGTTAACCAGTCCGCCGCCCGCGAATTGCTTACGGGCCTGGATCTGGAGCGAATTGTAGTTGTAATTGGACCCCGTGATGTACTGCGTGATGTCCGCGTACCCCAAGTACGGCCGCAGCGCATTGGTATTTACACCTGGATTGCGCTGCAGCGTGCCGGCAGGCAACTGGTTGAGGTTCAATCCGCGGTACAGATTCCATCCGGCACTGCCGACATACGCCATATCGAGAAGCGTATTTTTCCCCAGTTTGCGTTGCATGCTGAAGGAGTAGTTATGGACGGTTGGAATCTTCACGTTCAAGTCAAACGATGTGAGCGAAGCCGGTGCAGGGCGCAGCGAACCGCCGGACGGATCCTCGATGTTCGCCGTGTATAACGTCGCCTGCCGCACGAATGGCGGGTTGTTGATCTGGCTGAAGATGAAGTTGCCCTGCACACGCTCAAACACCATGCCATAACCGCCGCGCAGGACCGTGGTCTGCCTGCCGGTCAGGTCATACGCGAACCCGAACCTCGGGCCCACGGGCCAGTAGGTTGGAGAAATCTCCACGGGGACACCGCGCAGCGCGCGCTGAAACTCAGGCGCATCGGTCCCTGGAAACCGCCTGGTCAGGGCGCTGGGATAACTGCTGCCGCCAACCACCAGTCCGTTGACGGGATCCCCAGTCCCAGGCACAATCTGCCCGTCCGATGGACGGATTTGCGGGGCCTTCGCCGGATCGAAATAGCGCGGCGAGAAGAACGACGTGTTCTGCAGGGGCGAATACTGCTGCGGCATATAATTTACGCGCACCCCCAGGTCCAGCGAGAGCCGCCGTTTGACCTTCCAGTTATCGGCGAGGTAGAACTCGACCTGGGTGAAGCGGAACCAGCCCTCGCGTCCCCCGTTGGCCTCCGTGTACGAATTGAAGTTACCGAGCAGCGCATCCGCCAGCGGGTTACCCGAATACAGCGGATGTCCCGGGCCGAAACTGAAGCTTCCGTTCACTGCCGGCTGATTATCCTGGTTCTTGCGGTTTCGCTGATAAAAAAAGCCGGCCTTCAGTGTATGAGCGCCGCTCACCTTAGAGATGTCTTCTTTGAAGAAGATGATCCGATTGGAGTTGTTCCAGATAGTTGGTGTGACGTTGAGTCCTGTGTACCCGGTGATGTTAAGGGACGGAATGGAGCCGTTGCTGCCAAACAGCATCGGGTAAGTAATGCCCCGGCCACTCCTTGAATAGTCCGTGATGAATAACGGATTAGGAGCAAACTCACCCTGGTAAATATGGTGTCCCGGGACGGAGATCTGGAAACTGTTGACCGTCATGGGATCGACCACCCACGTCCATTTCCCGCTCTGGTTGGTGCCCGGAATGGTGCGCCAATACGTCACGAGGCTGGTCAGATTCTCCAGCGATCGGTAATCGTCGTGCACGTACGTCCAGGAGAACTGATGGTTCGAAGTTAGGAGGTAGTCTATTTTGCCGATGTACTCGTTGACGTTCATTGGATATGAGTATTCAAAGTTGTAGTTGCCTCCCGGTCCCGAAAAATTCGGATTTGGATAGTTGCCAACAAGCCGGCTCCCGTTGGGGCTGATGCGCGAGGCGGGGATTACTCCGCCGGCAAACGGCTGCCCGGTGGTGACATCGAGTGGCCATTGCGATGCCGGAAGCGCCGAGAAATCGCCTCTTTTTTGCGCCGGAAGGGGCACGTTCCAGATCGTCGGGTTGCCCCTGCGGAGCCGTTTGAAATCCATACCGGTGAAGAAGAACAGCTTGTCGCGCAACTTATCCAACTTTCCGGGGATGTAAAGCGGCCCCCCGAGGTTCCAGCCGAAGTTATTAAACGTCAGCTTCTGTTTTTTGGACGCTCCGAATGCTCGGGCGTCGAAAGCGCTGTTCCGGGCAAATTCGTAAAAGGACCCATGGAAGCCGCGGGTGCCGCTCTTGAGGGCGACATTCATCACCGCGCCGGAGCTCTGGCCGTACTCGGCGCTGTAGTTCGACGTGAGCACTTTTACCTCGGCCACCGCATCCGGATTGATGTTGACGAAGCTGTGCCCGCCGCCGCCCGTCGCAAGGTTGTCGGAACCGTCGACATACACCGACAGCGTGCCGGTCCGGCCCCCATTCACGGATTGATTGGTAACAGCTGCTCCGTAGCCGGCGGCCAAGTCGAAGTTGCTGCGGTTGTTCGTGGAAACTCCGGGGAGAAGGCTGAGCAACTGCGTATAGTTGCGTCCGTTAAGCTGCAACTGCGTGGCTTGCTGTCCGCTGACCACACGGCCTATTTCGCCCGACGATGCCTCGATCATGGCGGCGTCGGCGGATACCGTCACGGATTCGGAAAGCGAGCCGACCGTCAGGGTGGCATCAATTTGAACCTTATCGTTGACACCCACGTTCAGGTTCTTCTGAACGTATTTCTGAAAGCCCTTAGCTTCCACCGTTACTTCATAGGCTCCAATCGGTATATTCGTCAGGACGAAGTAGCCGGTGCCCGATGCAGTCGTTTGCCGGGATAGGCCCGTGGCCATTTGCACCGCTGTGACGAGGGCATCGGGGACGCCGGCGCCGGAGGAATCGCGGAGACTGCCTGAGATTTGTTGGGATGTGTTCTGGCCCGACGCTATTACGGCTGCCAGCAACAAGGCTGCGATCGTGTGGAACGTGGTGAGTTTCATGATTACCGATACCTCGTATACAATTCGAGACCGGACTGGATCGTCCTTGGGTTATGCACGCGCGGCGTCAAGGGTTACAACTCCTGATTCAGGGTCTCGAGCCGTGCAGATCATACCACAACGAACTGTTGCAGGCGGCGAGTATTTATTCTGTATTTATTCCGTTCCGACACGATTTTGTTGGCGATTGGTGCGCATCTTCTCGACACCCAGGCCCCAGAAAAATGACCGGGAAACGTCGTGGGTATTCTTAATTGAGGGCCTGGTGGAGGGAATCGCGTCGTCCTTCAGTCCGCAATCAGATGGGGGTAGGCCCTCGTCCTGCACGCAACCGACGCCCGCTACTAGCCTATGCCCACTATCGAAATCATTGGAATCGTGTTGCTGACGTTCTCCAACGGCCTCTTCGCGCTGTCGGAAATGGCCGTGGTCTCCGCGCGCAAGGCCCGCCTGCAGGCGCGGGCGCAAGAGGGCAGCCGGAGCGCCCGCATTGCACTCGAACTGGCTAATAACCCGAACGATTTCCTGTCCGTCGTTCAGATCGGCATTCACCCTAATCGGTACGCTGGCTGGTGCGTTCGGCGGCGCGACCTTAGCAACTCATCTCGCGGCATATTTGAACGCCCTCCCATGGATCACCCCGCACGGCGAGCCGGTTGCGCTCGGAATCATAGTTATAGCAATCAGCTATCTGTCGCTCGTGATTGGCGAACTCGTACCTAAGCGCTTGGCACTCTCGAATCCGGAATTCTTCGCATCGGCGGTAGCCCCGTTGATGCGGATGATTGCAAAAATTTCCTCTCCCGCCGTTCGCTTTCTGAGCTGGTCGACCGACGTGGTGTTTCGGCTGATTCCAATGAAACACGAAACGCAGCAGACGGTGACTGAAGAGGAAGTCCGCCACATGATTGAACAGGGCACGGAAGCGGAACTTTCGAAGAGGCCGAACAGGAAATGGTGGAGGCGTTTTCCGCTTGGGGGACCGCCGTGTTGGCGAATTGATGACACCCCGCCAGGAGATCGCCTGGATTGACCTTAATGACACCATAGATACCATCCGGGATACGTTGCGACAAAGCAAGCATTCCCGGTTTCCAGTAGCTGACGGAGATCTGGATCGCCTGCAAGGCTTCGTTCATGTGAAGGACTTGCTAGATGAATCCCTGGCGGGGAAACCATTAGACATTCGATCGGTCCTTAGAAAAGCGCCGGCTGTACTGGAGCCTTCCGAGCTCTGCCTGCAATCGAGACCCTGCGTGCACAAGACAGTCACCTTGCTTTTGTGGTGAGCGAGCACGGCGCCACCGAAGGACTCGTCACTGTCACGGACATTTCGCGGGCTGTCGTCGGCGACATGCCATCCTCCTCGCCGGCCAGCGAACCGCTCGCGGTTCAGCGGGAAGACGGCTCATGGCTGATTGACGGCACCATGCGGGCGTATGAGATGAAAGAATTGCTGTGGATTCGCATACTGCCTGGTGAGCAGGATCGCACATTTACAACAGTGGGAGGGTTTGTCATGACGTTTTTGGGGAAGGTGCCGGCGGCGGGCGATCACTTCGAGCAGAATGGTTGGCGTTACGAGGTACTGGACATGGATGGCAACCGGGTAGACAAGGTGCTTGTGAGCGCGCTTCCCGGCGAGAAACCCGATAACGCGGATTAACGAAGCCCACCTTGACCCCTTCGCGCCATCAGTCATGCGCTTAGGATTCGACTGGAAGAATCAGTCGTTCACGCCAATAGGGCTTTCCTTCGGACTGAACCAGGCTCCCGTCGATGGAATCGGTAAGTGAGATGCCCGGCAGTTTTGCGCGAGGTAATCAAAATGGAGTCTTCGTCCAGCTCGTCCTTGCTTATGTGGCCGCGCTGGCCGTCGGCGTTACATCCATCTCCGGTTTCGGAATCGGCAGCCTGCTGACGCCTCGCCTCTAAAAAAAACGGCGGCCGCCGCTGTGGCAATTCCACATTCGATCGCGCCCGTTTAGACAATGCGTTTTAGGCCCGCAGAGGCCGTCGAATTTCGTCTTAATGTGGCGGGCCAAATCTGTAATTACGGCATTGGCATACGGCAACTACGTCAATCGCCGGAACTCCTGTACGTCGATCCCAAGTTGCTTAAGGATTTTCGCGTAGAGTGGAGGACCAATCTCACGGCCGCCATGGATCGGTATCGTAACAGCCCGGCCATCGGGATGCGCCCATCGCTCATGACTGCCGGTATGCCGTAGCTTGTGAAATCCGAGCCGGGAAGCCACTCGGCGGAATTCTTCGGCGCGGGCGCTAGGCATGCAGGATCTCGGTCGTGTCCGCCGGCATCGATTCTCCCCGGTCGCGGTACTCGGCTTCGATCATTTTGAATACTTGATCCAGTTCAGACAGCGCTTCTGTCCGGGTCGGCATCAAGGCGTAGCAGCCTGGGAGGGAAGGTATTTCTGCTACCCAGCCGTCGGGCTGATTTCGGTAGAGCAATACCTTGTAGTCGTCCAGACTCATGCCTGATTCCCATTGTACGTCGCGCAGGTGCGTTCACACCGACGAGTTGGGGGCCGCGTCAACAAAATTTTCCTTCGGACTGAACCAAGCATAAAGAAGCGGCAGGATGTAGAGCGTCAACAACGTGGAGGTAATCAGCCCGCCAATGACCACCGTGGCGAGCGGCCTTTGAATCTCCGCGCCGGTGGCAGTGGAAAGGGCCATTGGGATGAAGCCGAGGCTGGCTACAAGCGCGGTGATCAGCACAGGGCGCAACCTGTCCGTTGCTCCTTCCCGAATGGCGACGGACATCTCGACTTTGCGCTGCCGCAGCGAATTGATGTGGCTGACGAGCACAATCCCGTTGAGCACCGCGACCCCAAACAGCGCGATGAAGCCGACGGATGCGGAGAGATTCAGGTTCAGCCCGCGCAGCCATAACGCGGCGATGCCGCCAACGAGAGCAAACGGAACGTTCAAGAGGATTAGAATCGCCTGCTTTATGGAATGGAAGGTCGCAAACAGCAGCGCGAAGATGATGGCGATGGATACGGGCAGGACAAACATCAGCCTGCGATTCGCGCGCGATTGATTTTCAAACTGTCCGCCCCATTCGATCTCATAACCGGCTGGGAGCTTTATGGAGCTATGGACCTTGTCCTGCGCCAACTTTACAAAGCTTCCGAGATCCGTGCCCCTTACGTTGGTCTGGATTGCGATGCGGCGCTGCGTATTTTCGCGGGAAATCGTCTGGGGACCACGAACCGTGCGGACCTGGGCAATCTGATCCAGGCGGACCAATTCCCCCCCGGGAGCGTGCAGGACCACTTCCTTCAAGGATTCGGGATTGTTTCTCAAGTTTTCCGGCAGCTTAATAGAGATAGGAAAGCGGGCGCGGCCTTCGATCATTTCCGAGACAGGCCGGCCGCCCACCAACGTCTCGATTACTTCCTGCACATCCGCGACATTCAGCCCGTAGCGGGCCAGGGCGGGCCGATCGAGATCCAGCTGCAGTTCGGCCACTCCGGAGGTTACTTCCATCTGCGGCTCCGCCGCTCCCGGTATGGAGGAGACGATCGCAAGCGTGCGCCTTCCCAGATCCTCCAGAATACGCAGATCATCTCCGAAGATTTTTATGGCCACGTCGCCGCGAATTCCGGTTACGGTTTCATCCATGCGCATTTCCATGGGTTGCGTGATCGTGTAGGCAACACCTGGTATCTTCTGGAGGGCCCCGGAGAGCCTCTCAATGAGCTCCTGTTTCGTCTTGCAGCACTTCCACTCCTCTTTCGGGGCGAGTTGCAGATACGAATCCGATTCGTAAATTCCCATGGCTTCCGTCGCCACATCGGGCCGCCCGAGCTTGGTTACGACGCCCGTGATTTCGGGGAAAGTGCGCATCGTGATGGCGATCTCCTTGCTCACGTTGATGGAATCGCTAAGGGCTATGCCCGGCAGTTTGCGCGAGGTAATCAAAATGGAGCCCTCGTCGAGTTTGGGCATGAACTCGGTGCCGATGTACTTCAGGGAAATTACCGCGGTGGCGACCAGGAAGAGCGCGAGCGTGAGTATGGTTCCCCTGCGCGCGGCCGCTACTGCAAGTGAGCGCGAATACCGTCTCCGCAGTGCTCCAAACCATCTCTCGCTGAAGGTTTCGCGATGGGCCGGTTTCATTCTCAGGAAGTAGCTGGACAGAGTGGGAACGGTGGTCAGCGCCAGAATGAGGGAGCCAAGCAGGGCCGAGCAGACGGTGATCGCCATCGGCCGGAACATCCGGCCTTCCAGTCCCTCGAGCGTAAAGATAGGCAGATAGACGGCGATGATGATTGCGACTCCGAACAGGATGGGACGCGCCACCTCCTGCGAAGCGGTTCTAACGGCATCCAGCAGGCTCTGCTTCTCTTTTTGGCTCTCCAGACGATGGACGGAGTTCTCGATCATAACGACCGAGCCATCCACGATCATGCCGAAGTCAATTGCTCCCAGGCTCATCAGATTCGCCGATACTCCGAAGATGGCCATGCCGATAAAACCGAATAGCATAGCGAGCGGAATCATAGCGGCGACGATCAGCGCGGCGCGGACGTCGCCCAGGAACAGCAACAGGACGGCGCTCACCAGCAGTCCGGCTTC
>DATLBY010000301.1:0-5184 GCA_035526665.1 Bryobacteraceae bacterium
TGGATTTTTCCAGGCCGCGATTGTAGTGATCCTGCGCCATTCCCTCGTTTGCAAAGTAGCTGTCCGAATCGGTCAGCAGCTTGGAAAGCGTGTAGTTCCAATTGAAGGTGAGTCCGTTTGAGAAACGCCGGTCTACTTTCAGGACCATCGCATGGTAAGTAGAGTGTCCGCTTTTGTCTCCATTTTGAACTCCCGTGACAATGGTGGAGTATTGCGGATACGGCCGGATGGCCTGCGCAACCGTGCCGGCAGATCCCCATAGTCTGGAAAAGCCGGCAAACGGCTCGCTGAAGCCGGCGGCCGAGGCCGTGGTGGAGGTAATGTTGGACCTCAGAATATTTAGCGCCTGCGTGGGACCGTACCTGCCACTCAGGTCGTTCATGATCTGGGTGGGCGCCTGATTGTAGTTCAACAGGCCGGTCTGCAGGTGTGTTCCCATGTTGGCGTTGTAGGCGATCTCCACCACGGTGTTGGCGAGTGCCTCGCGCTGGACGGAGAAGGTCCAGGAGAGGTTCTCGGGCGCGCGGGAGGGCTGATCGCCCTGCCACCAGTCCACGGTATTGCCGTTGGAGAAGGCGGGGTCGATCGAGGGGGGCAGGCGGTACGACGGCAATCCCTGATCCCAATTGAAGGTGGGCGTGACGCCCGAGTTGCCGCTGGTGAACGGATACTGCCCTATAAAACCCGCGAAATGGCCGCTGCCCTGGACCGCAGTGACACGGCTGAAGGATCGCCCGAAAGCGGTACGGAAGGTAGTCTTGCTATTAGGCGCATACGCGATTCCGATGCGCGGTCCGAAGCCGCCATACCAGGTATCGGCCAGCGCACGCCGGTTCGCCCGTCCTTCGCCGGAGCCGGCAAACCAAAGGGCTCCGAGACGGCCGCCCGCGCCGGGATTCGGAACCGTAGGGTTGAAATCGGAATATTCGTCGGATCCGGAGGTGGGCGCCGGCGTCAAGTCGTAGCGAAGCCCGAAATTGAGCGTGAGCTTACGTGTGATGCGCCAATCGTCTTGCGCAAACAGACCATAGTAGGGAAAGTGCTGGTTCACAAGCCGTACCGTCTCTGTCCTGCCGGTGAGTGCGTCGCCCAACAGGAAGGACGCGAAGGAGCTGCCGCCTCCCGTAAGGAACGAGCTGGCGGCGGGAACACTGGTATTCAGGTAGCTGAAGCCGGCACGGCCGGCGATATCCTGCTGTCCAAAGCCGTTGGCGTTCTGGCTCTGAAACGCAAATCCGAATTTCATGGTGTGGGAGCCGCGTATATAGCTGAGGTCGTCTTTCAGGCTCCAGCCGGGCTGCTCCGTGCCGTTATAGGCGGTGCTGTTCCAGGAATCGAATTCAGAGAAGGTCACTCCGGGCAGGTTGACGTTGCAGTCCACGGCGCCCTTCATGCAAATCTTATCTTTCCAATTCTTTCCTGTGTTGATGGAGTAGCTGTCCTTGCGGAAAGCATTGGTGGAAAAGGAGGCGTGATTCACCATGCTTGCCGTCATGGTGTAATCGTGCGTGAGGCGATAGGCTTCCGTGCTCCAGGCCTGGATCTGACCGCTCCACAGTTCTCCAGGTAAACCGGTGGGCCCGTTGGGTCCCGGTTTGTTCTCGAAGTTTGTCATGTTCCAGAGGAAGCTGAGGCGCTGTTTGCTGCCCAGTGTTTGATCGCCCTTGACGCTCCATTTATCCGTGGGAGTAATCAGCGAACCGCCGGTAGAAAGATAGTTTTGGCGAACGTATCCGCTGGTTCCGGGAGCGGCGCCCGTATTGGGGACGGCAAGCTGGCCATAAGGAATGAGCTTCTTTGAGAGCTCGCTGAAGCGATTTCCCGGAATTATATTTCCTGGAAACGGATCGCGAATGAAGCCGGTACCGGTGGCGTTGGGCTTGGTGGTGGCAGGGTCGTAGATCGGGATGAGCTTGCCTGTGGAATCGACCCATTTGCTGAAGTCTCCGCGGTACATCTCAGGTGTGGGAACGGAGAAGAAGTTGTCGGTGGAGCCGACGCGATTCCGGAATCCTTCAAAAGCGACGAAAAAGAAGGTTTTGTTGCGGCCATTGTAGAGTTTGGGAATAATCACCGGGCCGCTGGCGGTGCCGCCATAATCGTTCTGGCGGTAGATGGCCCGGGTCTTGGCGAAGAAGCCGCGCGCGTCCAGCGCATCATTGCGGAGGAAGTCGTAAGCAACGCCGTGAAAGGTATTGGTGCCCGACTTGGATGCGAATGTCATAACACCGCCGCCGGCCTGGCCGTACTCGGCCTTGAATCCATTGGTATCCACGGTGAACTCGGTGAGAGCTTCGGTAGATGGCGTGTTGAGCGCCGCCTCCGCGGTATCGGAGGAGCGGTTGGTGCCTACGGAAACACCGTCGAGGGTAGCGTCCCAAGCGGCTGCCTGCCCGCCGCCGAGCGACATTCGCTGGCCGTCGCCCTTAGCCTCCGCGGCAACCGCGACCAGATTGAACGGACTGCGCATGGCTCCGCCCACTACCAGCGGCAGCTCGTCGACGAGTTTGTTCGCCACCTGGGTGGAGACTTTGGCATTGTCGGTCTGTAGCTGCACGGCCGAAGCCTGCACCTCGACGGTCTCGTTCACCTGCCCGAGCTGCAGCTGAGCGTCGACGCGGGTAGAGCTCGCGGCGGACACCACCACTTGGCTCTGACGGAAGCGCTTGAAGCCCGGGGCGGTGACGTCCAGTTGATACGTGCCGGGCGTCAGGTTCGGCACATTGAACTCACCGGCTGACGTACTGGCCGCAGTGTAGGCAGCACCGGTGTTGATATCAAGAATCGAGATCTGGGCACCGGCGATGCTGGCGCCGCCCGGATCCGTTATCAGCCCGCTGATGTTTCCCCGTTCACTCTGAGCCAGCAGCAGCGCGGCCATGGCTAGGGCGAGGGCGAGTCTACGAAATGTCATTTCCCACCTTCCTCTTGTGCTGCCTGTCATATCACGTAAATCAGTTTTGAGGCAAGCCGGGAATGCTGGCTACCCATTGTAAGTTCCCCGCGCGCAGCGCATTTGTAAGTTCATCAATACAGTGATATCCTTACAAAGCTATGAAGCTCACCACCTCGTTCTTATTCCTGGCTTCCCTTTGTAATGCCGGGCCAGTATATTATCTTGCGACTGATCAATCGGGGGCGCAGACTCAGATAGACGTGAATCATACCTCGACATGGCTGCTGACTCCTAATGTCGCCTTCGATTTCGGCGGCGGTTTGTTTACCATGAAAGACGGCTCCGGCACCTCGGCCAACGTCACCTTGTCCTTTTACCAGGGCGTGAACGCCAGCGGCACTTTATTGGGCACCGTGCCGTTAACGGTCACCAGCTTTTGCGCACAGGTGTCGAATTGCGGGCAGTTTGCTTTCCATCAATTCTTTTTCGCTACTCCAATTCCGATGGCGGCAGGCACAACGTACTTTGCGGCGCTGACTTCGCCAGCCCTTGACACCCAAAGCACGGCCTACTTTATCAAGAACAACACGTACTTTATCTCGGACCAGGCCGGCACGGCGATTCAACCGTCGCCGGTGAGCTTCACCGCGGTTCCCGAGCCAGCTTCGCTCGCGTTAGTAGGGTTTGGGTCGCTCCTCTTATGGGGTGTACGTTCCCGGCGTTCGCGGTCTGCAGCTTCCGGCGCGTAATCCGCATCGGTATCGAAGCCAAGCGAGATTGCTCCGTTCCAGCGTGGGGTCAGGATGGTGAGACTTCGGCGACGGAGCTCTAACGTGGGAGGGAGCAATCTCGCGCCCGCAATAGTTTCCCCAAACCTCCACCAAACCAATTAACTTAGTTGCAAGTTACATGGCATCCATGATGTGATGTTCGTTCACATGGCGACTGCTCCCTCCTCTATTCGACATCCCGCCGGGAAGGCTACGCACGCCCGTTACTGGGTGGTCGTCTTCGCCGTCACGCTCGCGATTCTGTCCTATATCGACCGGGTCTGCATCTCGCAGGCGGCGCCGGTGATCTCGCGGGACCTTGGGCTCACCAAGGTGCAGATGGGCTATGTTTTCTCGTCCTTTGCGGTGGCCTATGCCCTGTTCGAAATTCCGGGCGGCTGGATGGGAGATTGGATGGGGCCGCGAAAAGTGTTGATGCGGATCGTGATCTGGTGGTCGGCATTCACCGCGATTACCGGCTTCATGTGGGACTTTAAGTCGCTGTACATTGCACGCTTCCTGTTCGGCGCGGGTGAGGCAGGTTGCTTTCCGAATCTCACTAAGGCGTTCAGCACTTGGCTGCCCAACAGCGAGCGGGTTAGAACACAGGGAATCATGTGGATGTTCGCCCGCTGGGGCGGGGCATTCACCCCGCCGCTGGTAATCGCGGCATTCAAACTAATGTCCTGGCGCTGGGCCTTCGTGTGTTTCGGGGGGCTTGGGATTATCTGGGCGATCTTCTTTTACCTGTGGTTCCGGGATAACCCGCGCGACCACAAAAGTGTGAACGCCGGGGAACTGGCGCTGCTGGGTGGAAATGAAAACCTGGCTGCCGGACACGGCGATGTGCCGTGGGGGAAGCTGATCCGGTCGCGCACGGTGTGGCTGCTCTGGCTGCAATACTTCCTGCTCTCCTATCCCTGGTATTTCTACATCACCTGGCTTCCCACGTATCTGCAGGAGCACCGGCACCTGAGTCCTGAGGTGAGCGCCAACTACGCCATCCTGCCGCTGTTCTTCGGCGGCCTGGGATCGATCTTCTGTGGTTTCATCTCGGCCCGGGTAGTGCGGATGACAGGCAGCGTGAAGAGGACCCGGCAGCTGTTGGCGTCGGCAGGATTCCTGGGCGCGGCGATTATGCTGACCGTCTCTATCCATTCCGGCGATGCGCTGTACGGCATGGTCTTCATGGGTCTGGCAAGTTTCTGTAACGATCTGGTGATGCCGGGCGCGTGGGCCACTTGCATGGATATTGGAGGGAAGTACGCCGGCACCATGGCGGGCTCCATGAATATGATGGGCAACCTGGCAGGCTTCGTCGCCCCAACGGCGGGTCCGTATATTCTCCGGGCCACGGGCGGAGATTGGAATGCCGTGCTCTACACGATGGCAGGCGCTTACCTGGCCGGTACACTGTGCTGGCCGTTTATCGATCCCGTGACTCCCATCGAGATCACAGAGTAGAGGAAACACCCTTCCGCCCTCCGGCGTCCTCTTCACAGGACGGGAGAACTGCAT
>DATLBY010000302.1:0-16971 GCA_035526665.1 Bryobacteraceae bacterium
GGCCAATTTGAACCGGATGAAGCTGTTCATGTGGCTATCCGGCACGTGATGAATAACCTGGCGCGCAGTCCAACCCGCGGCCCGGTAGGGGACATCCAGCTGCTCCGCTGTCAGCGCTTCGGCGGCGGCTCTGAATTTCGCAGGCGTCTCGGCGATGATCTGAATGTAGCGCTGCCGGTCTGCTTCCGAGTTCTCGCCTTTCCATTCAAACCGGCCGATAGGATAGCGGGCATCCGTTTCACTCATACTGTTTTCTTTGCATACTCGCGGGTAATGTAATCACAGGCGCGGATGGTAATCGCCATCATGGTAAGCGTCGGATTTTGACATCCGCTGGAAACCCAGGCAGCGCCATCGGTAACGAAAATGTTCGGGACTTCGTGCGCCTGATTGTATTTATTCAGCACGCTGGTCTTCGGATTGTTGCCCATTCGAGCCGTGCCGATTTCATGGATGCAGTGTCCCGGGACCGAGTAACTGCCGGTAACCTTCACGTCCTTTGCGCCCGCGGCCTCCAGCATCTCGGCAGCTTGCAGCCGCCCGTCCTCGAACATTTTCTTCTCGTTGTCGCTCCAATCGGCGCTCACCTTCAGGATGGGAATACCATAGGCATCCACCTTGTCCTGATCAATCTCCACTCGATTCTCTTTGCGGGCCAGGCATTCGCCCCACAGGCCGATGTTGATGCTCCAATGGCCTTTGCGAACGGCTTCTTTATAAGAAGCGCCAAATCCGGGAGCGCCGAATTGGAATGAGGGGGAGCTTCCCCCCTGGTAGCCGTAGCCGCGAATAAATCCGTTCGTCTCCTTCTCCTTCACATTGCGGAAACGAGGGATATAGATACCGTTGGGCCGGCGCGGCATACCTGCCCACGGGCGGGCCTCAAGTTGCGGCATCGCGCCGGACGCCCCGCCCTGGTAAATGTGATCCATCACGTAGCGGCCGAGCGCGTCGTTGTCGTTGCAAATCTTGGAATTCATCAGGAGCCGGGTCGATTCCAGCGTGGAGGCGCACAACAGAAAGATCTTGCCCCGCACTTCGCGGGTTCGCTTGGTATTGGCATCCACGTAGGCAACCCCGGCAGCCTTGCCCTCCTTCATCAGAACCCGGGCCGCGACTGCATCGGTCAGCAGCGTGAGCCGTCCAGTAGCCAGCGCATCCTTGATAGTGGTGAACGGACTTGCAAAGTAGGAGTTAGTGATGCAGCCGCGCTCGCATGGCCCGCAATAGTGGCAGGCTTTTCGTCCGTTGTGGTCCCGTGTGAGAATCGCGGTACGGCCCATGGTCATGACGCGGCCGAACTTCTCTTTCATCGCCTTTTGCAGCAGCTCTTCGCCGCAGGTCATTTCCATGGGCGGCAGGAAAATGCTGTCGGGAAGCTGGGGAAGGCCCTCCGCCTGACCGCTGATGCCGACGTAGCGCTCGACTTTTTCGTAGTAGGGCACCAGGTCCTCATAGGAGATCGGCCAATCGTCGCCATAACCGTCGTGGGAAGCGGCTTTGAAGTCCAGATTGCTCATCCGGTAGCTCTGGCGTCCCCAGCTTAAGGTCCTACCTCCCAGAACGCGCTGCCGGATCCAACTAAACGGCTTGGCCTGCGTATAGGGATTCTCACGGTCGTTCACGAACCACTTGTAGTTGTATTCCGTACAGGCGTAACACTTGCCCTGGACGGGACGGTCCTCGATGATTTTCGGTGAGAATCCGAGGTATGGCAGCTGCCAGGGATTCATATGTTCGGTAAATTCGGAAGGCGACAGCTTCTTGCCGGCCTCCAAAAGAGCAACCTTCATTCCAGCCTCGGTCAACTGTTTGGCTGCCCAACCGCCGGTGGCTCCCGACCCTACTACAACGGCATCAAACTGCTCCTGAGGGGACCCGACCTGGAACATACAAGGCAAGTATACTTGGTCTAAATGTCATTCGCGGGAAGGCGGGTATTATCTCTGGAGAGCCGGCGGGCCGTTGAGACCGCCGAACTGATCCGGCGGAACGGCGGGGATCCATTCGTCGCGCCCTCCATGCGCGAAGTTCCCATCGAGCACAACCAGGCGGCATTGCGTTTTGCCGAGAGATTGCTGGAGCGGGAATTCGACATGGTGATTCTGCTCACCGGCGTCGGCACGCGGTTTCTGGTCAAAGTGATGGCGACGCGGTATCCGCAGGAACAGATCGTGGAGGCTTTGGCTGGCGTCGTGACGGTCGCGCGCGGGCCCAAGCCAACCGCTGCGCTGCGCGAAATCGGCCTGGCGCCCACCATCCTGGTGCCCGAACCGAATACCTGGCACGAGATTGTTGCGGCGGTCAGCGCTCGCCAGGAGCGCCGGATCGCCGTGCAGGAGTATGGGAAGCCGAGCACGGAATTGCATGACGCGCTCCGCTCGCTGGGCGCCGAGGTGACGCCGGTTCCTGTCTATCAGTGGGACCTGCCGGAAGACGTGGAGCCGCTGAAGCGCGCGGCGAGCCGGCTGGCTGCGGGAGAGTTCGATGTCACTTTGTGGACCACGTCAACCCAGCTTGTTCATCTGCTGCAAATAGCGGAAGAGCTCGGTATCGAGCCGAAAGTGCGGGCGGCCCTTCAACAAACGATGGTGGCTTCCATCGGCCCGACCACCAGTGAGACACTGACCGAGCATGGCCTCCACGTAGACATGGAACCGTCACATCCCAAACTAGGGTTATTGGTCAAAGAGGCAGCGGAGCACCTTGCGCAAGGGCGCCAGAAACCCGCATGAAAGAGAAGAAGAATGTCCTGGTCATGGTGGCAGAGTACACAACTCTTGCCTTCATCCTTCCCACTACCACCTTCGTGGGATATCTGATCGGCTATTTTCTGGATAAGCGCCTCGGAACGACGTATCTTTATCTGATTTTCCTGCTGATCGGGATTGCCGCGGGATTCCTCCAGCTCTACCGGCAGCTTAAAAAAGATACCAGTGGGTGAGCGCGGGGCAAAGCGAATCGTGGTCCTGATGTCCGTGCTCACACTCGCAGGATCGCTGTCTGCTTTTCAGATTGGGGGTTGGCGCTGGGTCACGGGGTTTCTACTCGGCGCGGCCTTCTCCGCCCTGAACTTCAGATTCTTCCGCCGTATTGTCGACGCGGTCGGAAGCTCTGCCGGCAGGAGCCGGCCGCGCAGCGGCTCTGCCGTGTTTCTGGGCGCCCGCTATCTTCTATTTGGGCTCGCCGGGTATGCTATATTAAGGTTTTTCGACGCCAGCATTGCGGCTGCTTTGGCCGGCTGTTTCGTCTGTGTCGCTGCCGTCATTTTAGAAATTCTCTACGAACTCATTTATGCAGGAACATGAACTCTGGATTACTGCGTTCTTCAACGATCATCTAGCCGGTGTCGCGAACGCCATGCTCGGATTGTTCGGAGTGCACGCGGCGGATCCCGCGCATCCCTGGGTCAACTACATGGCCATGGAGATGGTCGTTGCGTTGCTGATCGTGCTCTTGTTCCTTTTTTTGCGCACGCGGCTCTCTATGGACCGGCCGGGCAAACTACAGCACTTCTTCGAAGTAATCTACGAATTCCTGCACGGGCAGGCGCACGAGGTAGTGGGCCACGACGGCAGGAAGTACATCTCTTTTTTCGGCACGCTATTTATCTTCATTCTGTTTTCCAACCTCATCGGCATTATTCCGACATTCGAATCGCCCACCATGTTTCCGGCCGTGACGGCGGGCTGCGCCATCGCCGCATTTTTGTACTACAACATTGTGGGGATGCAGGCGCAGGGAGTGGGCAAGTACCTGGCGCATTTTGCCGGCCCCATGCCATTGCTGGCTCCGTTAATGATCCCGATCGAGATCGTCAGCCATCTGGCCCGCCCTCTCTCGCTCACGATCCGTCTTTACGCGAACATGCTGGCCGGAGAGAAGGTCACCCTGGTGTTCCTGGGACTGACCTATCTGGTCGCGCCAGCGGTCTTCATGGGGCTGCACGTATTCGTATCCGTTCTGCAGGCTTATGTATTCACGCTGCTGACCATGATGTATGTGGGCAGCGCGGTGGCGCACGAGGAGCACTAATTTATACCGGCTTTATGCCGCTTCCAGTGTGAGCCGCCGGCATCCCAATGCACGGCCGGAACCACCTCCTGGAGGCGATTTTTCAAGGAGAAACACATGAACACACGCATTATGTTGCTTTTCGCGGCTCTCTTCGTCATGGCGAGCCCGATCTTTGCTCAGGAACCGGCCGCTGCTGCCGGGGCTAACTATCAATGGGCGGTTGCCATCTCCGCCGGCTTTTCCATGGCCATTGCTTCCGGTCTGTGCGCTCTGGCACAGGGTAAAGCAGTCGCTTCCTCAGCCGAGGCGATTGCCCGTAACCCCGGCGCCGCCGCCGCCATCCGTTTCGCGCTGCTGCTCGGCCTGGTGCTGATCGAGTCGCTGGCCCTCTACACCCTGGTTATCATCTTCGCCAAGGTAAAGTAAGTCTTTCCCGGGTGTCCGCGGCGCCGGAAGTCCGCAGCGGACACCCAACTCCCTCCTATGAAACTGCAAGGTATCTTCCCTCCCATCACCACTCCCTTTAATCATGAGGGTGAGCTCTATAAGGCCAAGGTTCTGCATAACGTCTCCAAATGGAATCTGACCGGACTCGCCGGTTACGTGGTGTGCGGTTCCACCGGTGAAAGCGTCATGCTGACTACTGAGGAGAAGACGCTGCTGTGGGAATGGGTTGCGAGCTGCGCATCCCCTGAGAAGCTTCTGATTGCGGGTACGGGCGTCGAGAGCGTTCAGGAAACCGTCGGGCTGACCAATCGCGCGGCCTCCCTGGGTTATAAGGCGGCGATGGTCCGGACACCTCACTATTACAAAAATTATGCAATGCGTAACGAGACGCAGATTCTCTACTTTCGGGCCGTGGCCGACCGCTCGCACATTCCCATCATGATTTATAACTGGCCGCAGGCCACGGGCGTGGATATTCACCCGGATGCGGTGGCCGAGCTTTCTCACCATCCCAACGTAATCGCGATCAAAGAGAGCTCCGGCAACCTGGAGAAGGTGGCCCGCATGATTCGTGAAGTGCGGCCCGGCTTCCAGGTTCTGGTTGGCTCGGCGCCCACTCTGTGGCCGTCGCTGCAGGCTGGCGCAACGGGAGCCGTACTCGCCTTCGCGAATGCCGCGCCTTATGCGGTGATTACTATCTGGGAGGCTCATCGCACGCGCGAGACGGAAGCGGGGCAGGAATGGCAAACCAGAATCACGCGGGCTGCCGAGTTGGTGACTACCAAATACGGCGTCCCAGGGCTGAAATATGCCATGGATTTGAACGGTTATTACGGAGGGCCGCCCCGTTTGCCGCTAGCCGTTCCGGCGCCAGAAGCACGCCAGGAGATCGAAGCGGCATTTGCCGGTTTGAACAGCTAATCCGGACCGGCTATTCCCAGGCCCCCGGCTGGTAAAAGGCCTGGGTCCGGGCCGGTCAGGGCGCGCGTTTTCGTGACTAGCGCTGCCACGTCGGTGAGGTGGGGAGCGGGAGGCTTGGCCGGATCGAGTTCCAGATGATTCACCCAGTGATGCAGGAAATGGACGCCTTCGAATAAAATATCGATCACGGTGGTTGTCAGAGCCAGCTTTGCCTGCCTAGCCAGGTCGAGGACCGTTTCCATCTCATGGGAAACCGCCCGCATGGCGTTCAACTCCAGAAACCCGGCAACGCCTGCGATGGTGTGGACGTGGCGAAAAACGGTAAGGATGATCTGGAGGTTCCCAGCATCGAGTCGCAGCGCCAGCAGACCTGATTGGATGGTGTCCAGTCGCTCACGCGCTTCCACAACAAACCCGGCTACCAGCTCCGGACTATGCCTAGAAATGGCGCGCGCTTGGCCCTGCGGCGGTAACACCGGCTCGGCTCTCCGGATGGCCGGTGGCAGATTGGCGGCACACATTCCGGTGCGGTCCCCCATAGTTTCGCCTACTCGCCCGTTTCCGGCATCGATGCACGCAACTGCCTCATGCCCGATAGCTCTGTGCGGCGAATACAGGGATAACGTTCCCTGGTTCCTGTAGCTTACTTCCTGAATCGCCGTAGCCAGGTCCAAGAAAAAGTTGGACGGCGAATTCATCGTCCTCGCAAATAAACCGTACTACAGTCCAGTCCAGCATTCCGGCCGATCGCGAGGTAAAGTTTGGACCGTAAATCACGGTGGGATTGCTAAGCCCGATAGGGCCAAGCTCCTGTTCCAGAGCCTGCCTGACATTTCCAACAATCATCCTGGTTACCTCGGCAATGGTATCCAGCACCTCATCATTCACTCCCGAGCACTCGCTCATTAGAAGAATTGAGGAAAGCCTGCAGGCAAACCGGGCCGAGCACGACAAGCTGCCTGTTCCCGCCCAATCGCCAGCCAGGCCGACGAATGATAAAACTCCGTCGCTCGCGAATCGCGGTCCATTATTGCGATAGCTGTCTACCGCCGCAAGCTGGAATCCCAGCGTATTGGAAAAGACCTGCCAGGTGGCCGACTTGATGATGACCGCTAACTCTTCCTGGTTGAACCCTCTCATATCGACTTCAGCTCGCCGGAGTCAAAGCTGACCACTGCGGCTAGCTTCTCCTTGACCTGTTCTGCAGTGAAGGGCTTACGCATATAGCCGGATGCCCCCAATTGCAACGCTTCGCGCACCTTGTGTTCGCTTCCTTCGGTCGTGATCATGACAATAGGAATCGCTTTCCACTTCTCCACAGCCCGTACCGCGGCTAAAAATTGGAGCCCGTCCATGTGCGGCATATTGATGTCGGCAAAAATGATATCTACCGTATGGGACTTCAAACTTTCCAGCGCCTCCAGCCCGTCTCCGGCCTCCAGAACTTTGCCCACCGGCAACTTTTTGAGCTTAAAAGCCCGCTGCACAATTTGCCGGATTGCCGCCGAATCATCTACAATCAGCACGTCCAAATGGTTGGGCTCCTTCGCCGCTCATTGGTACTCATCGGCAGCGGCTAGGGTGCCGTCGAAGAAAAGGTTTTAGGAAAGATCCGACGTCTAACAAGAGGCGCGCGATATACTCGATCTGAAACTCTCCCCAAATGAGCATCGATAATCCCTTTTCCGTAGCCGGTAAGACTGCCTTGGTCGCCGGCGCCAGCCGCGGCATAGGCCTGGCGATCGCCCAAGGCTTAGCTCGGGCGGGAGCCCACACCATTCTCTGCGCCCGTTCAACCGGAAAATTGACGGAGCATGCCGCCGAGCTTACAGCCGCCGGCTGGCAGGCGGAAGTTCGATCGCTGGATGTGTCCGATATCGCCTCTGTTGAAAAGCTTGCAGCCGAACTGCCCGACATCGACATCCTGGTGAACGTGGCCGGCACCAACGTGCGGCGAAGGTTCGAAAAGTACACTCCAGCCGAATATGAGCGCATCATGGCGACCAACCTCCACGGATTCGTGGCGCTCACCCAAAAGGTGGGAAGCCGCATGCTTGCTCGCGGAAAAGGCGGCAAGATCATCATGATCGGCAGCCTCATGTCGCTGCTGGGCCTGCCCTATTTGACGGTTTACGCCATGACCAAGAGCGCGCTCGCCGGTCTCACCCGCTCACTGGCCGCTGAGTGGGGCCGGCATAACATCCAGGTGAACTGCATTGCGCCGGGCTTTATCATTACCGACCTCAATCGCGACATGTGGGAACCGCCGGCTATGAAGGAATGGCTGAAGGGAGCTCAGGCATCGCCCCGCACCGGGGTGCCTGAAGATATTGCTCCCCTGGCGGTTTTCCTAAGCGGCACTGGTTCCGACTACATCACGGGACAGGTGATCGCCGTCGACGGCGGATACACCACCACCGCCGTATGGCCGTTCGAACCCTAATTCAGATTTTCCTGCTCCTGGCAGTCGCCGGCGCCGGCGAGACGATTCCGTTCCTATGCCCCATGCATCCGGACATCCGGGCGTCCACAGCCGGCCGCTGTCCCCGCTGCGGCATGCAGCTGGTGGCGAACCTGGCCGATCCCCTCGAATACCTCCTGGACATCGGCATTACTCCCCCGGCATTGCAGCCCGGACGCCTGGTCCATCTAACCTTTCGCGTTAGCCACCCCCAAACCGGAAGACCGGTCACAGGCTTTGAGCTGGTGCACGAGAAAATCTTCCATTTATTCATCGTGAGTCAGGACCTTCGCTTTTTCGCGCACGAACATCCCCGTCTGGCTCCGGATGGAACGTTCCGCCTCGACGCCAAGTTGCGGAGCGGCGGGCAGTACCGGCTGCTGTGTGATTTCTATCCTTCGGGCGGAACTCCGCAACTGATTCCGAAAACAATCATTGCCGTCGGCCGGGGGGAAGCGGCGCACCTCCACACCGATCTGGCTCCGCGGGAGGCGGTCAACACGCAGGTGTCGCTGACCATGGACCCGGCGGTCCCGATCGCGGGAAAGAAAACGATGCTCTTCTTCCATCTGCAACCTGCCGAGGGACTGGAACCGTATTTAGGCGCACGAGGGCATCTGCTGGCAGCCAGCGAGGACCTGATTGACCTGCTGCATGGGCACCCCGCCTTCGACGACCCTGGGCCGACGGTGCAGTTCAATGTGATCTTCCCCCGGCCGGGCATGCACCGGGTCTGGGTTCAGTTCCAGAGAAATGCAAAGGTGAACACCGTTGCATTCAACATCCCGGTATCAGGGCTGTAAGCGAACCGGCAAAGGCGGATCAATGACGATGCGTGTCCCTTGCGGCAAATGGATTGGCGCGCGGAAAACGAAGATCTGCCCCCAGCGCACCTGATAGCCCCGCAGCCACAGCAGCGGCGCCATAGAACCATCCGGCTTCTCGGCGGTGATCTGCACGGAAGCGGCGTCGGCCAGCGGCTGGATGCTCTTCAGCACCAGCGCCGCCGCCAGCTTCGACGTCGAGCGGTAAATCGCTTGTTTTGAGTTGGATTGCCCTTGCTTCCTCGCGAGCTTCTGGAGCCTGGGCAGGGGCGGCAGGGAGCCGATCTCACCCTGGGGAGCGCCGCCTTCCACCCAACTGGCGATGCGAAGGATCTCCTCCTCGGAGAGACTGGCGTCATTCTGAAAGTCGCCGAAGCCCTTGACTGCGCCCCAGGGCGGCATACGCCGCGCCAGCACCTCTTCCTGGATGGCTTTGGCCCACGGCCGCGCCTGATCATACGTGACGAGAGACATGGGGGCTGCGCCACGCTCCTGGTGGCAGCCGGCGCAGCGGCGGTACACAATCCGGCTGATCTCATGAGTCCAGGTAAACGGTGTCGTGATGGCGTCGTGCGCCAGCACGGGCCCGATCCAATAGAACGCCGCCGCTGCCCGTGCGAGCTTCACGCGCGGTCAGTCCGTTACGGGAGCTTTTCTGCCGCGGAGCATGTCACCCGGACCTACCCGGACATCCACGGCCACGTCGAAGAAGCCGAACATCATCTCCTCCCAGCTCTGGTCGCCATAGCGGACCTCGGCGCCGGGGTTCGGATTATCCGGATTATTGGCTGAGTTGTCAAAATAAGCGGTGCATTCGATGCGGCTGCCCTTGGGAAGACCAATGGGCTTCTTCGGCAGATAAGAAAGCTGCCAGTTGAAGCTATACCGGGGGACCTGCAAAAGCTCCTGGATTTCGCCGGTTGGATAGACCACACGGAAGGCAAAAGACTTCCCGCGGAGGTGCATGTGGGGGATCATGGCCAGCAGGGTCGAGTCCTCTTGGAGCGTCACCTGCGCATCCACCCGGTGATTGCCGGCTCCCGGCGGGATGACAAACTTGCGGTTTGACGCGGCCAACGTCAGCACACGCTTCGCCGGCGGCTGCTTCGCAAAGGTGAATCCGATGCGCGTTCTGTCTTTTTCCGGCCTTCCGTTGGCCGTATAGTGCATTTGCAGGACGATATCCGACCCGGCACGGATCCATTTCGCCTGGCCTGGTTCCAGAACCTGCGGCACGACGCCTGGAGCATAGCCCACCAAAAACTCACCTAGACTGCCCGTATCGCCACCCTTTCGAGGGACGAAAGGCTCACCCGGCTTGGCGTCGCGCAGCCAGCTGGAACCGGGTTCCCGCACGAAAGCGATCACGTGATGTACCACTTTCCGGTTCCCGGGACGGGCCTCGGCCATCTGCACCCATTTGTCCTCAGCGAAACCCGTCGGCACAATGAAATAGGTATACTCGATCGTTCCCGAAGCCGGCACTGCATACTCCAGAGGCATCTCGATGATTCGATCCGGCTCTCCGATATTCCAGCCCTCCAGCAGGCGTCTGGGAGCGGGCGCTTGCCCCGGGTCGCCTTCGGGCGCGCCCGAATCCGCCCAGCGGATCAAAGTGGCCTTTTCGGCATCCGAGAGCGATGGGTCATTCCGGAACTTCCCTACGTGGGGATCGGCGAACCAGGGCGGCATCTTCTTGAGGACGACGGCCTCGCGAATCGCCTTGGCCCAGGGCCGAGTATCCTTATAGGTTAAAAACGACATCGGGGCGGCCTCGCCCGGACGGTGACATCCCTGACAATTTTTCTGGAGGACGGGCAGGACGTCCTGATGGAAGGTAACCGGGGGCGGTGACGTTCCGGCCGCCAGGGATACTCCGAGAGGAACCATCGTCAGCCAAATGACTCGCATTTTTCGTCTGCTCCGATCCGTTCAGTATACGGCAGGGGCCGAGGGTTGGTTCTGCCAAACTGCCGGGTTCTATTCCTTATGGGCTACCTTCTCCCCCGTTTGTGGGTAGGCGCAATACCCCCAAGCTTCCGAGCTTGGGACTTTTCTCAACGTAGTACTAAAAGATCCGGGACAAGTACCTTTCGCGCAAAATGATTTCGCGGTACTATTGACTTTTACAAACTTAAGAGTTTTTGCTTGCCGCGACCACTCTCATAAGGGATTTTCTCCATGTCCTCTTCCATGACTGTTCTCAACCTCGAACAGATTCGCCGCCGCACCGGGGTTTCGCTCGAGGCAATCACCGACAAAACGAAGATCAGCGCGCGGTTTCTGCGTGCCATTGAAGCGGAAGAGTTTGAGAAGCTGCCGGGCGGGGTTTTCAATACCAGCTACATCCGCCAGTACGCCTGCTCGATCGGCTTTGCGGAGGAGCGGCTGCTGGCACTGTACAACGCCCGGATGAAGCCGGACCCGGAGGTGCTGCCGGCGCCGGCGGAGAAGGTTTGGGACCGCCTGGGACTTCGCTCGTGCTTCAATTGGCTGCGTGCGCCCTCCTCGATTCTCGAGCGCTACTAGTTCCTGTAGTCTGTCTTACATCCGATTCGCTGGCGGCCTGCCTCCGCTTGCACCTCACGTTCGGAAGGCGCCGCCGCTGACATTTGCTCAGATGCTTTCCGTTCCAGCTCTTCGCAAAATTCTTAAGACTCTGGTGATATCGACCGATATGTTGCCGCAGGAGATCTAGAGGCCTTCTGGATGAAAATCAACGATCCCAATCTCAACGGACTCGCATCACCGGGTGTCGGCAAGCCGCAGGAGCAGGATGCCAGTGCGAGGAGCCGATCCAAGGGCCTGGAAAGCGGCAGCGCCTCCGGGGAAGACCATGTGCAACTGTCGACGCTCGGCAGCCAGTTGCGGGCCGAGGACTCGGAATCGCCCGAGCGGGCGGCCTATCTGGAAAAACTGCAAGCTCAAGTCGAGGATGGCAGCTACCAGGCCGATGTGGATCAGTTGAGCAAGAGAATCATCGACGAGGCGACGAAGGCAGGCGAGAAGTGAAGCGAGAGTTCCAGCGGGGCGGAACGCGGCTTCAGGAGGTCCGGCAGTTGCTGGTGGAGTTGCGGCACACCCTAGCCACACCGACGCCGGCGGTGCTGGACGAATGCGCCGCTCGCCTGGCGGAAGCCATTGCGCTGCTGCGGGATACGCATGCAGCGGCCGCGCAGGAATCCGCCGGCCTGGAGCAGTTGGCCCGTGACCTGCGAGAGGTGCAAATCGAGCTGGATCTGGTCCGTAAACTGATGGAGCAGGCGGCCTCTTTCCATGCCGGCTGGGCTGCGCTCCTGAGTATGGCCACGGGCGGCTACACGGCGCGCGGGGAGGCAGCGCCCCTGAGGGCGGTGGCGCAGCTGTCGGTGTCGGGCTGACATGGGCAACTCTCTTGCTTCCATTCTCTCGACGGCAAACAGCATGCGCGCCTTCGAGCATGCCATCAATGTAATCCAGAATAATGTAAGCAACGTCTCCACAGCCGGCTATGCGCGCCAGCTTCAGCTGCTTTCCGCCGCGCGGGTGGATCTGAGTCTGGGGATACCGGGCGGCGTTCTTGCGGGGGAGGTTCTGAGCTCGCGTGATCAGCATGCCGAGCAGATGGTCCGCGCCCAGCAGCAGTCGCTGGGGCAAGCCGAAGAACGCACCGCCCAGCTGGAACAACTGGAGCCGATCTTCGACATTACGGAACAGTCGGGCATCGCCGGCGATCTTACGCAGCTATTCCAGAGCTTTTCGCAGTTGAGCATCGCGCCGAACAATGCGCCGGCGCGCCAGGTGGTGCTGGACCGCGCGCAGCAACTCTCACGGAGCATCAATCAAAGCGCAAACTCTCTCGGGGTAGCGTCGGCCAACACCGGGCTCCAGATCCGCAGCACGGTAGCGTCCGTGAACAGCCTGATAGGGCAGCTCCGCGAATACAACCGGGAACGGCGCCAGAATTTTGAGAGCAACCAAGATCCGGGGCTGGACGCCGAAATTCATAATACTCTGGAGAAGCTGTCTGAGCTGGTCGACTTCACCGCCCTGGAGCAGCCCGACGGCACGACCACCATCCTGCTGGGCGGCCAGACTCTGGCGCTAATTGGAGACGCGCAGTTCACAATCTCGGCGGGACTCACGGGTTCGCAGGCCAGCATTCTCGATTCGCAAGGGAACGACATCACCGGCCAACTGAGCGGTGGCCGGTTGGCCGGACAACTGGAAATCCAGAATAGAGCTATCCCCTCTTACCGGAATGCCCTGGACCGGCTGGCGGTGGGAATTGCCGATACAATCAACTCTCAGTTGGCCTTAGGTCTGGATGCGGCCGGCACTGCGCCCACGCGCAATCTGTTTGTATACGACAGTGCGGGCGGAGCCGCCGCTACTCTGTCCACTAATAGTCTGACGACGGGTGAGATTGCGGCAGCCTCGTCAGGCTCTCCCGGCGGCAATGGGAACAGCCTGCAATTGGCCACTCTCGGCAGCAGCAAACAGATCGGCGGGTTCACCTTTACCGAATTCTACGGCAATCTGGCGGGGTCTGTGGGCCGGGATCTGACGACGGCGCGTAATGACCGGCGGGCTGGCGGCGCGCTGCTGCTGCAGGCAAAACATCTGCGGGCAGAGCGATCCGAGGTATCTCTGGATGAAGAGGCGGCCCGCTTGCTTCAATTTCAGAAGAGCTACGAGGCCGCGGCCAAGATGGTGAATGTTCTGGCTGAGATAACAGATTCCGTGATGACCCTGATAAGGTAGCCGACGATGATTACTCAGCTCGATCCATCCGCCGAAAGCTTTCTATTCGACCTCGCGCGCACCACCAGCCGTCTCAACCTGGCGCAAAAGGAGATAACATCCGGCAAACGCGTCAGCACGGTATCCGATGCTCCCGATGAGATCAGTGCCCTGCTGCAAGCTCGCGCCACCCTCGACACTACTTCCCAGATTCACCTGGACCTGAGCCGTGTGAAGAGTGAGGTCGATTCGGCGGAATCCGCCATCGCCTCAGCTGTGGCACTGCTCGCCCGCGCACGGGTCTCGGGCCTGCAAGGCGCCACCGGCACGGCGACTGCCGCGAACCGGCAGGGCATTGCCGACGACCTCGGGAACATCCTGGAGCAGCTGGTCGCGGGAGCCAGAACAAACGTGGAGGGACGGTTCGTTTTCAGCGGCGATGCCGATCAGTCCCCGCCCTATACGATCAATATCAATCAAACCACTCCGGTCAGTGCCTATCTGGGCTCCGCCGCCACACGCAGCGTTCTCCATCCGTCGGGCTCTATTTTTGCTGTCGCCCGCACGGCGCAGCAGATCTTCGACAGTCCGGTAGCCTCGGAAAGTGTGTTTGGATCGATCACCGCCTTGCGCGCTGCCCTGCTCGCCAACGACCGGCCCGCGATCGATACCGCCCTGCAAAACGTCACCTCAGCGGCCGAATACCTGAACGGGCAGCACGCCTTTTACGGCCGGGCCCAAACGAATATTAGCGCTGCCATCGATTTCGCGTTCAAAGCGGAGGCGCGTCTCAAGACCCAGATCGGCGCCATTGAGGACGCCGACATCGCCACTGCCGCCCTCACCCTGTCCGAAACCCGCATTCAGCGCGACGCCGCCCTGTCGGCACGCGCCCGGGCGCCGAGAACCAGCCTCTTTGATTTTTTGGGATAGCCTTCAGTACTGAAACCAGGCGCGGTGCACTCGATTCGCCGAGTCCACGATTGCAGTCGACATAAACATCGGATCCTGTGGATCCCCAAAGCGCAAATCGAGCGCCTCCACCTTTGTTGTGGGATCGGACTCCCCGGACGGGCTTGCCCGCCACAACGTGAATGGACTAAAATTCAGCAATTCCTGAAACGGCCTGGTGGAGCGCGCCGCCTCCATGGCCGGGATAATCGCGGGCTTATAGTAAATCCGTCCGGCCGTGGGATCCAAATCGACTACCAGGTGGACGTTTTGCACTACGAACAAAGTATCCGTCTCCACAATTCCACGCCAGACCAGCGGGTTAAAAAAATCGGGCATGGCGGATATTTTTTTAGGCGGCTGCCCTTCATAGAGCCGCCCGTTCTGAACCGCTATTGCCCGCTCGTGCAGGAAATACCTTCCGGTGTCGTAGAGCAGCAGGAACGTAAGCGCCAGGATAGCCGAGACGCGTCCCCCGCCCGACTTAGCGCCGATCTCCGAGCTCACTATGCCCGACAACAGCGGACCCAGAACCGCGGCGAACAACACCAGCGAAATCCAGATATCAAAAACACCGGTAATCTCCAGTTTGGGCCAGGCCGTGGAAAAAGGAAGAAACAGCCGGATGCCATAGGGATTCGTCCAGTCGAGCAGCAGATGGCTGGCCACTGCAATGAGCGAGAGCCCATAGGCTCGCCAGAAAAACAACTGTTTGCGGACAAACAGCCATAGGACGAAAACCGGCAGCAGCGCCATCACCGGAGCCGCCGCGATGGCATGCGTGATCCAGCGGTGGTGAAAGAAGTAAGTTTCCGCGCCCCCCAGTAGCCAAACGATGTCCAGGTCGGGAACGTTGGCGGCCATCATCAGCAGCGGAGCGGCATGCGGCATACACCGGTTCAATCCGGCCCGGCTCAGCATCAGACCGGTGAGGGTGTGGGTGGAGTTTTCCATCGATTGGAATTACTGACCCGCGAATTCTGGCGGCGCCAACAGCGTGAGGGAATCCGGTACGATGCGTAGGCGCGCGGGCAACCGGCCCACGTACTCGCCATCAATCTGCACGTACACGCCGGGATCCTGGGTATAGCTCATCTCCATCTCCTGCGTACGCAGCAAGGTGACGCCCTTCATCCCGTGCAGGCGCCCCAGCAGCACGCCGGTGAAGTATTTCAAATATGCCAGCGAGTGCGGCCCTTCGAAGAGCACAATCTCAAAATCGTCCCGTAATAAGGAGGCGTTGCGCGCGATGGACAGATCCCCGCCGTAATTGCGGACGCGGCTCGCCAGGGCAAAGCTACAGGTCAGGCTGCGGCCGCCCACGCGCACGGTAAATTCCGTGAGCGGGCGGCCCACATGGCCGAAACCTCCAACCCAATAGGCTACTTTGCCGATCGCTGCTTTGAGCCGCGCGTTAATGCTGTAGACGATCAACGCATCCAGACCGGCCCCGGCCATCAGCGCAAAATGCCGCTGCAGCCCCTGATCATTCTCTATCAGTCCCAATGCGATTCGCGTGGGGACGAGCGCATCCAGCCTGGCCGCGGCGCGCCGCATGTTTTTGCCGATTCCCAGTTCGACCGCGAGGACATTGGCAGTTCCGGCGGGCAGCACTCCCAGCGGCACTTGCGAGTGCACCATGCCGTTGAGGACTTCGTTGATAGTACCGTCCCCCCCGGCCGCCAGAATCAGGTCGGCGCCGCGCTCCAAACAGCTTCGCGCGATCCCACCGGCGGCATTGGGACCGGTCGTTGCGACCGCCGTGACCCCGTGGCCACAGGCCGCCAGATCGTCGATGGTACGTTGAAGGTGGTGCTGCTTTCCTCGGAGCTTTCCAGCGTACGGATTGTAGATAAGAAAGGCGTTGCGATAGGTCGCGATAAGCCACACCCCTTGGGATTCCTCATTATAGAGGCACGCCGGCCGTGACCGAGGCGACCGTGCGGAAACAGGTGGAAACGCTGCGCCAGGAGCTCCGCCGTCACGAGCATCTCTACTACGTGCTGGATGCCCCGGCGATCAGCGACGCGCAGTATGACGCGCTCCTGCGGCAGTTGATCGCGCTCGAGCAGGAGCATCCCAACCTGCGTGCAGCCGATTCGCCCACCATGCGCGTGGGAGGAAAGCCGCGCGAAGGATTCGTTAAGGTGCGGCACAGCGCCCCCATGCTGAGCCTGGATAACGCCCTGAACGAGGCGGAACTGCGCAGCTTCAACCGGCGCGTCCATGACCTGCTGGGGGAGGCCCTCTACCGTTATGTGGCCGAGCTGAAACTGGACGGTCTTTCGCTCGCGCTTCATTACAAAGACGGAGGTCTGGCGCGGGCCATCACTCGCGGCGACGGCCTGATAGGGGAAGAGGTCACGGAAAATGCTCGGACCATCCGGTCCATTCCCCTGAGGCTCGCCGGCGCTCCGGCCGCGTTTGAAGTGCGCGGCGAAGTGGTAATGAATCGCGCGGGATTTGACCGGCTGAACGCGGAACGCGAGCAGCAGGGCCTCTCCAGGTTTGCCAATCCGCGCAATGCAGCGGCCGGTTCCCTGCGCGTGCTGGAGCCGGCGATTACAGCGGGCCGGCCTCTGGAGTTCTACACCTATCTCCTGTTGGGCGGCGATGGTCTTCCGCTGC
>DATLBY010000303.1:0-9237 GCA_035526665.1 Bryobacteraceae bacterium
GGCAAAGGCGTGATGCTCCCCCGAACCGAGTTTGAGATGTCGGAAAATATCCGCGACTTCACACTCGTCTTCGATGGTGAGACCCTGGCCGGCTGCGGCGCCCTGCATTTCTACGGACCGACAACGGGCGAAGTCCGGTCGCTGGCCGTGGATCCACGATGCAAGAACCGCGGCATCGGACGTATTCTCGTCGAAGCCCTAGAATCAGAGGCCCGCGAATTTCACCTCCATTTTATTTTCGCGTTCACCTACGTGGATAAATTCTTCTCCCGCCTGGGATTTGTGGAAGTGGAGCGCGGCGAACTCCCCTTGAAGGCCTGGAAGGATTGCCTCCGCTGCCCGAAGTTTCAATCGTGTGATGAAATCGCGATGGTGAAATATCTCGTGCCTCATCCCGATCTCAGCGGTCCCCCCTCGCGTCAGACAGTGGGCGAGTTGATCCAATTGCCTGTACTCCGCCATTGACGTTCTGCCCGGATCTAATCATCGGGGGGTGAGAAATGGTGCTCGGATTTTCCACTGAGTGAGAGTATAATCAGGTTTCACAAAGGACGCGGTCTCGCGGAGGAATGTGGGATGAAGGCGCAAACTGTTGACGTTAAACTGTCTACAGGTCGGGTCTTATGCTGCACCGTCTTTCGCGCCGGCGGCAAGAAGCTGCTGGCCAAGGGCCATCTTCTCAGTGAGGACGATGTTCAGCTCCTAGAAACCGAAGGGTTACGGCAGGTTTGGGTAACTGAACTCGAAGCCGGTGAGGTGGGCGAAGACGATGCTGTTGCTCAGGTAGCGGCGAACATCGGCTGCGGCTGCATTGAAATCCGGCTGTCCGCCGGCGGGCGAGCCAACCTGTTTGCCACCGAAGACTGTTGCGTCTTGGTGGACGACGAACTACTCAAGCAGATCAACTGCACCGCTACTATTGCGATCGCTACCGCGGTGAATTTTAGCTTTGCCCGCACAGGACAGCGCATCGCCACCGTCAAGAGCGCTCCGTTCGCAGTGGCGGAATCGCAGTTGGACGCGGTGATATCAATTCTGCGTGAGCGGGGTCCCATTCTGCAAGGCCGGCCGATCCGTAGTCCCGCCGTGGGTGTCTTGTACACGGATGTCGCCAGCGGCGAGAGGGCGCAACAGCTTTTCGAAAATATCATGCGCCAGCGGCTTGAGAAGTACAGCGCGAGTCCTACTTTTGCCCTATCGTGCGTCGAGGACGAAAGCTCGGTAACCCGGTCGCTAAAGCAACTGGTGCAGATGAATCCGACGGCGATCCTGGTCGCGTCCACCACCGCACCGGCCGGTCCCGAGGATGTTGTGGGTAGGTCAATGACCCGGATAGGATGTCATTTGGAACGATTCCTGGCGCCGGTTGAGCCCGGAAATCTCCTTCTTATGAATTATAAGGACGACATTCCTCTGGTATCCGCCCCGGGATGCTTCCGCTCAGCCCGTCCAAATGTTGTAGACTTGATTCTTCCACCCATGCTAGCGCGGTACCGGGTGTCGGGATGGGAGGTCGCTTGCCTGGGCCACGGTGGTCTTCTTGCCTAGGATCGGCCTCCTCCAGCACCACATGTCGCACCTCCGAGCGACCTGTGGGTTATTCTTGGCCGGGTGCTACTCAGCACCCGGCATTTTTAGCCTCCTTAGCTAATCCAGCATCCCCTCGGCCATTAAACGCTCGCGCTCGGCATTGTACTCGCAGCCGATCAGAGCGATTACCGACAGCAAGTACATCCAAACCAGCAGTGCAATCACCGCGCCGATACTTCCGTAGAGCACGTTATAGTTCGCAATGTTCCGGACATACCAGCTAAAAATCGCGGTAGCCGCCCACCAGAGGCAGGTGGCGATAATCGCTCCCGGCCATACGTTTCGCAGGCGCCGCGGATGGTTTGGTCCGAAATAGTAGAGCAGCGATACGCCCAGAACAATGGCCGCCAGCGCCACGCCATAGCGCAGAAGCTGGCCCACCAGCAGGATCCAGCCCTTCCACTGTTGGCCTTCCGGCATCACTCCCGTCCAGGTAAGCACGTACTTCTCCGTACGCGCGCCCAAAACCATCAATGTGGAAGCTCCAATCACCGGCAGCGCCGCCGAGAACACCAGCAGGATGGCCGTCGCGCGCTCCTTCAGGAATGGGCGGCCGGTCGGAATTCGATAAGCCGCCCGAAAGCCCTGGATCAAACTGATCATTACACCGGACGCCGCCCAGATAGAGAGAAGAGTCGCCACCACCAACAGCGACACTGGACGCTGCCCGCGCGCCGTGAAGTTATAAAGAACGATCTCTTCCGTACCTGGAGGCACCACCTCAAACACTAAATTCGAAAGTATCTTCGAAACCGAGGCCGCGTTCGCCTGCACCAGAATGGCTGTCAGCGAAGTGAGTACCGGGAAAAAGGCGAGCAGCGCCGAATAGGCTGCTCCCTTTGCGGTGCCCAGACAGTTGTCCTTATAGGCTGAGACAACGGCGCGGCGGAATACCCACCACCGCTTCTGCAGTCTTCCGAGACGGGCGAGATGAGAAGCAAATTGACCAGCTGCCTTGGGCATTGGCTCTCTTATGATAATCGCCCATTTAGGCAGCCTGTAAAAAACGTCTCCTGGAATCGCCCAGCAGCCAAAGGATAGTTCCCAGCCAGGCGGAAGCGCTCACACCGGCGGCGATCTTCTGCTCCCGCGTCCCGTTGTAATGCAGGCGAAATATCGAGGACGCCGAGGGAACCGGGTGAAGCTTCATGAATCCCAGCGCATCGGCATCCATGTAGATTCTGCTGGAGTCCTGGGTTACGATCCAACCCGGATCATAGTTGACAGCGAGTGTAACTAACATGCCAGGCGGCGCCGGACCGCGGATCTCGATATCGTTTACCGTCAGCCAGAAAACTTTCAGGGACGGACGGTTCGGATCGTCGATCGCTTGCGCCAGGAGCGCTAGCTCGGACGGCTTGGTACCCTTCGGAAATTCATCACCTTTCACCAGGTGAGCCATGCCGCTGCCGGGAACTTTATAGACTGATGTGCCTGCATCGGAATACACCTTCGGCAGCACGCCGTCGAATTTTTTGGAGTTTTTGTAATCGCGGTAGTATTCGGTTGTCGACTCCCTTCCGTGCATGACAACGTACTCGGCGCCGATGGCTTTCATTTCACGCAGCGCATCCTGCACCTCTTCGGCAGGTTCACTGCCAAGGCCGGTACGGATTTGGTAGGCATAGTTCACCGGCGTGCGGTTGCGCAAACCGGACTCGAACGAGCCCCCAACCTGATGCAGATCGAACCATGAGTTCAGCCGGAAACGCAGCCCTCCAGACGCCAGTACACGCCCATTGGGATGCTGAGCGGCAATCCACTGAGCGGTGCGATACTCGGCCGTGGTTTCGGGGATCACCGGCTTCCAGCCCCGCCAACCCTGCAACACATAATCGCGCGCCTGGCCGTAGCCGGTCGCCACCATCACCACTGCGGGAAATACCACGCAGAACTGTTTCACGCGTTCGCCCGTGAGCATGCCGGCCTGGAACCACCCGGCGATCGCCAAGGCAAGGAAAAGTTCGAATTCCAAGGCATAGCGCCGGGACTCCGGAATTGTGTCGATGCCGTAGGAATAGTAGGTGACCACTACCGCGCCAAAGCCGAAGAGACACAGAGTGACGAAAGTCAGATAAAACCCTACGCGGTTCCACCACAGAAACGCGCGCAGGAGCAGAGTTCCCACAACAAGGCTCGCGAGTAATATCCACTGCGTTCGCTGCAGGTGATAATTGAAGGCATCGGCCGGCCAATTGAGGGCCGTGGTGCGTATGAAACCGGGCGTGAGCCAGAAACAGGCCATCAGATAAGCCAGCCCCGCTGTACCCAAAAGATGGCGGGCACGAAAGTGGGCTGCATCGGGAGCCCAGGGCGCGCTCAGCAGCAGGATGAGACAGCAGAACGCCAGCGCGAATCCAGCCACCCAGTTAGTGAGCGTAACACTCGCGAGCAGGATAGCCGCAAGAGCCATAGGCCCGCTGCGCGCCGTGGTCGACGCCTTCCACAAAGCAGTAAGCGCAAGGGGGATCAGGGTGAGTCCGAAGTTATGCGGCCCCTCGCCGTACTTGACGAAAACATGCCAATGCCAGGGAAGGTGCGTAATCCCTCCACGGTCGCGATTTATCTGATTCACGAGGCCGTAGGAAGGAGAAAAGAAGGTATAACCCACCGCCGCCACCAGTGCCCAGAGCCGGCTGCGCGTAAAGTAGAACGCGAACAGAAATACACTGACCGGCCCCGCACATGTCATGCCTGCCGTTAGCAGTCGATATGCCCATTCGTGCGGTATGTGAGTGATCCATGTAATGACGGCTGTGGCGTAATGCACCAGCGGCAGGTACAGAAACTGGGTGGGCAGGCCGCCATAGGGCAGGGGATTCCAACCCCATGGATCGGGGTGCTCTGCGATGAAACGCGACATCCCCGTGTAGCCGGTTTCGATCGAGTCACGATAGGGCGACTCGCCAGGCGCGAAGACCGGCCAGTTCAACCAGACGTTCAACGCAAAAACAGAGAGTGCGAGCAGGGTGGTGACGAGATGCTTTTTATATTTCAGGAGCAGCCCCTCGGGAGCGGCGAATACCGTGGAACAGCAATAACGCGACCACGCCGAATGCGATTAGGCTCAGCATTCTACCCGCAATATTTTCCGCAGGCAATTCGAACACAAGCCGGATGTCGTGATCGCCGGGCGGCGCGTCAATGCGGATGAATCCAAGCGAGTCGGCGCGGACAGGCAATTTCTGTCCTTTCGAATAAGCGTGCCACGCCGGGTCATGACTCTCCTGTACTACCAGCGATTCGCCCGTAGCGATTTTCGCCTGGATTCGCATGGCATCGGTGCTCTCCCACCAGAACTGCGCCGGCGTGGCCGGTCCCTGCTCCACTAGCGCGGCATGCGCCCGAAGTCCGTTCAGGTCCCAATCTTCCTGGATAGGACCGAGGGCATCCAATTGCCTCGTGTTCACTACACGAGCCAATCCCGGAAATCGCCGAGGGACACGATAGATCACATTTCCCTTCTTGTCATCCAGCAATACCGGCAGAACGCCGGCAAACTTCTTCGGGAATCCGAAGTCATGGTAGGCGTCCTGCGAAGTCTCGTCGCTGACAATGACCGCGTCCGCGCCCAGCACCTGCAACCACAGAATGGAGAGCTCGGCGCTGTCACCCATGAGTAGCTGCCATTGGGCGGGAACGCTGATAGGATTCAAGAGACCCTGTTCGGACCCCCCGCCCACCTGCGCCAGATTGTTCCAAGCGTCATACCAGAAGCGAACGCTACCGGCCACCAGGGTGCGGGATTCCGGCATGTTGCGCGCCATCCAGTCCTGCAGGCGGTACTCGACTCGCTCGCTCACCTTCGAGTCTGCCGGAAAGATCTGCCAGGCTCGCCTTACATACCAGAAGCTGGTGCTCAGACAGACCACGGCGCACAGGATGGCCAGAGCGCGTGCTGGTATCCGCCGTTCCAGTGGGGCAATCCACAGGCGCCGCAGAAGCTCAACGCCCCCGAGGATCAGGGCGAAATCCAACTCCGGAATCATTCGTGAAGGCTCGCCGATAATCCGGAAATTGAAGTAGTGCTGTCCCAGCACGTTGACGAAGAAGAACAGCACAATGCCGATTAGGAACACGCTGTAGGTACTTCCCGTGCGCCCTCGAGCCCATTTATCGGTCAGAAGGATGTAGCTGATGGCCACGGCCAGACCTACCCAGATCGACCAGGCATTGCCGCGCTCCGAGACGAATTGCATGTTCGCGAGCGTGATGCGCACATAGGAAGGCGCCAACCAGAAGGCCGTGAGCCCGTAGGCTAGCAGAGCGATCCATAGCGACCGCCACCAGATCTTCTCATCCAGCTGCGTGATATAGAGGCTCCAAGTCAGGATGGGAAAAATGATCGCCAGCGAGGTGGCGCCATAGAAGTTGTTTGACACCACCATGGCGCAGCTCAATGCAGCCAGCCCAAGCTCCAGCGGCCGGTTCTTTTGCATAGCGCGATAGGCGAATGCGAGAGCGATCGGCAGCCACGCCAACGCAGTCATGTGAGGACCCTCTCCATATCGGACCAGAACACCCAAGCGCTGTGGTACCCAGAGCCAGGCGTCGTCGCGGATCGACTTCATCAAGAGGAATGAAGGAGAGACCAGAGCGCCTGCGACTGCCGCCAGCCAGGCTCCGAGCCGCCAGCCTGAACAGACCCAGACGAAGAAGTACACGCCCGCGATACCCAGGCAGTAAAAAAAGGCAGTGTAGATGTGGTACGCGCGGACCGGCAAAATGGGGAAAATCTTCGTGAGACCCGCGGTCCAATACCGCAGCATCGGAGGATACACGTAATCGAACCGGGTGCCGCAGTACCATAGCGGCTGCCATTTAGGATGCGGCCAATGATCCGCCAGGAATCTGGCGTCGGAGATAAAAGTGCTCTCGATAGAAGACCATTTATCCAGGTACTTCACCTTGAAGAGCGGCTTGATCAATACTCCCGCGAGAAGGAAAATGAGGACGCAATCAATCGCCCAGCGCAGCGCAACTCGATTTGTTTTAGCCGGCACGTGAAAATCAGCGGGGGGAGTTACTCGCGGGTGCGCTATAGCGCCGCTGCAGGCTTTCCAGTTGACGGTGCCTGCGGAATCCTGTCTTATGCAGCAAGAAGCGTAGAAGAACGCCTAGAATCGAGAGTCCATAAACGCTGCTCTGAACGAGCGAAGCCGAGGAGGCCAGCGGGAAGTATCTCGTCGGCACCGGTACCTCGGCCACCCGAAACCCCTCGTGCACGAACTGCGCCATGATTTCCTGGTCGAAGATGAAGTTGTCGGAATTCATATCCAGGTTGACTGCTTCCAGGGCTGCCCGGGTATAGGCGCGGTACCCAGTATGATATTCCGCGAGATGGAGACCGAACACTTTGTTCTCCAGGCCGGTAAGAAAGCGGTTCGCAATGAATTTCCACCAGGGCATTCCCTGCCGTACCACGTTTCCCGCCAATAGGCGGGAGCCGAGAACCACATCCGCCATCCCATCCTGGATCGGTTTGATGACTTGGGGCAGCAGCGTGGGATCGTATTGATAATCGGGATGGACCATCACAATGATGTCCGCGCCCGCGCGAAGAGCCTCGCGGTAACAGGTCTTTTGATTGGCTCCGTAGCCGTAGTTGCGATCGTGTACAAATAGCTCCAAACCAAGTTGGCGCGCGATTTTTACGGTCTCATCCTTGCTTCCGTCGTCCACCAGAATCACCAGGTCGACCACGTCGTGCGGCAACTCCGCATAGGTCATATGCAGGGTTTTGGCAGCGTTGTATGCCGGCATGACAACGACGACTTTCTGTGCTTGCGGCATGCTCAAAGGTGCGGCGGGACCTGGCCCAGCCGAAGTTATCTTGTAGTATAAGCCTTCCCGCGGGCCGCGGATCACACGATTCTCAAGGCAGACGGTGGGATTTCCACCAGCCATTCCGCCACATGCCGATTTAAGTCGAACTGATCGCGCGGCAGCTCCACTGAGAGGCCGTTGGAGAACTCCAGGCGAGCCGAGTCCGGAGTCTCGGTGTGACGCATCAGCCGGCTGAGCAGCTGGTTAGGTGCGGGCCGTCCATTGCGCGGGACCGCGCGCAACCGGCTAGGCGCCACAATCACGTGCACGCGATCCCCTTTGAATCTGCCGGGGTAGTACGGTCCGGTAATATCCTGATCGTCGTAGCGCAGCATGCTCAAGTTGCGCGAAGGATCCAGACCTCTGATCTCGACGGGAAGGATATTGTAGATCCCGAGTAAGTGAGCTACTTCCACGCTGGCGGGCTGCTCGCAGACCTTGGCCGGGGCGCCGGACTGAATGACCGCGCCGTCCTGCATGATCAGCATCTCGTCGGCAAGCTCGAAGCACTCCTCCAGGCTGTGGGTCACCAGTAGAATGGGCGTACCAAATTCAGCCCGGACCTGCCGCAGGATGGAGTAGAGCTCGGCCCGCAGCGTGGCGTCCAGGCCCCGTGCGGGCTCATCCAGCAGCAGCAGCTTAGGACCGGCCACCAGTGCTCTCGCAATGGAGCAGCGCTGCTTTTGCCCGCCGGAAAGCTCATGCGGCTTGCGGCCCGCCACCTCCGTCAGCCGGAACCGTTCCAGCATCTCCGTCACTTTCCGGTGGCGTTCCAGGCGGGGCCAGCTTTCAGCCGCAAATGCCAGATTCGACCGGAGCGTCATGTGCGGAAACAGCGCGTAGTTCTGAAATACGTAGCCGCAGTGGCGCTGCTGCGGCCGCAAATGCACCTGCGCCGCCGCGTCAAACAGAAGTTGGTCGTCCAGCAGAATACGTCCTTCATCCGGCCGCACAAATCCCGCGATCGCATCCAGCGTCAGCGTCTTGCCCGCGCCGCTCGGCCCGAACAGGACCGTGACACTCTTCGTGGTATCGAGCTCCACGTCCAGGGTGAACCCGGTGGAGTCCCGGCCGGCAGGATAGGTTTTTCGAATGCGGGCCTGGATCATCGCAGCGCCTGTCGCGCTGGAAGGAACGTACTTCCCAACCGGTTGGAGAGAGCCAGAATCGCCACAGTCAAAACGGAGATGACTAACACGAGGACGCGTGCTGTCTGTCCATTCCCGGACTCTACCGCGTCATAGATCGCGACTGCGACCGTCTGTGTACGGCCGGGAATATTGCCGGCCAGCATGATGGTGACGCCGAAGTCGCCCAGCGCGCGCGCAAATGCGAGTGCGGTCGCAGCCAGGATCGACCTCCAGGCTAGAGGCAGGCTAACCCTATAGAAAAGCTTCCATTCGGAGGCGCCCAGCGTGCGCGCCGCCCGCTCATAGGAGTGATCGACTGATTCCAGCGCGGCACGAGCCGACTTGATCAACAGGGGAGCTGAATGGAACAAAGCTGCAATGACCGCCGCCTGCCAGGTAAAAACGATCGGCACGCCGAACAGCCATTCGTAAACCCGGCCTACCAGGCTTTCGCGTCCCAGCAGCACCAACAGGTAGTATCCAAGAACGGTCGGGGGGAAGACCAGCGGAAGAGTTACGACAGCATCCAGAATCTCTTTTCCCGGGAAAGCCCGGTTCGCGAGAACGTACGCCACCGCCAGACCGGCCACGAATGCCAGTAGTGTGGAAATAGCCGCCACGCGCAGGCTCAGCCACAAAGGAAACCAATCCAACTCCATGAAGCCACAATTATAGCCGCGTCACCGGAGTG
>DATLBY010000304.1:0-5830 GCA_035526665.1 Bryobacteraceae bacterium
CATCCGGGTGTGAAACCGGTCGGAAAGATAGCCGTAGGCCGGCTGCATTACCGATGAGAAGAAGATCAGAAGCCCGCCGAGAATGCCCGCCTGTTTCAGGCTGAGATGCAGTTTATCCACCAGGAGCGGCTGAAAGGCTCCCAGAGCACTGGAGTAAAGGTCGATGAAGAAATGCCCGATAGATAGCAGCACAAGCGAAAGCATGCCAGCATTAGCCGCGTCCGCCCGACGCGCCGGTGAGGGTAGGGCAAGTGCTGATGTTTCTAGGGCCAATAAGGGATTTCCCCCTCTATTATAACGGGACGTTTGTGCCGACATATGGAAATCGAGATGACCTATATCAGGATCTTTCACCGCTTGGCGACCGCTGCAGTTCTTACAGTTGTTGCCGCCATGACCGATGCCGGCGCGCAGACCGCCCTCTCAGGCAAGGGATCCACCAGTGGAACCTGGGAGAAGGAGTTCAGTGACGGCAAGGCGGCTTACGCCGCCGGCGACTACGCGGCGGCGGAGAAACAACTGAAGGCCGCGCTGAAGTCGGCCCGCGACTTCGCGTTGAACGATCCGAAGCTGCTGAATACATTGCACGAACTGGCTCAAGTGTATCGTGCGCAAAGTAAGTATGCGGATGCCGAGCCGCTGATGGACCGGCACTTGAGCCTGAGGGAGCGCATTGTGGGCAAATTTCATCCCGATCTCGCCAAGGAATTGGATGCCTTGGGGCGGGTGTGCTTTGCCCAGATGAAATTTGTGTCCGCGGAGGCCTATTTCCGCCGGGAAGTGTCGCTGATCGAAAAGAAGTTCGGATCCGAGTACATGGAGCTGATTCCCGCCCTTACGGACGTTGCGCAGTCCTGCCAGGCGCTGAATAAATATTCAGAGGCCGAGCCGATGCTGAAACGAGCCGTTGCTATCAGGGAGAAGAATCAGGGCGCCGATCATCCGGACATGGCGATGGAACTTGGCAAGCTGGCCTCTCTCTATCTGGCGGCGTCAAAATATGCCGAGGCAGAACCCTTGTACCGGCGCGCGATTACCATCCTGGAGAAACAATACGGACCCAATTCGCCTAACCTGATGCCGGTGCTGGATAGCTTGGCGGCCAGCTACGGAGATCAGGAGAAGTTTGATAAAGCGGAGCCCCTGTACAAGCGCAGCCTTGCCATTCGAGAGAGCTCCTATGGCCCTTCGCATCCCGACATGGCCGCAGCATTGGATCACCTTGGCTCGCTGTATACCCGCCAGAAGCGCTATGCCGATGCCGCGCCGTTCTATGAGCGGTCCCTGCAGATCCGAACGACGTCGCTGGGCCCGGAACACCAGCTCGTGACCAGCGGGCTGGATCACCTGGCTAGTGTGTACACAGCTCAGGAGAAGTTGATCGAGGCCGAACCGCTCTACAAACAGTCCTTCACGATTCGTGAGAAGGAAACGCTGCAAAGTCTGCGAAGCCTCGCCACGCTCTATGTAGCTCGCGAGAAGTATAACGATGCAGACCCGCTCTACCGGCTGGCACTTGCCATCTACGATAAGAACGCTCCGCAGAAGAAGCCCAAGAAAGAGTACCTCAATCAGGAAGTGCCACCGCTCTACCTGCTGGAGACACTGGACGAATACGCCATGGTTTTGCGTAAGCTGAAGCGAAAAGGGGAAGCCTCCAAGCTGGAATCCCGTGCCAAGCCCATCCGCCAGCGTATCTCTCTCCTGAACGCGCAAAAATAGTCTACTTAGTGGCAACAAGATTGCTCTAGCCAGACTGAAGGTTGGGTCGCAGGCGATTTGCAGGTAACTTCTTCTAGGTTGGTGCCCTTGGATGCTACTCTCGGGCCGTATAAACTCCTTTCGTTGCTTGGCTCTGGAGCAATGGGAGAGGTGTATCGTGCAAGAGATACCCGGCTCGATCGGGACGTTGCCTTAAAAATCATCCCGCGGGATGCCTCCAGCGATCCCGCCCGCCGGCGCCGCTTTGAACAGGAAGCGAAATCGGCGAGCGCTCTCAACCATCCCAATATTTTGATTGTCCACGATATCGGCAGCCATGATGGTTACTCCTTCATAGTGTCTGAACTGGTCGAAGGGGAATCGCTCCGGAAACTGCTGAAGGGCGGTCCCTTGGCGATGCGCAAGCTGCTGGACCTCGCCATTCAAATAGCGGACGGGCTGGCTGCCGCCCATGAAGCGGGCATCATTCATCGCGATCTCAAACCTGAAAACATCATGGTGACGCGGGATGGCCGGGTAAAAATCCTGGATTTCGGGCTCGCCAAGGCAGTATCGGAAAAAACTGAAGAAGAGACCGATCCCAGCTTTGAAAACAATGACACCGAACCCGGAATGGTAGTCGGTACTACTGCGTACATGAGTCCTGAACAGGCTCGGGGCGGTAGTGTCCGATTCTATTCGGACCAGTTTTCATTCGGCTTGATTTTGTATGAAATGGCTACCGGCACCCAGCCGTTTCGCCGCGAAACGCCGCTGCAAACTTTGTCGGCGATTCTCACGGAGGAGCCGGCACCTATCCAAACCGGTAGTCCGCCGTTTCGCTGGCTGATTACGCGCTGTCTGCACAAGGAGCCCGATCATCGCTACCACTCCACCGTGGATCTGCTTCACGAACTGGAGAATATAAAGGATCACCTGAGTGAGACGCATTCCGCCGGGTCCGAGGCCTGGGCCGAGCCCGTTGCAGCCGCTGCTGTCCGGAAGCGAAATTTATCTCCAGCTTTTACCGCGGCCGGCTTGACACTCGTGGCCCTCGCGGTTGGATACGGATTGGGCCGCTGGCTTAGCCCTGACGCCGGCGTGGACCTGGCTACCCAGCGCTACCTCCCGTTGGCCACAGGCCCGGGAATTGAAGCTCAGCCGTCCTGGTCCCCGAACGGGAAAACCATCGCCTACGCGGCTGAAGTAGATGGAATCTTTCAGATCATAACCCGCAGTCTGGGCAGCTCCATGCCAACCCAGTTAACTCGCGTGCCACAGGATTGTCTGTATCCATTCTGGTCTCCCGATGGGGCGCGCGTGTACTACATCTCGCAGTGGAACCAGGCGCCTTCTCTCTGGTCGGTCGGAGCCACTGGAGGGTCGCCCGAGTTGGTCATCGAGAATGCCGCGCAAGCGGCTATTGCAGCTGACGGAAAGACGATTGCGGTACTCAGAAGGGACGCGGCGGATGCCAACACGCATTCGCTCTGGATGGGATCGATCGCAGGGAGAGACCTGAAGCGGTACTCTAAAGCCCCGCTGGCTGACATCCACGCTCTGCCCTGGAGTTGCTTGCGTTTCTCGCCGGACGGCAAACAGTTGCTGGCATGGGTCTCGCTCTGGCAGGGAAAATCGGAGGTCTGGTCTTTGCCGGTCGACGGCGGCCAACCGAGCCAGCTATTGCGTAGCCTGCAGAAATCGCCTATAGCCAGTGAATTCAGCTGGACGCCGGATTCCAGGAGCATCATATTTGCGGAGCGCAGCGGCTTATCCATCGACTCCCACCTGCGGCGTGCCCGGCTGAATGGCAGCACTTCCATCCCTTTAACCGTGGGCACCGGCGTGGAGTTGTCGCCCGCGCTCTCGCCCGACGGGGACAAGCTGGCTTTTGCCAGTATGCGCCTCGACTACGATATCGTGCGGATCCCGTTGCATGGCGAGGGAATGAGCGACGTTCTCGCCACAGGGCTCTTCGAGGTTTCCCCAAGCATGGCGCCCGACAACTCGCAATATGCCTATGTCACCGATCGCAGCGGGCAGTCTGAGATTTGGCTGCGGAGCTCCACCGGGAACCTGGAGCGTCCCATCGTCACACAGCACAACTTTGGAGAGGACCGCACCGCCAACCTGTTCGACACCGTGTTTTCGCCGGATGGCAAACGCATCGCCTACCGCCGCGCCGGGTCGGATAACGACGCCATCTGGATTTCCACGCTTACCGGAGATCCGCCTGTCCAGCTTGCGCGCGAGCCGGGCGATGCTTTTCAACGTGGGCCAACCTGGTCCCCGGACGGCAATTCAATTGCCTATTTTTCGATGCGCAACGGCAAGTATGTGATCCTGCGGGCGCGCGTGGGGGGGCTGGAAAATCCGGTGCCGCTAGCGGAGAATGTAGGCACCTATCCCCGCTGGTCCCCCCGGGGCGAATGGATCGCCTGCATTGGAATTTCGGGGGGTATCGCGCTCCTCTCCCCGGACGGCAAGACGCAAAAATCCCTCGGACAAGGCGCCTGGCTGCTTCACGGATGGTCGGCCGACAGTACCAGGATTATCGGCATCCGGCAGACGGAAGACCGGCGTCTGATCCTGGCCTCGCTGGATGTGGACAGCAGAAACGAGCAGATCCTTAGCCGCCTGGGAGCCTATCCGGCCGGCTTTACCTACGGCGCCGCGATTGGAGCACTGCCATACCGTGGTTTCAGCCTGTCTCCCGATGGAGGAAGCTTTCTGACATCCATTCTGCGGCCCGCCGGCGACATCTGGATGCTGCAGCGGTTACGAGGCCGGGAAACGGAATGAGGGAATCAACCAGATGGTGGCATACCCCATAAGAGGCCGAGAAATCCCAGTCGCCTGACAGGAGCGCTCCATCACGGATACAGGAGGGCCTGCAACGACTCTATGGTTGGCTTGCAGTCTCGCAAGATTTTTTTGGGCAGACCTCCAATGCGGCGATGAGCTCGCTGCCGGTTAAAACGAGGAGCCCTGCTCATGCATCGACGGTAATTCGCTGAATACCAACGAACTCTAGCGGCTCAGGCGGAATGCCTTCAACATCCAGGCAAAGCTGGACAGCCTCACGCATACGCTCCATCAACTCATCAAGCGAGCGGCCTTGGGTGTGGCAGCCCGGAAGTTGGGGAACCGAACCAACGTACAGCCCTTCCTCGTCCCGCTCAATCACTACATCGAACTGTCGCATTCCTGTCCCTAATGTATCTACAAGCCGTTCTGCTTCGCTCGCTAGAAACTCGCTCGGAACCCCGTCCATGGGTGGGACTTGATGTCGCGCAGCAGCCCCTTTTGCCAGCCGAATTCCGGATGCTTTCGTATATGCTCCGCCGCAAGGAAATCGATGCCGCACGCGTGCCCCAGCGCCGCCTCGAAGGACATAGCCGAAGCCATCGCCGCATCCATTACCTTCGATTGCACCGCCCCCGCCGGCCCATACTCCGGCTGCCAGGGCTTCAAGCCGCGGCTCGATAGGTCCACATGGCCGCACAATGTTCGCTCGCTCGGCGCCTCTTTTTTGGCGAAGGAATCATAGTGATCGGAGAGATACTTCTTCCCCACGGCAACATCCACCTTGCCCTTGTTGGTTTCCAGCAGCTCGATCGCCCGGACCCGCCGCGCATTGGCGCTTAGCCCCAGATCGCCCGTATCGAACGTGGTCTCCTCGTGCAGCAGTTTTTCATCTTCCGGCCGGTTGGTTCCCAGGAAGTAGCCGTCCGTGGTTCGCTTCAGGTTTACATTCCTGAGCCCCAGCTCCAGGCTCGCGATCTCGTTGGTCTTCCGGTCTGCCACCAGCCAGTTGTTGGCGTACCCGCCATTGTTGCCGGTCTTCATAATGCTGGCGAAATCGTCAATCGAAGCTGAGTACTGCATGGCTTTCCGGGCGCGCACAAACTCTGGAATTCCCTTGGGGTCAAAGCCCTCGAACCGGGTAATCGTCGTTTCAGTGATCGCCATTCCCGCGGCGTTTACCCCGAAATCATCGCCGCTGTGAATCCAGCCGGGCAGCCCATCCATCAGAAATCGGTGCCCCGCCGCGGGCGCCATGTCGAAAATGATGCTCCATCGCTGGCCATCCAGGTAGCCGCTCCAGTTGTTGTGGGCCATCACCATC
>DATLBY010000305.1:0-6000 GCA_035526665.1 Bryobacteraceae bacterium
CCGGTGGATCCGAACTTGAAGCCGAAAGTCAAAGAGCAGATGGTCACGACCGCCTCGCAGCTGCCGCTGGAGGTGAACGATGCGGTTTTGAGCTACATCCACTATTTTTCCGGCGAGCGCGGACGCAAAACTCTCATTGCCGGGCTAAAGCGCGCTGGAAAGTATAAGCCTCTCATCTCCCGCATTCTGGCGGAGGAAGGGGTGCCCCAGGAGTTAATCTACCTGGCGCAGGCGGAATCCGGATTCCTGCCGCGTGCGGTATCGAATAAGGCCGCTACGGGCATGTGGCAATTCGTGCAGTGGCGCGGACGGGAGTACGGTCTCAACCAGACCGCTTACACCGACGATCGTCTGGATCCGGAAAAAGCGACTCGCTCGGCGGCACGTCATCTACGCGATTTGTACGAACGATTCGGTGACTGGTACCTGGCTATCGCCGGCTACAACTGTGGTCCCGGTGGAGTCGAAAAGGCCGTGCAGCGGACGGGATATGCCGATTTCTGGCAACTTCGCAGCCGCAACGCCCTGCCGAAGGAAACAACCAATTACGTGCCAATTATCCTGGCCTTTACGATCATGGCCAAGAACGCCAAGGATTATGACATCGATAACATCGAGGTCGATCGTCCTCTGGAGTACGATACGATTCCAATGGCGGCCCCAACTCACTTGGCCCTGGTCGCCGATGTTGCCGACCACCCTGTATCGGACATCCGGGAATTGAATCCGGCACTATTGGGTAACGTGGCCCCGGTGAATTATCAGCTCAGGATTCCGAAAGGCACGATGGGCTCCGTCATTGCGGGCATGGAGAGCATTCCTGAGCAGCGGCGCGCTTCCTGGCGCGTGCACCGCATGGGCCAGGGTGACACTATCGCCTCTATTGCACGTCGCTACAACATGCCGGTGAGTACGCTGACAGCTGCCAACACGTCCTCCAGTTTGGAGACAGGGAACATGCTGGTGATACCCGCCGCCGCACAACAGGAGCCCAGACAACGTGCAGCGGTCCGGAGCAAAACCAACAAGAAGACCATCTTTGCCAAGGTCAAAACTACCGCCAAGCCGCCTTTGAAGCGAACTGTAGCCGCTCGCAGGCCGGCTTCCAAGCCCACCCACCGTCGCGCCTCCGCGGGGACGATGCAAACTGCCAGCTTGCGTTAAACTGCCTTACCTCCTTCGAATTTCAGCGCCGCGGCCTAAACGGTTCGCGGCGTTTTTGTTTGGTATGATGAAACGCTAATTCCGGCTTGCCTGGAAAAGAAAAGGCGTTATTCTAAATTGTGAAATGCTTGAGAGGAGGCTCAACTGAATGAACGATCGTGGGTGGATTGCTCGTGCGGAAGACGAAGATCTGGACGATTTCGAATACGACGAAGAGCACGTCGAGCTGGAATCGGAGATTGGCGAGTATGGGGCGGCGGACGACGATGACGATGATCTGGAGGAGCAGGACACACCGGCAAAGCCTGCCAAGTCATCCAAAACCGAGGTGAAGGAACCTCCCTCCGAGGAGGGCGAGGGCGGTGGCAAGATCATAGGCGAAGCTGAAAGCTCAGATCGAAAAGACAACAACTCCGGCGCCTCTTCCCGTAGCGCGATCTCCGAACCGGCTGAGGAGACAACACCTCAGCGCAAACCAATGAAGAAGGCGAAGTCCGCCGGTAAGCCGGCCGGCAAAAAGGCTGCACCTAAGAGCTCGTCGAAGACGGTGGCTGGAAAGAAAGCTGCGCCGGCGAAGGGCACCGCAAAAAAATCCGCCTCCAAAAAGGCGGCTGTGAAAAAAGCAGCTCTGAAAAAGACAGCTCCGAAGAAGGCTATGGTAAAAAAAGCGGCAGTAAAGAAGGCAGCGGTCAAGAAGGCTGGGGTCAAAAAAGCGGCCCTTAAGAAGGCTACCGTCAAAAAGCCGGCGCCGCGGAATTTGCCCGCAAAAAAAGCGGCTGTGAAAAAAGCTCCGGGCAAAAATGCCCGCAAGGTGGCTCCGGCCAAGAAAAAGGCTACAGCGAAAAAAGCTCCAGCAAAGAAATCCAGAAGGCGCTAGGCCGAATCAGCGAGGACGGGCTGAGATCCGTCCCGGCCGGTTCCCAGCCGTGCCGGATCTCAGCCCGTAACCACAGTCCGGCAGCGCTCAAACAACTGAATAAGTGCATCGGCATATTCTTCCGCCGACCGGCCCGATTTGCCGGCATAACCAGCTGCCGGGGCACCTTTGCCATACCCGGTGGTAACGGCAATAAACTTCATTAATTCTAATGCGATCTCATCTTTATTACGGCCGGGCGCGGGCGGGTTATTAGTTTCATCAGGCATTATGATTCCTCCAGGGTTAATCCTCTAGGGTACTGCACTCATGCCCGTTAATGCCCGTCGGTTAATAAGAAAGATGCGCGGCGGCGCCCAGGCGCATCTGATCGAGGCGGACGACGGGCGGTTTTATGTTGTGAAATTTCAAAACAACCCGCAGCACCGCCGCATTTTAGTGAATGAGATGATCGCGTCGGCCTTCCTAGAGTATCTTCAGATAAAATCTCCCGAGACTGCGATCGTCCACCTCGATTCGGAGTTCCTGCTGTCAAATCCGGAAATCCACATTCGGCTGGGAAGTGTACGGGCCGCTGTTGTCGCGGGCTGGCACTTCGGATCGTGCTTCCCGGGCGATCCCGCCAAGGTGGCGGTCTATGACTTTGTGCCGGACGCGCTGCTGCATCAGACCGCCAACGTGGCTGAGTTCACAGCCATGCTGATCTTCGACAAATGGACCGCGAATGCCGATGCGCGGCAGTCGATCTTCATCCGTGCGCGCCTGCGTGAATATGCACCGGAGTTCGCCGACCATCCACTCCGCGTCGGCTTTGTAGCGCTGATGATCGACCACGGCTTTCTGTTCAACGGTCCGCACTGGGACTTTCCCGATTCTCCACTGCAGGGACTGTACTTCCGCCCCTCAGTATATGCTCGAGTGCGCGCGTGGGAGGATCTTCAGCCCTGGCTGGACCAGGTGACCCATTTTCCCGAACAGATTGTGGATCGCGCGCTGAAACAGATTCCTCCTGAGTGGCTGGCAGGGGACGAGTCGGCGCTCGAAGCACTGATGGAAACCTTGATGAACCGGCGTAAGCGGGTGCCGGAACTGATTGAGGCCTGTGCGCGCGGGCGCCTCAATCCTTTTCCAAACTGGAAGTGAATATTCCGGCGGCGATGCGTTCCGCGGTTTCCGGTGCTGCCAGAATTCCATTGCGATAGTGCCCGTATGCCAGCCACAAATTGGAATCATTCCAGCGCCGGATGAGGGGCGCCGCCGAGTCGGTGCCGGGCCGCAGTCCCGTCCAGACGCTTGTCCGGTGCGCTCCGGCAAGCAGTCCCGGCAGAATGGCATCCGCTTCGGCGCGAATCTCCGCCGCGATCGTTTCATCGACGTGCTTATCGAAACCGGCGTCCTCAGTCGACGCTCCTGCAACGGTAAAGCCGCTGGATCGCTGCAGAACGTAGGTGTGCCCGTAGCGCACTAGCGGCCCTAAGCTCCCCGGCGGCAGCTCAAACCCAAGTAGATGACCCTTCACCGGGTAGGCGCGCGGTAGCCTGACGCTGGGAATTTCGATGGCGCTGCTCCATGCACCGGCGGCAATCACCACGGAGCCTGCTTCGACATCATTCACGCGGAAAGAATTCCGCTGCGGAAGAATGCGATCGACTCGGCATCCTTCGCGCAGGTCCACGTCCAGGCGAGTCAATACCTGCCGCAACGCGCGCATCAAATCCACGGGATCGACGAGGCCGTCGTCAGGATAAAACCGGGCTCCCGCCACATCCCGCGCTACCGCCGCCGGGAGATCGGACAGAGGAAGAGGTTCCGAGGGAATCCCCAGGACACGCTGCGATTCCGAGCGAGTCGACAGAGCAGCCAGTTCCTCCCCGGTCCGCACCACTTCGACCGCACCGCAACGCCGGAAGTCAACGGAGCAGGCCGACTCCAGGACCAGTTCCTCCACAAACGAGCCGTAACGCCGCAGACTAGCTACCAAAAGACGAGCGAGTTCGGAGTCGCCTGCCACTTCGCCTCCGGGGGCCAGCATCCCGGCCCCCGCCGTGCTCGCTTCGCCGCCAAGGTTTCCCGCCTCAAACAGAACAACTTTCAAGCCTTGTTGAACCAGCCGCCACGCAATGGTGCATCCGATAATGCCGCCTCCGACGATGGCACAATCAGGCATACGAGTATTCATGCTCAACTACCATGCTATCCGGTAGAATTAAGGGCAGCTATGTTCCGGCTCCTTCTTCACAACGACAAGATTGCCGACGTTTCTGAAAGCGTGCTGCGTCCCGGGCAGGTGGGGACGCTATCGGGTTGGGGAGTGTTCAGCACCATCCGTGTATCAAACGGCAGGCTCTTCGCTTTCGAGCGGCACTTTGCGCGGATGAAACGTGATGCCGCGCTGGTCCGGATTCCCTTCCCGGCGGATGCAAACTGGCTCGAAAGCCGGCTGCTCAGCCTGGTGGAAGCCAACCAAGCGCCCGATGCCACCCTGCGTGTGGCGATCATTCGCAATAAGGGCGGCATTTGGGAAGCACCGGGAATTGACCGCGAGTTCGATTTAGTTGCCTTAATGACCGCGTTGAAGGATTGGGGCACGGGAGTGAAACTCGATGTCGCGCCCCAGGCTCGTCACGCGGAATCGAAGTTCGCGGGAACCAAGGTGCTCTCGTGGGCATTCAATCTAACCCTCTATGAGCAGGCACAGGAGAGCGGGTTTGACGAGGTGGTCCTGCTAAATGAGCGGGACGAGGTGAGCGAATGCACCTCGGCGAACATTTTTGTCTCTCGTGGTAACCAGGTGTGGACGCCGCCGCTTACCTCCGGATGTCTCCCCGGCATAACCAGAGAGCTTCTGCTTACAGACGTAAAGGTGGAGGGAATACAGGTTTCGGAGAAGACGCTCCTACTGGAGGACCTGGAAACGGCTGACGAAGTATTCATCACTTCCACCACGCGCGATCTTCTCCCGGTAATCGAGATTGCCGGTCTGCGGATCCAACAGCGTGGGACATCCCGAGCAGCCTTGCAGACGGCATTTTCGCAGTATATCCGCGAATACAGCGGCCTGCGGATTGCCTCCAGTGTGCGGTAGCTCATGTGGCGGTAAACTAATAGGTACTCATCGGGATGCTGAATATTACCTGTCCTGCCTGTAAGTCCCGAAATGTACGCTCGTCGCTGTCGCGCAATTTTGCCGAGCGGGTGGCCAAAGCATTTGGTTTTTTCCAGATTCGCTGCAAAGAGTGCAACACCCGCTTTACCAGGCAGATTTGGGACATACGAAATGCCTTTTACGCACGTTGCCCGCGCTGTTATCGGCTGGACCTAAGCACATGGTCGCTGGACTACTATCGTGCACCCATGCGTTGGCGTTTTTATTTGAAAATCGGGGCAGCGTGCCGGCGCTGCGAATACTGCCGGCATAACTGGGTTACTTTTCGACCGTGTAAGATCAGGTACGAAAGGCCACGAAAGTCACAACCGGCGGGGGGAACCGACGCCGACGAGGCACAATTATCCAAGTTTTAAGATGGTAAGCGCTCAAAAGCAGATGGTTCCAAGTGACCCAGGTGACAACTCGTCCCCCCACCGGCATGCACGGTCAGGACTTGGCATTCAGAGATTCAAGGAATTTGCCATTGCTCCCCGCAGTCATTTCTTGGGTGACTGCGCTTCAACGCCTTGGCGCGTTACCGTCGCTTTCTCTGATAGAAGCCGGCAATCTCGGAACGGCCTTTCACTCGCCAACAGCGACTGCCCTGTTTCAGAGCCACCGCGGCAGGGTCAATGCTCCCGGCCTATCCCTTCGATTCCTCACTGACCCAGAGTCAAACCCGTTCGGTTCCGAACTCCACTCCTCGCTCCGTTTCCGGAATTCGGGGAGTCTCATTGCCCGGTACCCGTTGCCCGATCCATCTGTGCCAATGATCTCGATCCACCCTCAAACCGTCGCTCCCCGTTGGGCG
>DATLBY010000306.1:0-3553 GCA_035526665.1 Bryobacteraceae bacterium
GCGCCCTGGAGCGTAGGAAAGGCGCTCAGCCTGCTGGCGTTTGCCACCGCGGTGATCGCCTGGATCAGCGAGATTCTGGTAGGCGCTGTTGAGCCTGCCGCCGCTTCCTTTGGCATGACCAGTATCTTCGTGGGCGTGATCATCGTTGCGATCGTCGGCAATGCCGCGGAGCACAGCACGGCCGTACTGGCGGCGTGGAACAACCGGATGGACCTGTGCCTCGGGATCGCGATCGGCAGCAGTATTCAGATCGCGCTCTTCGTCGCGCCGCTGCTTGTTTTCGCGAGCTACTTCATCGGGCCCAAGCCCATGGACCTGGTATTCAGCCCCGCCGAGGTGATGGGCATCGGACTGGCCGTCACCATTGCGGGTCAAATCGCCAGCGACGGAGAATCGAACTGGCTGGAAGGCGTGCAGTTGCTGGCGGTGTACATCATTCTGGGGATCGTGTTCTACTATCTGCCTGAGGTGCACCACTAATGGAATTAGCCGCGGCGCTCCAGCAGGCGCGGGTCTATGACCTGGCGCAGCCGTACTTCGTGGGAATGCCCCATTTTCCGACGCATCCTCCCTTTCTGTTCAGCCTTACCAAAAAGCATGGCGACTTCGTGGGTCCGGACGGCATGAGTTCGGCGGCGGACGCCATGACGCTGGGAGGCCATACGGGAACCCACATGGATGCGCTCAATCATTTCTCCTGCGGCGGAATGCTCTACGGCGACATCCCGGTGGAGAACGTGCAGACGTATGCCCGGGGGGTACTGCAGCACTCTATCCATACGGTGAAGCCCATACTGCGCCGCGGCGTTCTGCTGGATATCGCAACGCATCAGAAGCTGGAGGCTCTGCCGGAGGAGTTCGTCATCACTCCTGAGCACCTGGATGAGGCCGTGCGCATCCAGAAGGTGGAAATACACAGTGGCGACGTGGTTCTGCTGCGCACGGGCTGGGCGCGATACTTCGACGATGCGAAGCGATTCGTCTCGGAGACACACGGACCGGGACCTCTGATAGAGGGGGCGCGCTGGCTCAGTGACCGCAAGGTCTATGCGGCCGGCTCGGACACCATCGCTTTTGAAAAAGTGCCGAGCGCCGCCATGCCGGTCCACGTGCATCTGCTGGTAAAGTCAGGAATACACATCATCGAAGTCCTGAATCTGGAAGAGCTAGCGCAGGACGGAATCTACACGTTCACGTTTATTGCAGCTCCGTTGAAGATCCGCGGCGGTACCGGAAGTCCGGTGCGTCCGCTGGCGATTGTTTGACGGGATATTTTAAGGAGATTGGAATGAAAGCAGAGTTCGCGGGCAAGACCGCCCTGGTGACTGGGGCTTCACGCGGCATTGGGTCGGCGACCGCGCTGGCGCTCGCAAAAGAGGGAACCAGCCGGGTAGTGATCCACTACAACGGTTATCGTGAAGGGGCGGAGGAGACGGCGGCTGCCGTGCGGAAAAGCGGCGCCCAAGTGGAAATACTTGGGGGCGATCTTTCCACGGACGAAGGAATTCAGGGCTTTCTCAGCGAGCTGAAATCCAAGGCTCCAGAAGTGGACATTCTGATCAACAACGCCGGGCATCTGATCATGCGCGCCAAGCTGCTGGAGTTTACTCCCGAGGTGTTCGATCAAGTGATGAATCTGAATGCCAAGAGCGCCTACTTCATCGCGCAAGCCGTGGTTCCAGGCATGATAAAGAAAGGCGCGGGCATCATAATCAACGTGAGCTCCATTGCCGCCCGCAATGGAGGGGGGCCGGGCGCCACCGTCTATGCAGCGGCCAAATCGGCTGTGGCCACGATTACGAAGGGACTCGCGAAGGAGCTGGCGCCGCATGGGATCCGGGTAAATGCCGTGAGTCCAGGAACGGTGGACAACTATTTCCACGAGAAGCATTCGAACCGCCAGATTCTGGATGCCGTGGTTCAGATGACGCCGGCCGGGCGCCTGGGAACGAATGAGGAAGTCGCGGATACCATTGTTTTCCTTTGCTCGGAGGGCAGCCGCTATACCTACGGCCAGACGATTGAGATCAACGGCGGTATGTACATGGTGTGACGCCTACTGGAGCGCGAGCACTACGCCGGGCTGACTCTTTGCGCCATTCACCGACAGTGTTATAGGCTGCAAGCCTGTAGCGGCTAAGGCAGCCGGCAAACGTACATTAATTTGCATGAGTCCTACAAACCCGGGCGCCCGGCCCGCATAGAGAATTTCGCCGGGATAGCCCGCTATATCCACTGCCACGCTGGCTGAGGAAGGGCTGAAGACGGCTGGCTTTCCATCCAGCGCATCGGCTCCCAACTGGCCATCGCCAGTGGCATAGAAAACGACGACGGCGCCTCGACTAGCCGGCGAATCCATCCCGTTGGTGACGCCATTTTCATTCATTACGACGGCCTGGCCTGTTCCTCCGGCCAATGTCAGCAGTCCTGGAACGGAGTCCTGCACGGCGAGGGTGGCCCGGGCTGCCACCAGTCCCCGGTACACGACGGTAATCTCGGTGCTGCGTTGGGCAGAGAGCGCATAGAGTGCCTGGACGTTTATCTGCTGGTCCTGCACATAAAAAAGAGGCGCTGGCCGGCCGTCGAATAGCACCTGTACCTCCGCCACCTGCGTTTCGAGTATACCGGCACTTGTCAGCTTGGCTATCGCGCCGACGACCGGACCCAGGCCCGATCCGAAGATGGAGAGAATCTCGCCGGGGGCGACGGCCTGCTCTTTGAATGTAGCCGCGTGAGTTACGCTCACGGTGCTAATTTGACCGACGCCCGGAGTGCTGGGCTCGCGAGTCAGTTTTCGAATCCGGTTATTTCCCGTATCGGAGATCCAGATGTTTCCCGCGCTGTCGAGAGCCACATCGGATGGCGATGAGAGCTTGGCCGCGGCCGCGGGGCCATCATCTCCCGAGAACCCGGGAGCTCCGTTCCCGGCGATAGTGGTAGCGGGCCCAACGGCCGGAATGTGCCGTATGCGGTGATTGCCGGCATCGGCAACGTAGATATCGCCGTTGGGGGCAACGCGCAATCCCCCTGGGCGGAGAAGGTTCGCTGAAGCGGCATCGGCGACGGTCGTTAGCAGGCCTGAGCGGCTCAGCGAACGAATTCGATTTGCGCCGGACTCGCTGAAGAACAGCGTGCCTTGATTGTCAATAGCAACACCGGCCGGCTGGGATAGCGCGGATTCCGAGGCGATCCCGTCGCCCTCCCGCGTTCCTCCTCCGGCGACAGTCGATATCCACCCGCCGGGTGAAATCTTACGGATACGCCCGCTTCCCGTGTCTGCGAAGTAGAGCGAATCGAGGGCATCGAACGCCAGGCCGGAGGGCGATGCCAGCACAGATTGCAGGGCGGGCCCCTGGTCCCCTCCGAAACCCGGTTTGTCGACGCCGGCGAACGGAGTGGCCCGGCCATCCGCAGCCACCCGATAGATCCGGTTGGCAGTAGCATCGGATACAAACACATTGCCGAAGCTGTCGAGAGCGATGGAGCCAGGGTGAGCGATGGCGGTACTCATGGTGCTGAGTGTTCCGTAGGAGTTCACCTTCCGAATGCGCCC
>DATLBY010000307.1:0-8431 GCA_035526665.1 Bryobacteraceae bacterium
GAAAGTCCGGTTCATCTTAACGACCTGCATGCGACGATTCTCGGTCTGCTCGGACTGGATCACACCAAGCTGACGTATCATTACCTTGGCCGCGATTTCCGGCTTACGGATGTAGGCGGTAAGACAGACTTGATGCACCAACTCAGAAAGGCTTAATCCCGAATTCTGGAGACATGTTCATGCGCTTTATTCTTATTAATTCTCTTCTGCTCCTGACCGCGATGTATTCTCTGGCTGCCGATCCCGCCGCTGTACAGGACGCGGCGCGGGGCTGGACTACGGCCGCGGTGAAACAGGATGCCGAGGGTCTGAAGCGATATCTAGCCGATGATCTGCAATATGCTCACGCCGGGGGGCACAGGCAGAACAAAGAAGAGTACATCAGCGCTGTAACGAAAGGTCCCGCAAAATACGAATCCCTTACGTTCAGTGATGTAACTGTCCGCTTTTACGGAAACGCAGCCGTTTTGACAGGCTTTGTTGATGTAAAGATGCCGGGCCAGGATTCGTTCCGAGTGCGTACGCTACAGGTGTATACCGAGCGGGACGGTCACTGGCAGATGGCTGCTCACCAATCCACCCGAACGAATCGATAAGAAAAAATAAAAGCGCTTCTTCTTCTCGCAGATCGGCGCATTTATGATAGACTAATCGCGATTTCAAGCCACAACTGTCCATGTACAATTTAGGCCCGGCCTGTGGCGGACCCGGGAGGTCCCATGTTTTGCAAATTTGTGTGGCTTGTTGCCACCGCGATCTTAGTTCTTAATCTTCCGACGACGGCTCAGGAGGCGCGAGGCACCCTGCTGGGCCGTGTCTCCGATAAGTCAGATGCCGTCATCGCAGGCGCGAACGTCCGGGCGACAAACCTGGATACCGGAGTTCAGTTCAGTTCCGTAACGAATAAAAGCGGCGATTACATCTTCCCCCTGCTGCTGCCGGGCACTTATTCCGTCACGTTGGATCATTCTGGCTTCAAGACCTACACGCGCACCGGGATCGCGGTTCGAGTGAACGATCAAGTGGCGATTAACGTGGAAATGGAGTTAGGCCAATCTACCCAAACGGTCAACGTCACTGCCGAAACGCCGCTACTCGACACCTCGTCGGCTTCTATCGGCTACGTCGTCGACAGCCGGACGATTCTCGAACTTCCGTTAAAGGACGGCATGGTGCTGACCATGGCGACACTGGCGCCTGGAGTGATCTTCACTCCCGAGTCGGCCGGCTACGTCAGACCCTTCGATACAAGTTCACCGTCCACGATGTCCATTGACGGGACCAGATCCGGCAGCAACCAGTTCATGATGGACGGGGCGCCGAACATGCAAGGTTCACAAGTGGCCTACTCGCCGCCGCCCGGCGTGGTGGAAGAGTTCAAAGTGCAGGCGGCAACCTTCGACGCCAGTTCCGGCTTCATGGGCGGGGCGTCCATCAACATGAGCCTGAAGTCCGGCACAAATGGCCTGCACGGTCAGGTTTACTACTTCATGCAGAATCCCGTGCTGAATGCGAATAAGTATTTCCGCCTGGCAGTGGGAAAGCCCCAGTTCCGTCTGTACCGCTGGGGTGGCAGCATCAGTGGGCCAGTGGAGATACCGAAGCTCTACCACGGCCACAACCGTACGTTTTTTATGTATGGGTACGAGGGTATCTGGAGCTTCGATCCCTCACCCTGGGTGGTGGAGGGAGTGCCGACGGCGGCCATGAGACAGGGAGATTTCTCCAGCCTGCTGGCCCTGGGTTCGCGTTATCAGATTTATGACCCGTACTCCATCACGGCGGCAGGTGGTGGCCGGTTCAGCCGGGCGCCGCTGGCAGGGAACATCATCCCGGCCAGCCGCATCAATCCGGCAGCGAGAGCCATTGCTTCGCTGTGGGATTCGCCCAATCAGGCAGGGACGGTGGACGGCACCAACAATTATCAGAAGGGCAAGAATGCGCAGGACACCTATTGGAATCACATCGTCCGCATCGATCACAATATATCGGACAAACAGCGGTTCTATGTTCGCACAAATTTCACCGACCTTCAGCGGCCGGAAAACATCCGGCATAATCTGGCGGTGGGGGACAACTTCTACCGGTACAACAAGGGCTTCGCAGTCGATCACGTGTACACGTTTTCTCCACGCTGGTTCCTGAATACGCGTTACACGCTCACGCGGTTTATCACTGGAAATCAGGCCTACCAGGACGCATGGGATCTGGCGGGGGCCGGTTTCTCGCAGGAATTCCTCAAGCAAGTGAAAGGCGTGGATCCCCGCTATGTGAAGCTCCCGAACATCAACGTGTCGGGTTACTCAAGTCTGGGTGGTCTCAGCCCCACGAACAACGTGGCCACCGACATTCATGAGCTTGCGGCCAATATCACGACCGTAGCCGGCGCGCACACGCTGCGCTACGGATTGGCATGGCGATCCTACCGGCGCAACAGTTTCAACCTGGGTAACTCGTCGGGCCTGCTCAACTTCGATACCACCTGGACCCGCGGCCCGCTCGACAACTCGCCAGGCGCGCCCATGGGTCAGAGTTTCGCGGCGTTTCTGTATGGTCTGCCCGGAAGCGGCAACTTCCCAATTAGTGATTCATATGCGGAACAATCCACCGTTCCCGCTCTTTATTTCCAGAATGACTGGAAAGTGAGCCGAAACCTGACGCTCAGCCTTGGCCTGCGATACGAGCGGCCGTCGCCAGTCACAGAACGTTATAACCGGAGTATTCGCGGCTTCGACGCGAATGCAGTCAGTCCGATCGCGGCGCAGGTGTTGGCCAATTATGCCAGGAATCCGATCGCCGAAGTTCCGCTCAGCCAGTTCCGTGTGGCCGGAGGACTCACTTTCGCAGGAGTGAACGGCCAGCCGAGAACGCTCTGGAAGACCGATCAAAATCTTTTCATGCCGCGACTGGGCTTCGCCTACTCGTTTAACCCAAAAACGGTTATCCGGGGGGGATATGGGATCTTCTTCGATGCTCTGGGCGTGACAAACGTACACGTTAATCAGACCGGCTTCAGTCAGTCGACGGATCTCGTGCCATCGCTGGACAACGGGCTGACTTATGCGGCGAGCCTATCGAATCCGTTTCCAGGAGGCTTTCTGCCCCCAGCGGGCGCGGCCGGCGGCTTGGCGACCAACCTGGGTCAAGGGATTAGCTTCTTCGACGAAAATACGACCTCTTCGTACATGCAGCGCTGGCAGTTTGCGGTTCAGCGCGAACTCGTTCACAGCAGCCTGGTGGAATTGTCATATGTGGGCAATCGCGGAACCAGGATGCAGGTGAGCAGGGATCTGAATCCGATTCCGAATCAGTATCTGAGTACGCTCAACGTACGCGACAACAATGTAATTAACTTCCTGGGGGCACAAGTGACGAATCCATTTTATCCGTTGCTGCCCAAGACGGCGTTAGCGTCCACCACTGTCTCTCGTGCCCAGCTATTGCGCCCTACCCGCAGTTCAGCGGCATTAGCGCTAATCAAAACATCGGCTACTCCTGGTACCACTCCATGCAAGCTCGTTTCGAGAAGCGATTTTCAAAGGGTCTGAATTCATCGCTGTCGTACACTTGGTCAAAAACGATGGAGGCCCTATCGTACCTAAACCCGGGCGATCCACGGCTGGAAGAAGTAATCTCCACTCAGGACCGGGCTCACCGTCTCGCAGTGACGTGGTTGTACGAATTACCCTTCGGACGCGGCAAGGCGATCGGCAATGTATCGAACCGGATCGTGTCTTACGCAATCAGCGGATGGCAGCTGCAGGGCATCTATACACTGCAAAGTGGAGCTCCGCTCGGATTTGGAAATGTCTTCTTCTATGGCAACCTGAAAGACATTCGTCTGCCCAGCGACCAGCGCAACGTGAACCGCTGGTTCAACACGGATGCAGGTTTCGAACGCGACACCCAAAAGCAGCCAGGTTCCAACCTGCGCACACTTTCCTCTCGATTTGGGGGAATACGCGCCGACGGGCCCAATAACTGGGATGTTTCGATGATCAAGAATACCCAGATCACGGAGCGGACAAAACTCCAGTTTCGTGCCGAGGCCATCAACTTTATGAATCATCCGCAGTTTACTGCGCCGAATACCACGCCGAGCAGCACCGCCTTTGGCACGGTCACAGGCGAGTTTGCCTGGCCGCGTGTGATCCAGTTTGGCATGAAAGTCCTGTTTTAACTTCGCATCTGCACTGCACGGGCTTCCTAATCCAGGGCAGCCCCGCTGCTCTTGCTGTTTTTATCGAATCCAGGCCGTAAACACCCTTGTGACAAAATGACGATAATGTTCAGTTCAATTTCCCCGGCCGGCTCACTTCGTGCCGCCTGTTTTCTTCTCACGCTCCTTTGGCGCGTCGATGGTGCGCCCTCGCCGCTGTTTGCCCGGGGCTATGCAGTGGTACCGAATCCGCAGCGCGTTTCGCTGGCTGAGGCAGAGCTGGAGTTTGGCCCATCCTGGCGAGTCGAAACGTCGGGAACGGTGGACGAGAAAATGCGGTCGCTGCTGAACGAGGAACTGATCGGGCGTCACAAACTTTCGGCCGGGACTTCGGGCGGAGCTACCCTGGTCCGCTTGGAACTGCGGCCAAACTCAGTCGAGTCCGGTGCAGCGTTGGACCGGGATCGGAAGGCAATCGCCGCACAGGCGTACCGGATCCAAACACAGCCGGGCTCGGTGACCATCACCGCCAATGCATCGGCCGGGCTGTTCTACGGCATCGAGACGCTGGCCCAATTGTTGAAGCCCTCGGCCGGCAAGCTATGGCTACCCCAGGGGGAAATAACTGACTGGCCCGACCTGCAAAGACGCCATATCTATTGGGATGACGCGCACCATCTGGATCGTCCAGAGGCTCTGAAGCGCGCTATCCGGCAGGCTGCGTTTTTCAAAATTAACGGTTTTGTACTGAAGCTGGAAGGTCATTTCCAATATCAGCACGCACCGGCGGTCATCGAGCCGTATGCCCTGACCGCCGCCCAGTTTCAGGAGTTGACCGATTACGGCTTGCGCTACCACGTTCAGGTGATTCCTTACCTGGATGCTCCGGCGCATATCGCGTTCATTCTCAAGCACCCAGAGTATCAGCGGCTGCGCGCGTTTCCGGATAGTAACTACGAGCTGTGCGCCACCAATCCCGATTCCTACAAGTTACTTGAAGGCATGTTTCAGGATCTGCTGGACGCAAATCGCGGCGTTGACTACGTCTATCTGTCCACTGATGAAGCCTATTACATCGGTTGGGCAAACAACGCGCAGTGCAATGAGAAGTCGGCCGCGGACACCTATGGCAGCCGGGGAAAACTCCTGGCGGAGTTTGTGACCAAGACCGGCGGTTATCTGCACAATCGGGGCCGTAAGGTGGTGTTTTGGGGCGAATATCCCCTCAAACCGGGCGATATTGCGTCCCTGCCGCCGTTTCTCATCAACGGCGAGGTGTACATGCCCGAATACGACAAGCTTTTCCGGCAACGCGGCATTCGCCAGATGATCTATACGGCCACCCAGGGCGAGGAGGGAGTATTTCCCGACTATTACCCGCTGCCCGCATCCCGCCGGCTCCACTCCGATCGTGAAAGAGTGGGCCGCGGGCAGGAGGTTTTTGAAAAGATTTCGTTCGATCAATCGCGCGGTGTTGCCGATTTGCACGGGGCCATCGTGGCGGGTTGGGGCGACGCGGGCCAGCATTCAGAGGACTTCTGGCTCGGTTATGCCACCGGGATGGCGGCGGCATGGCATCCCGGGTCAACCGATTCACGCGAGCTGATTGCGGCCTTCTTCCCACTGTTCTATGGCTGGACTGCCGATAGGATGGACCGGGCCTATCAGTTGCTCAGTTATCAGGCGCAGTTCTGGAGCGACAGCTGGGAACGCGTCGAATCTAAAACCCTAAAACCAATCTGGGGAAATTCCAATCGTATTTATACGCCGCCGCACCCAAGGCAGGAGCAGTCATTAACTCTACCCGCTGTGCTCGGCGAAGAATTGAAGCACAGTGCGTCCTGGAACGAGGCAAATGGGCAGCGTCTTCAACTGGCCGCTCAGTTCCTGAACGAGAGTGACGAGCTAATCGCTATTTTGAACGGCAATCTCCTGCGGGCAGAACGGAATCAATACAACGTAGAGGTAATGCTCTCGAATGCGCTTCTTTGCCGGCAAAATGTCGCTTTTTTACTAACGCTGGGGCGGATCGACAAACAGTTGGGAACGGCTGCCACCGAAGCGGGCGCGGGCCGTGCCAAGCAAGCTGTTGCCGCCGTTGACAGCGCGTTAGACGCGTTGCGTGGAGCTCGCGATGAGCGCAATCAGACTATGGCCGGGTTGACTGAGACCTGGTATAAAAGCTGGTATCCCCGGGTGGCCGAGGCCAACGGCCGGCGCCTGCTGCACGAACTGGATGACGTGAAGGACCACCCGGGTGACCGGACTGTGGACCTGAGTTACCTGGTGCTCCGGCAACTTCAACTGCCCGTCGCGGATTGGGCGGCGCAACTGGAGAGCGCACGGAACCGGTATGCAGCCGCGCACAACCTGCCGGAGCGCAACCAGCCGCTGAACTGGACCGACATGAAGGCAGCCAAGCTGCTGGTAACCACTCCGCCGAGCCTCGAATAGAATCGATTTCCTATGTTTAAAACCTTTGCTTCCGCCGTACTCTCGATAGCTGCAGTGTCCGGCGCTGAGATCGTGCTGCCTTCCAACGCATTAGAACGGGAAGGAACCATCACCGCCATCTATCGCTCGAATCAGCTCGCTACAGGAACAGGCGAACTCTCCATCCAGTGGACGGATACCTACGGCCGGCTCATTGAAAGCCGCAAGCTCCCGGTACAGCTCAATGATGAAAGTGAGATCGCGTTTCCAATCTCACTGGAGCGGGCGGTTGCGATGAAGAATGAGTTGCACGCCCATCTATCGTTCAAAGGCGTCAACAAAAAAGGGGCGGCGGACAATCGCGAAGAAGATGCGCAGATTACTTTCATCGCCAAACCACCGGATCGAAAGTGGTGGGACTACATCATTATGATGTGGCAGCGGCATTCCGCTGAGCAGGCGGCGGTCCTGAAGCAGGTGGGGATCAATGGCGGTCAATCGGTAGGTAAGAACAAGGTGGTTCCCGATTTTCTCCTCAACAATGACCTCCGCTGGTACTCTGAAAACATTTCCACAGACTTCTATTCCGAGTACCACCGCTACTTCCCCGACAGGCCCGGCAACTGGAAATTCGTCGCGGCCAAAGAGCAATACAAAACAAATACCGCCAGCAAGGAACCGTTCAAGCGGCGGCCGAGCCTCAGTGATCCGCTCTGGCTGGACAAAATTCACAACCGGCTGGTGGAGTCTGCCCGCTTTTACTCACCATATCGTCCCGTTTTCTACAGCCTTGGTGACGAAACCGGAATTGGCGACCTGGCGGCCTTCTGGGATTTTGATTTTTCAGATGACTCGCTCAATGGCATGCGCGTGTGGCTGCGCCAGCGCTACCCTACGCTGTACGGGTTAAACGAGCAGTGGGGATCGAACTTCACTGCTTGGGATGCCGTGATTCCGCCGACAACCGACGAAGCAATGAAGCAGCCCGGCGATAACTTCTCGGCGTGGAGCGACTTCAAGGAATGGATGGACGTAGCTTATTCCAGCGCCCTCAAGATGGGCACGGATGCGATCCGGTCGGTGGATCCGGATGCCCACGTCGGCATCGGAGGAGGCCAGATGCCCGGCTGGGGAGGCTACGACTATGCGCGCATGACCAAGGCGCTCACTTCTATCGAGCCCTATGATATCGGCAACAATATTGAGATTATCCGCTCGCTCAATCCGAACATGGCGGTCACCACTACCTCTTTTGCCACGGGTCCCTGGGAACAACACCGTGTCTGGTATGAAATGTTGCATGGAAATCGAGGATTGATTATCTGGGATGACAAAGCACAATTCATTGGCGCCGACAACAAGCTGGGCGGCCGGGCGCGCGAAGTGGAGCCCTATTACAAAGAGCTGCGCAACGGAATCGCCGCGCAACTGATTAATAGTGAGCGACTGCCGGATCCCATCGCCATTCATTACTCGCAGGCGAGCATGCGCATTGAATGGATGCTGGAGCAGCGGCCTAATGGGGACAAGTGGATGACGCGCGGCGCAAAGACGGAACGGAGTGGCGAGTTTGTGCGCCTCCGCGAATCTTATTGCAGATCCATTGAAGATCAGGGTTTACAGTACAAATTCGTTTCCTATGGACAGGTGGAAGAGGGCGAACTGATTTCCGGCGGTTATAAAGTTTTGATTCTGCCACGCTCTACGGCGCTGTCAGCTCGCGAGGCAGGCGCGATACGGGACTTTGCCGCACGCGGCGGAACGGTAATCGCCGACGGCGTGCCGGGCGTGTTCGACGAGCATTGCAAGCGCGCGCCGAAGCCACAATTAGCCGATCTG
>DATLBY010000308.1:0-8461 GCA_035526665.1 Bryobacteraceae bacterium
GCATCGGCCGCGAAACGATTCATCGCATCCATGGCCTGCGCGGTCCAGCGCGCCGAAGCGGGCGTCTGAGGGCCGGCCCCGGCGGCGAATACATAGGCAACTACTCCATCGAGGAAGCTAAGTTCCGGCATTTTTTTACGCAGCGGCAGGTCGCTCAGGTGAGCGCCGGCCTTTACCCACCCGGCAGGACCGGAGACCATCGGCTGCACGTACATCCATTCTCCCTGGACGCGCGCAATCGAATAAGAGAAGGGCGTCGCCGGGTCCAACGGGATTTCACGGGCAGGGGCCGAATCATCCGGCTCGGAACGAATCTTGTTGAGCCCGCGGAACTGTGCGTCAATCTGGCGCAGCTCGGCGGCGGTGATGCGCGTGGCCGGGAAAGCGACGGTTTTGACGGGCATGGCGCCGGTGAATGACGCGTCGCCCACCTTCATAGCCAGCTGTTCGCCCTCCGGATAGTTGCGGACCAGGCGAAGAAAACTGCGGACATACAGGGCATCGCCTTCTTCGTAGAAATTTCCCCACAACATCACCGCAGTCTTCTGAGGACCGAGCGGCCGCGGCGAGCCGGAACGCTTTTTCAACAATTGATCCGCCACGATGCCGGGCTCGCAGGGTTCCGTTCCACGCCTCACCAACTGAACCGAACCGATACTCGGGTACTTCAGTAGAGAGAAGAGAATGTTGCGCTGCAGCAGGAGCGAGAGGCGCTGGGCGCTTGCACTCCGCTCCAGGACAGCGTTGGCTCCCAGGTAATCGTAGGGCAGAACGACAACGTTGACCTCGGCGTTGGGAAATACGACGGGTCCCGAGCAATTCACCCCCTGCTCGCCGGCGGCCATCGGGTAGGCGAGGAGCAAGAGGCTGAGAAGAGGCTTCACGGCTTCCTCCGGGCAGGGCAAATCTGCGAGGGTTGCGCTGCATTCACCAGGGTCAAGCGTCCCTGATAGGCGGGATCGGCATTGGCGGCGCGCACAGTCTCTAGAGCAAGGCGGCGCGCATAGCTGATGAGGGAAGGCTTGGCGGCCGTAGTCCCCTCGGCCTGGAAGCGGGCGACCAGGGCAGCGCCGTCGCACAGACAGTCGTAGGCTTCGTTGTACTTCTTTTGTTTGTGAGCCTTGATGCCGGCGGCGAGCGAAACGAAGGCACGCAGCTCGAGGGCATCACCGAGCAGCTCGGCTGCATCATCCAGCTTGGACCGGATCAGATAGCGTACGGCGTAGACGCCGGGAATGTCGGAGGAGCCGCGCTCATAGAAACGGACGGGGATAAGAGCGAAGCCGATGAGAGCTTCAAAGGGGCGGCCGGCGCCTGGGATGATGCTGCCCCACACTTCGAGAAGAACGTCCCGGGAGTTGAGAGCATCGACGAGGCGCAGGTTGAAATCGTTCTCATCGCCTGGCTGGCGGCCTTCGCAGCGGACCACGGTGAGAGGCAGGCGCGTCTCCGCTTTCATCTGCTCCATGCCGTTCTTGAGGCGGAAACGGAGGCGGTTCATGAAGTCCTTTGCGTCGGGCATACGAAGCGTCTTCGGGCCGGAGTAGGCTACATCGTCCAGGTAGACTTTATAGCCGGCATCGGAGGTGCGGCAGTCGACCAGTTGCCCGTGCAAAATGGCCGCGGGGGCCAGGCACGCCAGCAAAATTATCTTCATGACGCACTATGATATCCCTAACGCGTCAAGGACGGCGCAAGGCATGGAGGGTGTTTTCAAGCTCCTGCTTCACTCTGCCGAGGTCTTCCGGAGACGGCGCGGGGTCGTCGCGGTAGAGCGACTTGGGGTCCGCCGACTGGTAGCGCTGCAGCACGGGCAGCACGTCGCGGCAGTCTCCATCGCGGAGAAGGCGAATGACAGCGGCGTGCGTATACCAGTGAAAGATGCGGGAAGGCTTTTCTACCACGCGGCGCAGCTCCCGGCAGGCGTTTGTTGGATCGCTGAAGCCGATCGCCTGCAGGCCGCGTTCACCGGCCGTCATTCGTCCCTCCTGTCCACTTTCGATTTCGTTGAGCAACGGAGCAATAGCGTAGCGGCCGAAGTTGGCGAGCACCAGAGCGGTGGACTCCTTGTCCGGGATCAGCGTTTTGGGATCGGCCATGCGGCTGAGGAGCTCCTGCATTTCCTTGGCGTTTGAGAATTGCAGCTGCCTCTCCTGCAGCGCGTTGTTGACGGAGCCGGTAAGAAAATACGCTACAACCGCGATGACGAGTCCCGAAAGAAGGCTGGAGAGGCTGGCGAATTTGTCCCAGGCGTCCTTCGGTTTCTTTTCCAGTTTGGAAACCCGCTGGGCGAGCAGTTCGAGAGGATCCGGTTCCGGCATATGGTTCGGGTGCGCGTTGCCATTATAGATGCGCGGGCAGGAGGCTTGCGCCGGAATGCAGCGGAGCGTATACTTTCCGCTACCTTCGAATCTATTCGGAGATCTGCTCCCAAGCAGAATCTAGTTCACATAGGAGAACCGTATGCATTTCCGCACAGTCTGTTTGACGATCGCGCTGGTAGCTACATCGATGGCTGTTTCAGCAGCCGACAATTCCCTGGGCACCTGGAAGCGAAACATCGCGAAATCGAAATCGAACACGCCCGTGGCAAACCCGTACAAGAGCCAAACCACGGTACGCGAGGCGTCGGACGGTGGAGTAAAAGTAACCAGCACAGGCGAGAGGATGGATGGCACGGCCACGAACGCCACCTATACCTTGAAGTACGACGGTGTAGCAGTTCCCGTTACCGGCGGCGCCTCATTTGATTCGATGTCGGTGAAGCAGATCGACGCGAACACGTTTACCAATGCGACGAAGAAGACCGGCGGCAAATATCAAACAACGGGGAGAACTGTAGTCTCTAAAGACGGTAAGACAATGACGGTCACGCAAAAAGGGACCGACGCCGACGGCAAGCCGATCAGCTTTACGATTGTCTACGATAAGCAGTAGGATGAGATAACTTTCACGCAGTGGAGTTGCAGCGTGGAAACCTTGGCGCCGTTAGTGTCCCGCTGCTGCAGGGCCTGAGTGAAGACTGACACCGCAATCTGCTCCCATTTTGCGGAACTCAGCCGGGGCATCAACAACACGGTCAACCCAGTGTGGTGACTCGTAATTTGGTTTCCTTACTGGCGAGGGGCCTACAGGCACCGGCGGGCTGGCACGGCGCAACTTGCCAATCTGCTCCACAAGTAGGAGCAGTTCTTTAAGTATAAGCAGTTATTTGCATGAGCCTCATTGGAGTAATTGACATTTATTGGCGCCACGACCTATACTCCCGTGGTATGTTTCTGTCGGCTTAAGGGGGAGATATGCAGCGTTTACTGTATGCCGCAATAGTTTTTTGTGCCGCGCAGTCCGCCCTGGCACAACTCAGCGTTTCCACCATCCGCGGAACGGCCACCGATCCCTCGGGCGCGGCAGTAGCGAAAGCCGCCGTGACAATTTTGAATCTGGAAACCAATCTCCGGCGCGAAGTGCTGACCAGTGAAAATGGCGACTTCGAGGTGCCGGACCTGCAACGAGGCACGTACCGGCTTTCCGTCACCGCAGGCGGCTTCAGGAACTTCGTCGCAGACAATATCATTCTGGAAAGCAACCAAATCCGGCGCATCAACGTGCCGCTGGAACTGGGATCCGTTGGTTCGGAGGTGACCGTGCAGGCGGCAGCCGCAGTTATTTCCACGGATAGCAGCAAGATTCAGGCCGGCTTCGCCACCAAAACATTTCAGGATGCTCCCTTGATCGGCGACGGCCGGAATCCCGGGCTGCTGCTCAGCACCCTGCCGCACGTCCAGACGGCCGGAAGTATCTACGGCGTCCAAATGGCCGGCCAGTCAGGGTCGCAGATTCAGGAAGGCATCGATGGCCATACCAGTGACGGCGTTATCAACCAGGTCAGCAACATTCACGACATGCAGGAGTTGGTTGCGGTGCCGGTAAACAACAGCGCCGAGTTCTCCCGCGTAGGCTACTTCAACATGATTACGAAGTCGGGCACCAACAGCTTCCACGGCGAGGCCCTGTACTGGATGCGCAATTCGGCGCTGGATGCGCGCGACTTCTTCGCCGCGCAAAAGCCGCAGGCGAAATCGCACACCATGCACGGCGAGATCAGCGGCCCGGTGTTTAAGAACAAAACATTTTTCTACGCCTCCTACAGCGGCCAACGCTGGCCGGGAGGCACTTACTTTCTTCAGGACGTGCCCACCACGGCCATGCGGCAGGGCGATTTCTCGCAGTTGCTGGGACTGAGCAGGCCCGTAGTGATCAAGGATCCGCTCTCCGGCAACCCATTCCCCGGCAATATGATTCCCGCGAACAGGTTGAATGCTACGGCTCTCAAGGTACAGAGTGGTTACGTCCCAACGCCGAACCTCGGCGCTGGAGACGCGCTCTCGCGCAACTTCGGCTTCTTGTGGCCATGGCCGGGAGATCTGCGCACGGGCGATTACTGGACCGGCCGGGTGGACCATCAGCTCACGTCCAAGAACCGGATCTACGGACGCGTTCTGACCAATTGGATCGATTACGCGCTAGCTGCCAGTCTCCCCACGCTGGGCTGGACGCGCAACCGCCGGAACCGGCACATTACCCTCGAAGATACGCATATCTTCTCCGCCACACTTGTGAACACGTTCCGCTTCGGGTTCTATGGCGCGGTGGCGGAAGACGGCGGGACGGTGGATGGGTTTACTCCGCAGCGCGGAGACAAGGTAGTAAAAGACCTGGGACTCCAGGGCGTCAACCCTAGAAACCTCAGCGCGATGGGCTTCCCGCGTATGGATATTACGGGGTATCCGACCCTGCGCAACCAACCCGGAGGATTGATCCTGGACGATCGCGATTGGGGCTATGCCGATTCCGTGACCTGGTCGAAGGGCCGTCACGTTCTGAAATTCGGCGGCGAGGTGAAGCCTTTCTCGCGTTTTGATGGAACCGTTCCGGAGGGTACGTACGGCTCTTTCGCGTTTAATGGCTCGCTGACCGGCTATGCCTATTCCGACTTTCTCCTCGGACTGCCGTACTCCAGCCAGCGGCTGGACCCTCTGACAAACCGCACGCGGCTGGATAGCGAAATCGGATTCTACGCGGTGGATACCTTCAAGGTAAACAACCGGCTGACGCTGGACCTGGGTTTGCGCTGGGAGCGCTTCGGAGCCGCGACCTATGATGACGGACTCATTTATAATTGGGATCCGGTGACGGGCGCAGTGATTGTGCCTGCAGACGCCGCCAAGTCTGTCAGTCCTCTCTATCCGACCAACACCATCAAACTCACGACCGGCGAGGTGAAGCAGCGTCCCTCCATGCGCAATTGGGCGCCGCGGATCGGGGCCGCCTGGAGACCCGCCGGAGATAACTTCGTGGTTCGCGGCAGCTACGGAGTGTTCACCGAAACACTGGGACTCTTCGCCCGCGCACTCAGCGGAGGCCCTTATCAGATCAGCGAGACCTTCTTCAACTCCCTCGATGGCCGCTCTCCGCTGTTCTCTCTGCCAAATCCCTTCCCGCCGGGGACCGGCAGCATTCCCACACAGAGTATCAGCGGGTATCCGCTGCAGACGCGCAACGGACGCATTCACCAATTCAACGTGACGATCGAGCGCCAGATTCACGACATCGGTCTCCGGGTCTCCTACCTGGGATCGAGATCGCGAGACTTGAATTACACAATCGGCACCAACAAGCCGCAGCCCAGTCTGATCCCGTTCACCGCGGCCGCGCGCCCCTATGCACAATTCGTCTCCACATCGTTTGCACGGTCGGATGGCGCGGCAAATTACAACGCGCTGACGTTTGAGGCGCAGCGGAAGGTGGGGCAGTTGACCTTCGATGCCCACTGGACCTGGGCTTCGAATTACAACAATTTTCAGAACCTGGAGAACCCGTACGCTCCGCGAGTCTGGAGCCGCGATGCTTTCACATCCCGCCACCGGGTGGTGTTGAATGCGGTTTGGGAGGTGCCGGTCGGACGGGGCCGCAAATATCTGGGGCAAATGCCGGCTGTCGCCGACCGCGTTCTGGGAGGATGGCAACTGTATTGGATTACTTTCCTGGAGAGCGGGTCATTCTTCTCCCCAGCATTCTCGGGTTCAGACCCATCGAATACAAACACGTCGGGCGGTTTGCCGGATCGCATTGCAAACGGCAATCTGCCGCCGGAACGCCGCACCATCGACCGCTGGTTCGATGCGGCTGCATTCACGGTCCCTCCAGCGGGACGCTTTGGCAACAGCGGGGTGAACGTGCTGGAAGGTCCCGGGCGTCATGAGCACGATGTCACGATTTTGAAGAAAATCCCCATCTACGAGCGTTTGTCCTTCTCGTATGGGGCCGCCATTACGAACCTGTTCAATCACCCGAACTTCAACAATCCGAGCGCGAATATCAGCGCGCCCGGATCTGTAGGGAGGATTAGCAGCACGAAGTCCTATGCGCCGGCGCGGCAGATTATGATGCGAGTCCGGCTGGACTTCTGATCAGCCCAGCGCGCGGCCTAAAGCCCGATGCAGCAGGTTGTCGGTAATCTTCTGCACCCGGGCATCCGGCCCGTGCGGCCGGACGCCATGTGACCAGGGCAGCATGTGGCCTGGGGGCGAAGAGAGCCCCTGCGCCCACCAGATAGTGGACGCGTTGAATACGAAGTTCTTCTTTGGTCCGGGATATACCGTTGCCGTCCATCGCACGGGACGCACTCCGCCGCTCAGTGCAACCCCCTCCGCGACAATTTCGAGACCGGGAATATTTGCGGGGTCGCCGTGGAACTCCCACCCAACCAGGCCCGGTATTCGGTCCCCCTTTTTCATTCCGGTTCCTGTGAACATCCAATTCTCCGGCCGGGTCACAATCCAATCGTCGCCGCCGTTAAATGGAAAAGGACTGCGAGCGCCCATCAGGAGCGCCTCGTCCGGTCCGGTGATGGGAAACGGATACTTGTAGAACTCCTTCTTCTCGATTTCGGTAGCGCCTCCGTAGCGGCCGCGGCGGCTGATGACGCGATTCGGCCGGTCCGAACGGCTCGGCTCGAAGGGCGATATGCCGCAGACCGAGTTCCCGCCAAGGTACAGTTCGGTAACCCCGGCTTTTACGGCCGCCAGCGCCGCGTCGTATTGCCGCTGATCCCAGTACTCGTCATGACCAATGCTGAGGAAGACCTTCGATCGCAGGATTTGCGCCGGCTCGATCATGTCCGAATTGGAGCAATAAGTAACGTCGTAACCGCGGCTTTCCAACCAGTAGCACAGCGGGAATTCCCAAAGGAGAAACTCACCAGATCCGATCGACAGGGGATGATCGAAAATCTGGGCGTACTTCGCATAGGGGCGGTCGAAGCTGCCTGCCACGTCCGGAGCCCATGGATGCCGCGGGTCGGTGTACATCGAGTAGTCGTCGGGCCAGCGGTTGTAGGACTGCCATGTGTTGTCGCTGCACTGAAACAGGATGTCGGCGCGCCGGCGGTCGCGCACGATGAATACAATGTAACTCTGCCAGGCGTGCGAGTTAGTGCTCTCGGCAATCCGCGCCAGACGCCCCAGATAAACGCCGCTGGGCCAGTCCGCCGGGATTCGGACTTCCGTGCTGGGCTCCCAGCGGCACTCACGCAGGCGGCGCGGTTGAATGTCGGGATCGGGCTGAGTCTTACCTTGGAACGGGCCGAGCATTGCGACGCGCCGGGCGCCGCGTCCGCCATAGTAGCCCATGCGGAAGACTTCGATCTCGAACTGCCCTGGCGGGTTGGTGCTGACCATGATCTGCAGGGTCTGGCCCGCCTCAATACTCTGATGCGAGCAGTATCCTTCAATCAGCCGCGTGCGGAATTGATTGCGTCCGTCCAGCTTGACATTGGTCAATTGCCAGTCGGATCCTTCTTTCCGATTTTCTTTGTCGATCAGGTCCGACGCGGCGGGCGGGCGCATCGCTGCTCCCAGGGGCGCCGCCAGAGCGGTCTGTAACAGGCTTCTTCGACTAGGCTGCGTTCCGTCCATGATAATGGCCGATCCTTTCTATCGGCTTTTCAAGAATTATCCAAATACCGCCGCATGTCAATACAAGAAGAAGGCTGCAACCGAGGGTAGGGTCGGGGCGTTCACGAATCTATTCGCAGGGAAACTGGAACAACGCGACGAACCACCCGGAGGGCCCCGGTTGAACTTTTCTGTTTTCGCACCAAGCATAATCGCACTCCTTCTGCTTTCCTTACTTGGCTACGCCCAAGCCGGCCGCACGGAGCGCCGTTTCATTCGGTCCGGCGCCACTACAGCAACTCGCGAGCTGGCCATCAATGACAACGGCGGGAACCGTTTTCACTCCATATTGCTGTGCTTTCGCTGCAACTTCCGGCCTGTTCATATCCAGGACCTCCACATCGCAGGAGGGGCAAGCGATCTTTTGGACCAGTTGCACAGTGGGCTCGCACGCCGGGCACCCGGCGCTAAATACTTCGATCTTTCGTTGTTTGTTCATATAGTTG
>DATLBY010000309.1:0-5119 GCA_035526665.1 Bryobacteraceae bacterium
CTACGCCGTGAACTTGACCGTGACGGACAATGCCGGCGCGACTGGCACCACATCCCAGACCGTCACAGTCACCGCACCGGCGCCCGACAACATCACGCTCACTGCCCGCGGCTACAAGTCGGGAAAAACGCCGAAGGTTGATCTCACGTGGTCGGGCTCGACCGCCGCGAACATCGACGTTTTCCGCAATGGCGTGAAGATCGTCACTACCCCCAACGACGGGCTGCATACGGACGTCCTCGCCCGCGGCAGCATCGGCACGTTCACCTACAAAGTGTGCAACGCGTCGACGACGACGTGTTCGCCGAACGCGAGCGTGGTTTTTTAATGAATTCGTGACAAGGCATGACAAAGCCCCCGTCGCGCGCTTAGTGGCGGGGGCTTTTCATGTTCGTTAGCGTCGGCCGGCACTGACAGATAGAGATCCGGGGCGGAACGGCCTGAATGGTCCGCGAAGGGACGCGCGTTTTGAGCCGCGCCCCTCGCACGATCCCTGAAACTCTACGGCGTCCGCTCGTTAGCCGTAGGAAACGGAGGCGCAGGATACAGCCCGAAGTGCCCGACCGGTGTGTACACGCCGGCCCAGAAATCCGGCGGACCTTCGCTGTCCGGTACCCGGTTGCTCACGGGCTTCAGCCCGTGCTTCAGGTACGCGGCAATTGCCCAAAGATCGGCATCGGGCATATGCCGCCACGCGATCCACGGCATCGGCGGAGCCAGGTACTTCGGATTCGCGGGAAAGTTGCCGACCCCGGGCGTCGTCGACGTGATCTCGACGTCCGGGGTCTCACCGGGACGGAGACCGAACCGCAGCGCGTTGAAGATCTGCCTTTCGCTGAAGCGCCCGAGACCGGTGTTGTTGTCCGGCGTGAGGTTCCGCGGCCGGGTCTTGAACCCTGCGATCGTGAACTCGATTACATAAGGAGCCTTGATCGATGGTCCGCCGCGCAGCCCGGCGAGCCAGCCTTCCCGCTCCGGACCGCCGCCTCCGTGGCACGCCCCGCAGCTGTACTGCATGACCACCTGACGGCCGCGCAGCACCTGCTCCCGCCTGTCAGGCGAGTGGAGCTGTTCATTTTCCGTGGGGAAGACCGGGCCAAGGTGGGTGCCGACTTTCTCCACAGCGACTTCGCTCGCCCAGAAATCGGGCGGGGCTTCGCTGACCTGTATGGGACGGGCGAAAGGTCTCACGCCGTGTTTGAGATATGCGGCGATGGCGCGAAGCTCGGGGTCCGAGTGGTTCCGGATTCCGAGCCACGGCATTGCCGGCGAGAGGTAGTTCGGTGCTGCTGGATGATTGCCCTGCCCGGGGACGGCCGAGGTGATCTCGACGTCCGGCGTCGCGCGGGGCCGGAGCCCATATCTCAGCGCGTTGAATATTTGGCGCTCGCTGAAGCGACCCAGCCCCGTTTCTTCGTGAGCCGTCAGGTTAGCCGGCCATGCGCGGAAATTTCCTACCGGCAATGTGTCCTCAGGTGACCCGGCAAGCCACTGCGTCTGACCGAGAAACGGCCCCGTTCCGGTACCGGCTGGATTTGGACCGCCGCCGTGACAGTCACCGCAACCGTGCTGTATCACCAGTTGCCGGCCCCAGAGCACCTGGTCCTGGCGGGTTTGTCCAGACACCGCCGACTCGCCGCTCACCGGCGGGGCCGCGGGCACCATGCACGCAGCCACTGCCGCGGGAAGGAGGAGATACAAAATCCCACGCGCCACGCTCGATCCTTTCGTCACCCCGCCTCCTTGTGTTAGGGGCAGAAGCCGTTCATCCAACGGTAGCAATATGATCACGCGCGAGGGCCCACTGCGAATTCATACAGAGGCGCGGGCCGGAATCGAACCGGCGAATAGCGGTTTTGCAGTTTTCGCGAGCGTGTCGCACCGGCATTTACACATGTGCACGCTGGAAGGACAAGCGTTCGGTCGAGCTCACACAAGCTTACGGGATCCTTACGCTGTCTTGCAAACTTTGCTCAAGCTCACGATCACCTCCAGCCGCAGGTTCTTGCGAAAACAAGGATGCGCACCACGCATGACCCCGACCAATCGACGAGAAAAACTAGTAGCTATTCGTCCGATGCTGGTGCGCGGTACAAGCGCCCGCCATATTCTGGCGCATCGATTCAGAGAGAATCCAATGCGCTCAATGATTTCGGCCGGCATCGCGCTCCTGGCAAGCGCGCCGCTGATTGCGTTCGGACAGGCGGATGTAACGCTTTCGAACCAGGACCGGATAGTTGTCCACAGTGCGCTGACGTCGTCGCACGCCCACAGCAATCACGGTCATTACGACCGCAGCTATCATCAACACTACTTCTTCACCGGCACAGCCGGCGACTCAATATGGATCACGACGGTCTCTACCGCGGGCCCGCAGATGCTCCCGGTGGCTGTTGCCCTTTACGCGCCCCAAGGCTCGAATTTCGTCGCGGACGACGGCGGCAGTCTCGTCGACCCCCGGCGTGATGGGCAACGCTTCTGGTATGCGAGTATCGGGCGGCAACTGCCAGTAAGTGGGCGGTACCTCATCTGCCTTCACTCGCACAGTGACGGGGTGAGGGGCAGTTTCGCGCTCACTGTTAGCACCCATAAAGGGGCTGGCGGCCGGCAGACGGAGCGCGGCTTGTCACCTGAATTCCGCTCTGCCGCGGCCGACACCTACAGGAAGTACTATTCGGTGGAAAGAAGTCGATACTGCACGCAAATTCCGCAGCAGCAACTAGAAGAGGCTCACACGACCCGTAGGGCCGCCGCGTCATTGAGGCGGACGGAAGCCGACAGCGCGCTAATGAGTCTTATGAATGGTTACACCATCGCTACTAACATTTGGCACGCCGCTCAAATGGTGTATCCCACTCCGGATTGCACACGTCCCCCCGAGTACGAAGAGTTCTTTCGGACCTGCCGCGAGGCCATCGAGATAGCGCTCAACGGTGGTTCCATCGCTGCGAGGGCCGTCTGCCAGAAATCGGGCTGAAACAATTCGATGCTCTGCCGGCCCGCTTGCGAAATAGAAGAGGCCGCCTTCATCAGGCGGCCTCTCTTTTGACGACGGAGCAGAGGCGCGGGCCGGAATCGAACCGGCGAATAGCGGTTTTGCAGACCGCTGCCTTACCACTTGGCTACCGCGCCGAGATGATACGTAAGTTATGTAACCTCATTGTCTTCATCAACGTGCGGGCAGCCTCGCAGGTTCCGCAATGTCGAGAAGTCAGGCAGTAATTCAGGCACGATCCCTAGACAACCTTAAGAAGCATTGGCCGTTGCTGGACTGTCGCTTCAGTAGGCCTGTTCATGCTTGCGTCGATGAGCGCCGCGTCACTAGCAAGATAGCTGTCTGGAGCGTGGGCCATGTACCGCATGGTCATCACCGGGCTAGCGTGGCCCATCAACTTCTGAAGCCTTGGAAGCGGCACCCCATTCTGGGCGCCGTGGACGCCGAACGTATGACGGAGATCGTGAATCCTCACAGGTTCTAAGCGCGCCGCTTTGACTGCGCGCAGGAACACGCGCCGAGCGACCCTGTAGTCCCCCAGCTCCCCGGGGAACACTGGGTCGGAATACGAGTGGGGCACTGATGCTTTGTGCTCTTCCAACACTGGCCGGAGAGAGTCCGAGATTGGGACCTGACGGGTGCTTGAATTGGTTTTCAGTCGCCGGTTCCGGTTGTTGAGACTCACCAAACCAGTAATTACGTCCGCCCATCTCAGGCCCTGGGCTTCCCCAATCCGTGAGCCAGTCTGTATCAAGAAGTAGAACAGCGGCCACCATCGTCGGTCCATTACACGTCTGAGTTCAGCTATTTCTTCCGATGTAAGCCAGCGTTCACGCCCGTCGGGTTCTCGCTCCTTTGCGATTCTGAAACGCGTTACCGCTATTCCCTTCTCATCCTCGACCCATCGCAAGAAGGCCTGGATGGCCCCCAAATCGCGATTGATCGTTCCCGCTTGGGTGCCGGCCCGCTTTCGTACGCTACGATACTCCGCAATGAATCCTTTTGTCACCGCGCTTAGCGTGGCGGTTTCGCCGGCGGGCAACACAGCCAAGAGCTTTTGCCAACTCTGGCGATAGCGCGCGATGGTGCGCTCTGCGTACGGACGCCTGGTCTTAGCTGACAAGGTTCCAGCCTCCTCCAGCCAATCGTACCATTCATGGAGCAGCACACCCAATTCAGGACTGTGGGCCTTGGCGACTCGGTGTTCGAGAACTTCCCGATTCCTTACCCAGTCGTCATGCACATCTGCCAGCGAGAGTCGCCCGCTCGCGAGCAGCGAGAAAATATCCCGCCTACCTGCGTCCTTTATTCCCTCCAATGTGCGTTGCATCGCCTCGGCCCTTTTCTGCCGAGTGGTCCCTGTCGATAGCTGTATGCGCTCGAAGCCCTTCCAGCGCAGGTCGAGAGTGAATGGAGCGCCTTGCTTTCGCTGATAGATCATACGGTTACTCCTTAGTTAGTGGTGAGTCTGCTGTTGATCCACGCTTCAACATCTCCTGCGCGCCATCTCACCGATTTCTCGGATATTTGAACGCGCGGGATTGAGAGGGCGTACACCCTATTCGGATGGACGCCGAGAATGAGTCCTACCTGTTTTGCGGTAAGTAGTCGGGGGGACGGTACCGCTAGTAGATCGTTCATGGTTCCGGGATTCGCAAAAAGGCCCGGACCGTCTGCGCTGTGTAATAGACCTTCTTGCCGTCTTTGATTACCGGCAGCTTCCCGGTCCGTGTGAAGCGGTAGACCGTACCCACGTTTGGAAATTCAGGACATACCACCAGGGCGACGTCATTCGTTGTAAGTCGTGTGTCTGGGTGCAGCACGCTTATCGCAGTCCGCATCTGAACTGCGGCAGCTACCTGCTGCGGGTTTCGTCGACGCCTTATTCGCGGCCTTTTGCTGTCCATGTCCATCTCTCCTGGGGGAAAAGTTTGAGAATCGACCTTTCCCCTTGCCACGTTTTTGAGGGTATGTGTGACAAAAAATCCGCGCCCCCCGGGGGCATCGCATTCCAAGCTTCGCCTGCGCCGGCGGTGGGCGTCGTAACGCTGTCGGAAAACGGAGCTACTTATAAAAAAAACAATGGCCCACCTGCCGAGTCGTATGACGAGGCAGGTGGGCATG
>DATLBY010000310.1:0-4663 GCA_035526665.1 Bryobacteraceae bacterium
CCGTAGACGAATACATGAAAAGCATCCCTGCGAGCCTGCAGGATACACTGGCTTCCCCGGCCTACGATGATGCAGTTGCCGATGGATCCGGCCTCTTCAATAATGCGCGACCAGTTAGCTGCCATCGACTCGGCATCGAAAATTGTGACGGGCGCCGCCGCTGTTGGGGCGGCCGGATCGCTCTGCCAGAAGCCCTTCAGCGCGCGCTGGAAAAAGCTGTCCACGCGTTCGTCACAGCGAGCGGCCACGGCGGGGTCAATCGCGGCCGAGCGGGCAATCTCGTCGATCACGTTGCGGTCGAGTAGTTTCCATTGCAGTCGATCCGCCAGTCTGGCGGCAATTTCGGTAGTGCCGCTGCCGAACTCACCGGTGATGGTGACGATGCGCGTCATGCGGCGTTATTCGACCAGGACGGTGGCGTCCACAGACATGCCCGGCCGCAGCAGGTGCCCTGGATCCTGTCCTTTTTCAATTGCGATTCGAACCGGCAGGCGCTGCACTACTTTCACGTAGTTGCCGGTGGCATTTTCCGGAGGCAGCAGGCTGAAGGTTGCCCCGGTGGCAGCCGCCAGGCTCTCCACGTGCGCCTTGTATTTGCGCCCGCCATAGGCATCCACCGAGATTTCCGCGGGCTGTCCGGGATGCATTTTGCGTAGTTGCGTCTCCTTAAAGTTTGCCGTCACCCAGAGATCCTCGAGCGGCACGACTGAAAGCAGGGGCTGCCCGGGCTGCACGTTTTGGCCCGCTTCGGCATTCTTTTTACCCACCACTCCGCTGACCGGCGCTTTGATCACGGTGTATTCCAGGTTGAGTCTCGCCTGCGCGACCGCCGCACGCTTCTGCTGTACTCCCGCCTCGGCCGTTCCCGCTTCGGCGCGCGACACCGCCACTTGTTGGGGGCCGGAGCCGGCGGCTTGCACACTGGATTCGGCCTGACCGACCCGGGCCTTCGCCTGAGCCGCCCTGCTCTGGGCTACGGCTACGCCCTGTTCCGCTTCCCGAATGGAGGCGGTGGAGGAATCCACCGTCGCCCGGGCCGCATCCGCCGCGGCCACCGCCGCATCGTATTGCTGCCTGGGTATCTCGTCGCGCTGGATCAGTTGCTTGTAGCGTTCCAGATCCTGCGCCACGCGGGTGTAGTTTGCAGTCGATTGCCGCAGTCCCGCCTGGGCGGCATTCAACCTCGCGTTCGCTGCCGCAATCTCCTTCTGTGCGACCGCTACGCCCGCTTCCGCCTCTTCTGTGCCGGCACGCGCCGTTGAGAGCTGGCTGCGGGTCGTTGTGCTGGAAATTGGGATGGCGGCGTGAGCGGCGCGAGCCGTTGCCTCGGCTCCTGCCAGATCCGCCAGGGCACGGTCCAGCGCCACCTGATAGTCCCTCGGATCGATCTCCACCAATACCGTCCCTGCCGCCACGTACTGGTTTTCCTCCGCGTTAACTTTTACGATGTGTCCTGCGACGCGTGCGCTGACCGGTAAGATATGGCCGTCAATCTGCGCATCGTCGGTGGATTCGCGTACGGTATAGTGGCGCCATATGAAATAGCCGCCCGCAGAGGCAGCCAGCAGAGCAACCAGGATTACCCAGACTGCCCGCGGATGTTCCCGGAACCACGAGCGTTTCGGAACAGGAGAGCGGTCCGCCATGCGTTCCGCCGGCTCCTGTTTCGGCTCGGTATCTAACTGAGTGCTCATTGTGCTGTTGCTCCCAAAAACTCTTTGGCACGTTTTTCCGAAACGCCAAGCGCGCGTGCAATCGATGCTTTCGCCAGATTGTAGGCGAACAGGGCCGAAGTGTAGTTCTCATTCGCGGCCGCCAGCGCCTGTTGGGCTTGCACGACCTCGATGCTGTTGGCGACCCCCGCCTGGAACCGGTCGCGGGCATGCCGCACCTGCTCATTCGCCAGTTGAAGGGCACTCTGGGCTACTTCCACCTGGTCTCCCCCGGCTTTCAGGTCGAGAAAAGCCGTGCGGACCTCATAGTCGATCCGTCCCCGCAGGTCACCGGTCTCCGCCTTGCGCTGTTCCAGTTCTGCGTCTGCCCGCAGTACGTCGGCCTTGATCCGGCCGCCGTCGAAAACGGGAACCCTCACTCCCACGGATGCCACAAATGTGCCGTGCGATTCGAAAGGACCGGAACCGATTGCGCCATAATTGCCGTCGAAATAGAGCGACGGCAGCCGCTCGGCTTGCGCGGCTTTTTTCTGGAGTTCGGCCGCCCGCTCGGCCGCCAAAGCCGACTGGTAATCGGGACGCGTCTCATAGGCCTGTTGCAATGCCGTCTCCAACGCCAAGGTAGGCGGCGGGCCATAGGGGATGCGATCGCTTAACCGGAACTGTTGGCCCAGCGGCAGGCCTATGGCACGCGCCAGGTTCAACTTATGCTTCTCGAATTCATTGCGGTGAAAGATCAATCGCTGTTGTTCGGCCTGCATTTCTACTTGGGCCCGTAGAACGTCGATGCCGGCCATCACTCCGGCATTTTTGAGGTCTGTAGCCTGTTTGAACAAGGCGTTCGCGGTGGTCACCTGAGCAGAGGCCGATTCGATGCGCGCGGTTCCCATGATTGCCTGCAAGTAGAGGCTGACCACCGCGAGAACTACGGCGTCGCGGGCATTCTGATAGGCAAGGCGGGCGGCTTTAACATTTTCCGAGCCGCTGCGGTTGGCCGCAATAGCGCTGTAATCGAAGATCGATTGACTCAGATAGGCCCGTACATCGAAGATGCGAAAAGGGCCGATGACGGACGGAAATCCCGGGAAGCCGCCGAATCCGAGAGCTTTCAGGTTTACCTGCTGGGATGTTTCGCTGCTACGCGCGTTTATATTCGGCAGCAATCCGCTGAGCGCCCTCAGCCGGGCAGCTTCCGCCAGCCGCGCCGCCTGGTCTCCGGTAATCAGACCCAGATTGTGTTTGAGACCCCGGTCCATAGCGTCGCTCAAGGACAGGGGAATTACGTCAGACGTCGCCTGACCGGACGGAACGCTGCGACTCTGGGCCGTTAAAATCGTGGTGGAGACTGCCAGGAGGGAGACATAGCTGGGGAAATTCACTCTTCTAGAATGATGCAGCCAACCGCCGGATTGCTACAAAAGAAACGATTAAGTCCGCTGGGGTGTCTACCGGGCATGCGCAGCAAGGCATCTCTCGTAATCTGGCTGATAATCTTCCTGGTGGGATGCGGGAAGCATGATCTCCTGCGTAACTCAATAGGCCAGCAAACTTTGGTAGGTTGCTTGACGGCCGGGAGTGACGCCGATTCTTTTATTCTTGCGGATGCAAGAACCGGTGTTAAGACCGTTGTGTCCGGGCTGCCGGATCTGGCTTTACACGCAGAGAATCATGCCGTGAAACTAATTGGTTTCAGAGGAGTAGAGACCGCTACTAAGAACTTCAAAGTCCTCTCAGTAGAGCACATAGCGGCCTCATGCAAGGTCCCCTTTCAGTAAGCGAAGTTGCGGCAGGCCCGGCTAAGGGGCGCTACCGCCGCGTAGCTAACTTAGGGAATAATTCGTTTGCCTTTCTTATGCCGGTCGTACGCATACCCGGTACCAGCCCCTGCTAGAGCTCCAATGGCCGCTCCTTTGCCGCCTCCGGCGAGCGCGCCGATTGCCGCTCCCCCGGCAGTGCCAATTCCCACCCGTTTGATCGTTTTCTTCTTGGCGTGGCTCTTCGAAGTGGTTACATAACGGTGCGCACTCTCCGCCGGCAGCGCGCTGCCAAGAAACATTGTCGAAGCTGTCAACCAGGCATATAAGACTGTCTTTTTCATGATGGCCTCCAACGTACGGGTAAGCAATCCGCGGGCCCAATGGCCTGAATGCCGTAAGCCGTTGAAGCTGCTAATCTGATACGCTGCCTAGGTGATGAGAATCGTACTTTCCCTCGGAATCCCCATGGTAATTTTGGCCGCCTGGACCGCCGCAACGGGGGCGGAGGAGGCTAAACCCAAGCAAAGAACCTCGCCGGTTGGCTATGACGACACGCCTGTTCTACCTGGCCAGAAATGGCGCGTCCATGACATCAAGCGTCCTGCCCCGCCACCTGTGACACCCGGCCGCCCCGGTGAGCCCCCCTCGGACGCAATCGTCCTCTTCAACGGCAAGTCGCTCGATCAGTGGGTCTCGATCGGCAAGGGTGGAAACGTGACACCTCCCACATGGAAAGTGCAGGACGGATACATGGAGATGGTCACTGGCGGCGGCGACCTGGTTAGCAAGGAAAAATTCGGCGACTGCCAGATTCATGTCGAGTGGGCGGCTCCCCCGCAGATCGACGGCACTAGCCAATGGCGCGGCAACAGCGGAATTCTCCTCATGCACCGCTATGAGATACAGGTGCTGGACTCCTGGAACAACCCCACTTACGCCGATGGCCAGGCCGCGGCCATTTACGGGCAGTACCCGCCCCTGGTGAACGCCTCCCGCAAGCCGGGCGAATGGCAGACCTACGATATTGCCTTTGAGGCACCCAGGTTTGAGGGCGACAAGCTGACCAAGCCTGCCTATGTGACGGTGTTTCACAACGGAGTATTAATGCATCATCATCAGGAAATCATGGGTGGAATGCAGCATCGTAAGCTGCCGGTATATGCCGCTCACGCGGCGGAAGAGCCGCTGGCTTTACAGAATCACGATACGAAAACGCGCTACCGAAGCGTTTGG
>DATLBY010000311.1:0-6735 GCA_035526665.1 Bryobacteraceae bacterium
CCATCCAACACAGTAACCAGAGCGACCGGATCGTAACCGGCTTTCGCCATGTGGCGCAGACCCATCATGTCCGCTGGCATTTCAAGAACAGCCCAGGGCACGCCGGAGGGGCAACACCTCCATTTCTCTCCGACGTCCGGTTTCAATGGGAAATGCCAACTCGCGCCGGCTAATATAGCGTGCACGATTCTCAGTGGATACGCTCTTCGCCCACCTTGCGGGTGACAAGGAGTTGGCGCTCCGCCGGCGTCTGGCGCAGGAGATCCGCGCGCGCCAAAGGTCGCCTCGGGTAGGTTGCCCGGGTAGTTCCGGTACGGGTGAAACTGACGGCCTATTGTTCAAATCGACCTGCCCCGTGTACTTTGGATTGTGCCCTCAACAACAACCCTTGAATTAGTCGCCGAACTCATCGTGAAACGAGTCGTTGCAGAGTGTGACGGAGCGGACAAGGCTACCTTAAGGTTCGCGCTCGATTCCGCCTGCCCCTTTGCGGATCTCAACGAAGGAAAGTTGATCTGGCGAAAAGCAGTTACCCAATGCTTCAAACAGCAGGCTGCCATGGTTAGTATGAAATAACCGGCTCTGGCATTGCTCGTTAAATCTCAAAGTATTGTTTCTTCCCACCCAGTTACCGGCTGTACACCGGTATAGTCCCTAGACGATAGCCTAAGGTATAAGAGCCCTATAAAAGTATCCGTTTGAACACGTTATTGTGTTAATCTGCTCATACCGGATTCACACAATGCTTCCCCGCTACAAAAATAACAAGACAACAGAGAAGCGTGTGCAACGCCGTACTCACGCGGACGAAAAGATAATTCTGGCGCGTGAAGTCTTCCCCTCCATCAAGATGCCGGCAACGTTAATCAACTTTTCGGATGAGGGGGTGGCATTGATCACGGACGATTCCTTTCAAGAAGCGGAAGTAGTCATCATTTCTTGCCGCGGCAGCTTTTTGATTGGGAATGTACGGACGTGTGAGCGCATCAATGCGCAGCACTTCCGTGTGGGAGTACAATTAGAGCGCTTGCAAGCTTGTGCGGGACTCGTCCGCGAACTGAAGAATGCATATCGGAAAAAGGAACGGTCGCAACCTTTGCCGCTTGGCAATGAAAAGACCTCTGCAGCCCACCACGCCGGATCCGGCATGCACCGCTAACAAAGCCAGCAGTACGCAGTTTTCTCTGGACTAATTCCTGCCAAAAAAAGTAAGTAAGGCATTTACCTTAAGAATGCAGCTAGGTTATTAGTACAGTACGCCTGGGCCTGTCAAAAAACGGTATTTGATTATAGGCTTGTTTTGTCATCCATTGGAGGATTACTCAACAATGAACCTTAGATATCACGTCTCCACCGTTGCACTTACTGTTGCGTTGTTTACGCGCGCCGCTGGCGCGGCTACAGTCACTAGCACCTTTGATGCAGATCTGGATGGTTGGCTTTCCAACCCGCAGGGGACTGCCCTGTTTGTATCGCCGGGTGGAAATCCTGGCGGCTACCTGCAAGAAACCGACGCCGGCAGCCAGGGCAACATGCACGCGGCGGCGCCGTCCAAATTTTTGGGCGATCTGACCGGATTCGGCAACCTCTCGGTCGACATACTTCTATACGCGCAACCAACCGATGCCCCCACGGCATTTGGCCAGCTTACCTTTACCAACAGCTTGGGATCGTTTCTAATTCTGGATCTTGGAAATCCGGGGGCTGCCGGCGCCTGGACCCATTACGCCACGTCTCTGGATGCGGCCACGTTTGGGGTCAGCGCCATCGATTACTCTGCTGTGATGTCGAACGTGACCAGCCTGACACTGATTCTCGAGTCCGACAAAAACGTAAACAACGAAACGGTGGGCATGGATAATTTCGCGCTCTTCGGTGAATCCGGGGCAGGCGGAGCTGCCGCTGTCCCGGAGCCTGCGACATTTGCACTCCTGGGACTGGGACTAACTTCGCTCGCCCTGGTTCACAGGAAGCGCACTCGATAATTACTTTCTAGCAGTCGAATGGCAGATTACGCCAATCTCGTATTAAACCTTCGGATACTCCCAGGGCTGGCGATAGGCGCGGCGGAGCAGTTGATTAGCCGCCGCGTCGTTGGGACAGTTTCTGCCATCCCAATGCACACTGCGGCCGAGACGCCAGCTGACCATTCCCAGCAAGGCGGCGTTGGTTGCACGATGGCCGATCTCAATGTCGCGTACCGGCCGCCGTTTGGCGCGGATCGACTGAAGAAAATCCGCCCACAGCTCTTTGATGTTTTGCCCGTCCGGATCATTTAATTGCGGTTCCACATGAATTATCTTTGCCGACTTTTTCACCGGGTAGAAGGTCCAGCCGTCTCGCCACCCTTGATGAAAAGTCCCCTCCGTTCCGTAGAAATATGCGCCGATCAGGTGTTGCTCGGCATTGTTACCCGCATAATGGCGCTGTTCCCAGGTGGCGCGGAAGGTCTCGAATTCGTAGGTGACGATCTGGGTATCGGGCGCGTCGGTGGAGTCCTCGCGGACAAAGCGTCCGGCGGTTGAGTACACAGTCTTGGGATGCGTCTCCTCGGTCCACCAGAGGACCTGATCCATCCAGTGAACGCCCCAATCGCCCAGCGTGCCGTTTGCAAAATCCAGGAACTGCCGGAAGCCGCGCGGATGAATGGCCCGGTTGAAGGGACGGCTGGGAGCCGGACCCAGCCAGAGGTTCCAATCCATGCCCGCCGGCGGATCGCTATCGGGCGTCTTGCTTCCGCTGACCCCAGTGGCATGGGCAAACGTTCGAACCATGCCGATTTTGCCGACTTTGCCGGACTTCAGAAACTCCATACCCGTGATGCAGTGGGGAGAGACTCGCCGGTGCAGTCCGACCTGCACAAGGCGATCGGCCTCGCGCGCTGCCTTCACCATCCCCTTACCCTCGTCGATGGTATGGCAGATCGGCTTCTCCACGTACACATGAGCGCCGGATTTCACGGCGTCGATTGTCGGCAGTGCATGCCAGTGATCGGGAGTTGCCACGATAGCGATATCCGGGCGTTCCTTGCGAAGCATTTCGCGATAATCCAGGTAGCGGCGCGGACGGTCGGAAGAGAGCTTCGCAATCTCCAATCCTGCCTTATCCATTTGATTCGGATCCGGATCGGCCAGCGCAACGGCGGAACACTCTCCGGACGCGACCGCCTCTCGCAGAATATTCATCCCCCACCAACCGGAACCAATCAGCGCCGTCTTGTACTTCCTGCCAGGCTGAGCCGCCAGCAGCGGCACGGCCGAGAGTGCAGCGCGAAAAAATACTCTTCGTTTCATTTCGCGGGTATCATACCGCAATCGGTCCGCCTACCGGGCGAGCAGGGCGGAGGACGTGCGCCGGCGCTCCTGCGCTTGTTATTCCGGGAATGGCCAAACCTGCTCGATGGTCCTGCTGAGCATCCAGTGCTTGTCGTCCTCGTTCAAAAACTTCATGTCGTCGCGGACGGCCGTTAAAGTGCGCGCATACGTGGTGTTCTTAATCGAGATCGGCCAGTCAGTTCCCCACATCAGCCGTTGCGGCCCAAATCCGGCATGCAGCCGCTTGACGAGTTCCTGCGAATCCAGCCATGGATACTCCTGCCTGGACAAGGACCAGGTGTGCGAGATTTTCACGAAGACGTTGGGATAGCGGCGCAGAGCGAGCAGTTTCTCCAATTCGGCCGGCTGATCCACGGGGCAGTCCGCCATATGGTCGATGACCACCGTCAACTCCGGGAACTTTTCTATCAGAGCCTGGATATCGGGCATCCTGCCAATGGGAGCGAGGATGGTCATCGGCGTCTTCAGTTCCTGGCAGCGCCCCCAGAGAGGCGGCATGAGCGGACCCCGGATCCAATCGCCGGCAGCATCGCCGGCCGGGCTGAGCCGTACTCCGCGAAAGCGCTGCTCCTGCACCAGCCGGGACAGATGATCGGGCGCGCCGGTGTCCAACGGATCCACGCGGGCGACTCCTTGAAATGTGCTCGGATACATCTTCAGAACGCCGGCCAGAAAGCTGTTGTCGTACTTGTAATGGATCACCTGGATGATGACGGTTTTGGCGACGCCATTGGCCTTCATCAGCGCCAGCAGCGTTTCAGGAGCCGCATCCTCGGCAGGGACGCGCGCGCCCGCGGCGAACGGATAGCGGGGATCGTGTTTCCAGACGTGCACGTGGGGATCGATAATGCGATAGCCGGGCGCCGCGAGCAGAGGCCCGGCGGCGGCTCCGAGCATGGCTCGCCGCGATAGTTCAGACATAGATCGACTCAAGCTTCTGGACCACGTAATCCCGGCAGCGCTCGTAGCTGAGGCGCGGCCCCTGGCGCGCGGTATCGAGGTCTGCGCAAATCCAACCCTTGTAGGAAATGGATTTCAGGACGCGGTGGCAGGCCGCAAAATCGATATCGCCATCGCCGAAATCGAAGATGCTCTCACGAAAATCCTTGATGCCGCGCTTGGCGTCTTTGTAATCGGCCAGCATCAAGCGGCTCTTATGCTTCTCCATACTTTTGGCGGGATCAATGCCGGCCAGGTAGAGATGCGCCACATCCGGCGAGTAGGAGAACAGTTTGGGGTCCGTCATAGCCATGCAGCGGTCCACCTCGGCTTCGTCCTGCACCATCTGACCCAGATGATTGTGGAGTCCCGCGCGGAAGCCCATCTCCCCGGCTGCCTCGCCGATGCGATTGAATGTTTCACACATTGTCTTGAATGCAGGTTCGCTTAGGGCCGTGCGCGAGGGAGAGAAGACCACCAGCCGGTCGGCGCCGAAGTTCCGCAGGAATCCCATGGCCTTTTTGGCGTTCGCCACGACCTCGGCGGTTCGGGACGGATCCTGGGCCGGGCCATTGAAGGAGATCGTGATAATGTGCAGACCCCTTTTAGACACCTCGCGCTGCAGATCCGCGAGGGTGATGTTGTAGGTGGTCAGGATCTGTGGAAACTGAGTCATGCGGATGCCGATAAACCCGGTGTCACGCATAATGTCGAGAATATCCGTGAAGGGAACCCGGGGGAAGGAATTCCAGAGGTTGGCTCCCAGCGCCCACTTGACGTTTTGGTTAGCGGGCAGACGGCCGGCCGCGCGGGCCAGCGTGCTTGCGATAAGTGCAACGGCGGTACGTCGTGTCATAGGGCGAACATCCAAGTTACTGCATATTCGCATCCCGCGGGCTGCGGTGGCAAGCGGAAGAGCTAGCCGCGCCGCCGCGCGAAGCGTGTGCTGCCCGGTCCTATGTGGATGTGCGGAGCCGTTGCACTGCCGATTATGGCTTTCCGGAACGCGTAATAGGGAATATGCAGCCTTTCCAGGTAACGCCGCAGCCAGGTGCCCTCAATTGAGTCCGGCTGGACGGCGACGTCGATGCGCCCGTGATGATCCAGGCCCAGCGCCCTATGCAAGCTCGTATCCCCATCGGCGCTAACCGGCAGTTGTCTTCCGAATCTTCTGTTGAACGCGACCGATACCACGCGGAAATCGGCGGGCGTGAAGGCGCCATTCCCCGCATATTTTTCCATGGGGCCGCCGCGCCGCCGGACGGGATTTGTTCTTTCTTCCGCCTTCGCCGCCTCAATCACAAGTTGCAATGTACGGGCGCGGTCAATGGCGGCATACGCGGTGTCGGAGCGCTTTTTCATCTCCCTGGAAAGCTCGGTCCAGACCTCGGGCGTCAGCTTGCCCATTTCAATGAGCTGCTTAGCCTGCTGCATCCGCTGGCCTTGCCGCGCCACCAGCCGCTCGCTGGCGGCGACCATTTCTTCTGCCTGTTTTTCCGCCAGTTCGCGAACGAAGGCGGAGTTGTGAATATCTTCCGCGCTTACGGATACATACAACGTAGTGCTCAGCACCGCTTGGTCGTGTAAGTCGGCCTCCTGGTCTTCCTGGGAGCCAACAACAGCGGGCGATTGCCCGTAGCAGAGGCAGGCAAACAGAAGCACAGCGATCAGGCGCGCATAAAAAACCATCTTTCTCTATTGTAAAGTAGGTTACTCTCGTGATAAACACATAGGTATAGGCTTTTAGATGAGGGAGACGTGTGATAAGGCCTCGGACCTGGAGGCTGAATATATCCTTGCGTCGGGCACGCATAGCATGGCGGTGCAGGTTCTGATGGGCTGCGATGAAAACGCGGCCCCTGGCGATTACCTGACGCTCAAGCGAATTGTAGATAACGCCCGAGTTGCGGCGGAAGCGGCTCTCGATGCGCTGGAGCGCCACAGGATGGAGCACGGATGCTGATGCCAGCCGTCAGGCCACGGCCCGCCCTGCGTACTCGGTAAAGAGGCTGGCTTGCGCGGCATCGTGGCGGCCGGCGAGTTGCACACGGAATCTCCTCAAAAGCTCCTCCGGCGCGGGCGGGCCCTGCGGATTCAACAGCCGCTGCAATTGAACGGCGTTGACGACGGCTTTTCCGCCGGCATCGTTATTCAGGATGACGAATGTCTTGGCTGCATGCGGCCGGAAACGATCGATCCGCGTCTTCCATTCGGCCAGTTCCGCCTCCGAATACAGGTAATCGTATCGGTGGACGCGGGCCGGATCCGTGTTGTCCTGATACCAGTTGAAGCAATTCCGGCCGTGCAGCCGGACATAGCCAATCGAGGAAGTGAGAAAAGCCGTGGGCGGCATTGCCCTGGTGTAGGTGGGCTGATCGATATTGCAGAAACCGACGTGGTAGTCGATAAACGTTCCCAGTGCCTCATCCCGCATCCAACTGTTGTGCCGCATCTCCGCCAC
>DATLBY010000312.1:0-3490 GCA_035526665.1 Bryobacteraceae bacterium
ATTCCCCCCGGTCTCGCCCTCGGAATGGGAGGTCGCCATTCTGCGCGAGATGCAAGGCCGCGATCCGATCTGGCATAGCGAAGAAGGGATCGACGTCCAGCCTTTCTATACTGCCGCCGCCGTGTTGGATAGTTCCGCGGAAAACCGCATCTCCCGGGAGCTTGCCGAGATGCTTGCTGCCGTCCAGCCCGGCTCAAATACCACTCTTAACTTTGAAATAGGATCCAACTACTTCTTTGAAATCGCGAAGCTCCGCGCCGCGCGTCTCCTTTGCAGGGTCCTAGCGCCCGCCGGGGTCCACATCCATGCGCAAACAGCCAAACGCCGGCCCTCGGACTCTGATCCTTACGTAAATATCATTCGCGCCACCACTCAGGCGATGTCCGCCATCCTCGGCGGCTGCGATAGCCTTTCCGTCGAGCCGTACGACAGCGCCTGCGAAGCTCCCGGCGAACTCGGGCGCCGGCTCGCCGAAACCACTGAATTAATTCTCCGCCATGAAGCTCACATCGCGGACGTCGGCGATCCAGCCGAGGGCTCGTGGTACATCGAGTGGCTAACCCGCCGCATTGCCCGCGATGCCGCCGCGCTGCTCCGGGAGATGCGTCCCAGCCTCGGCTCGATCGCGTATGACCTGCCGGTGGCCAACGAAGCCGGTTTCGAGCATCTCAATTTCATCGCCGGCGCTCCGCCATTCCTCCGCGGGCCTTACAGCTCCATGTATGTAAAGCGTCCCTGGACCATCCGTCAGTACGCCGGCTTTGCCACCGCCTCCGAGTCCAACGCCTTCTATCGCCGGAACCTCGCGGGCGGCCAGACGGGATTATCCGTGGCCTTCGATCTGCCCACCCACCGCGGCTACGATTCGGACAATCCACGCGTGATCGGCGATGTCGGTAAGGCGGGCGTCGCCATCGACACGGTCGAGGACATGAAAATCCTCTTCGCTGGAATTCCGCTCGACCAAACATCCGTCTCCATGACGATGAATGGCGCGGTTCTCCCCATCATGGCCTTCTACATTGTGGCGGCGGAAGAGCAGGGCGTCGCGCCGCGGAAGCTCAGCGGCACCATCCAGAACGATATTTTGAAAGAGTTCATGGTCCGCAATACGTATATCTATCCGCCCACTCCCTCCATGCGGATCGTTGCCGACTTCTTTCGCTATACCGCCGCCCACATGCCCGCTTTCAATCCCATCAGCGTGAGCGGGTATCACATGCAGGAGGCCGGAGCCACCGAAGAGATTGAGCTCGCGTATACGCTGGCCGATGGCCTGGAGTACCTGCGCTGCGGAATCGCCGCCGGACTTTCTATTGACGATTTCGCGCCCCGCATATCGTTCTTCTTCGATATCGGCATGAACCATTTTCGCGAGATCGCCAAACTGCGCGCCGCCCGCCTGCTCTGGGCCAAGCTGGTTCGCGCCTTCGAGCCGCAGAATCCGAAATCCATGGCGCTGCGAACCCACTGCCAGACCTCCGGGTGGAGCCTCACGGAACAGGATCCCTTCAACAACGTCGTCCGTACTACCGTCGAAGCGCTAGCTGGCGTACTGGGCGGCACTCAGTCCCTGCACACCAACGCCCTGGATGAGGCGCTTGCCCTGCCCAGCGACTTTTCCGCGCGCATTGCCCGCGATACCCAGATCTATCTCTTGAACGAAACCAACGTGCATCGCGTCATTGATCCCTGGGGCGGCTCCCGCCACGTGGAATCGCTGACTCACGAGCTGGCGCATTCGGCCTGGAAGTTGATCCAGGAAGTGGAAGGGCACGGCGGCATGGTGAACGCCATCGAAATGGGACTGCCTAAGTCACGCATCGAAGAGGCGGCCGCGCGCAAGCAGGCCCACATCGACAGCGGTAAGGAGATAATCGTCGGCTTGAATGCCCACCGGCTGGAGAAGGAAGCCGCCATGGAACTGCTGGAGGTGGATAATTCCGCGGTCCGCGAACAACAGATTGAGCGGCTGCGTCAGGTCAAAGCGGACCGCGATTCCGCCGAGGTCGCCCGTTGCCTGCAGGCGTTGACCCGATGCGCCGGAACAGGCGAAGGCAATCTGCTGGATTTGGCGATTCGTGCCGCGCGCGCCCGTGCCACTCTGGGGGAGATTTCGGCCGCGCTGGAGCAGGTGTGGGGCCGCTACCAGGCTCCGGTGCGAGCCGTCAGCGGCGTGTATGCCGCTGAGAGCGGCGGCCAGGCCGGTTATGAAGAAGCGCGTGCGCGCGTCCGCTCCTTCGCGGAAAAAGAGGGTCGGCGCCCGCGAATCCTGATCGCCAAAATGGGTCAGGACGGACATGACCGCGGCGCCAAGGTGATCGCCACCAGCTTTGCGGATCTCGGCTTCGATGTCGACATCGGCCCGTTATTTCAGACTCCTTACGAGGTAGCGCGCCACGCTGTCGATAATGATGTGCACCTGGTTGGCATCTCCAGTCTCGCCGGAAGCCATAAAACATTGGTCCCGCTGTTGATCCAGGAGCTTCACCTGCTGGGACGCGCCGATGTGAAGGTGATCGCCGGCGGCGTGATTCCCCCAGGCGATTACGCTTTCTTGCAGCAAGCAGGAGTCGCCGGAATCTTCGGCCCCGGCACGCGCATTCCTGACGCGGCGCTAAACATCTTGAAGAGCCTGGAAAACTGAATGGCGATTCTGCCGCCGCTCGAGTACATTGACGGCGTGTTGGCTGGAAACCGTGCCATGCTCGCGCGCGCCATCACCCTGGTGGAGAGTACTTGTCCCGAACATCAGGAAATCGCGGGCCAAGTCATCGAAGCTTGTCTGCCGCACGCCGTGGACTCCCGCAGGCTCGGAATCACCGGCGTCCCCGGCGCCGGCAAGAGCACCTTCATCGAGGCGCTGGGCACACACCTTACACACATGAAAAATGAGCGGGTCGCTGTCCTCGCTGTCGATCCCACTAGTCCGCTAACCGGCGGAAGCATCCTGGGCGATAAGACGCGCATGCCACAACTCAGCTCTCACCCACTGGCCTTTGTGCGTCCCTCTCCCTCCGGGCACACGCGCGGCGGCGTGTCGGGCAACATCCGCGACGTGATCGCTCTTTGTGAAGCGGCGGGCTTCACAAACATTTTTATCGAAACCGTGGGAGTCGGCCAGGCCGAGGCCGCCGTCGCCTCCGTCACAGATGTTTTTCTGCTGCTGCTGCTCGGCGGGGCAGGGGACGAGCTGCAGGCCATGAAGCGGGGCATTCTCGAACTGGCCCATTTGGTCGTAATCAATAAAGCGGATGGCACGAATGTGGCGGCAGCCAACCGGGCCCGCGCGCAGTATGAAAGCGCGCTTCGGATGTTTCCCTTCGGACCCGAAGTGCGAACCTGCTCGGCTCTCTATGGCGAAGGCATCGAAACCATTTGGGAGAATATTACGGCATATCTGGAGCAGGCCCGCTCGTCCGGCGAATTTGCGGAGAAACGCCGGGAACAGGCGCGCGCAGCCATGTATGATGCCATCGAACAGGAGCTT
>DATLBY010000313.1:0-10095 GCA_035526665.1 Bryobacteraceae bacterium
GCTCACTAAAATAAAATCTTCAACCCGAATTGCAATTGCCGGTTCGGACGTGCGGTATCGCTGATCACGCCGAAATTGGAGTTGCCGAGCGTCGCGCCCGGTTGCCCCAGTTGCGGCTTGTTAAACAGGTTAAATGCTTCGGCGCGGAATTCGAGCCGCGAGCCTTCACGAATCGGCAGGCGGAAGTTACGCTGGACTGAGAGGTCCGTCGATACCGTGCCGGGGCCCGTCAGAATGTTCCTCCCCGCGTTCCCTTGGACGTACTGGGCGGGGAAGGCGAAGGCGCTCGTGTCGAACCAGCGGTCCGGCGTTGAATTGTCCAGAAAACCGCTCCGCAGCCGGTCGGGCCAGTTGACGTTGCCGGTGTTGGCGTTATCGAAGTTCAGGTTGAGGGTAATCGGCAGGCCGGTGGAAACCGTCGTGATCCCGCTCAATGCCCAGCCGCCCAGAAGCCAGCCTCCGGGACCGTTGGTGAGCATCGGTTTCCCGGGGCCGAAGGGAAGTTCATAAAGGCCGCTGAGGACGAACCGGTGCGCCGTGTGGAGATCGGAAAGGCCGTAGTTCAGGCGTCGATTACGGGTGTCGGCTACCGACCCGCTCCCGCCGGAATTGGTGCAGCCGTCGCAGAGATCGATATTAGTTTGCATGTCCAGGGCGCGGCCAAATGTGTAGACCGCCAGGAAACTGGCTCCGGAGCTGTAGCGCCGTTCGAGGCGCGTGCTGATCCCCTGGTAGGCGCTGGTCACCCAGGGTTCAACGCGCAGAATGCTGGCGGCCGTGATGGCTTGCAATGGCCGGCGGACATTTGCCGAGCCCGGCCCGGGCACCGGCTGATTTCCTTCATATGCCCCGTAAAGCTTCACTCCGTGATTGCCGACGTAATTTATTTCCCAGATCAGGTTCCTGTGAAGCTCTTTTTGCAAGCTCAGGTTCCACTGCTCCACGTATGGCAAAGTGTAGCGGGTCGGCCAGCTCCGCAGCTGCACCGTGCTTTTCGGATCGAAATTATAATTGGAGGCGGCCGGGCCGGAGGGGCGCGCCGGCAGCGTGCCGGATAACGGGATGGTGCTCGAAATGTTCGTCTGGTCGCTCACCAGCGCGAAGCCGCCGACCCCGACCCAGGGCGGATTGTTGGTCATGCGCTGGCTGACACCAAAGGCTTCGTCCTGCGCATAAAAAAGTCCGAACCCGCCCCGCACCACCAGCGCGTGGGGAGCCTTCCACGCGACGCCGACCCGTGGAGCCCAATTGTTTTTGTCGGTGTGTTGGAGGGATCGCGGAAGGCGCGAGTCGCCGGCCAGGACATATTGGCCGTAAAGCGGATCGCCAGCGTCCAGCACCAGATTCGCGAGCCGGTTGCGGGCGTCGTAGTAGGGGCTGGTGAGCTCATACCGGACCCCCAGATTCACGCTGACCGTCGGAGTCAGAGTCCAGTCGTCCTGCAAATACCAATAGGAATTGCGGGCCCGCTCCTGCGCATCCGACGGGCTGCCCATGGTGATCGTGTTTGGGAAGCCGAGCAGCAGGTCGGCCAGGGCATTGCCGCTGCCCGGGCGGCGCTGCGGATTTTGCGTGAACACTCCCGTGAAGCCGAATGATCCGCGGCCGTTCAGCGTCGCAAATGTCGGCACATCGATGTACTGAACATCCACGCCGGTCTTAATGGTCTGCTTCCCGCGCACCCAGGAGAAGTTGTCGGAAAAATTGTACACGTAGGATGCTTTCGCCACGGGAACGTTATCGAAGTTATTCGGCCGGGCGCCTATGCCGGCGTAGTTGGTGACGTTGAATGAAGGGATGCCGGAGCCGACGCTCGGGTCGATGGATCCTTTCACGATCTCCGCTTTTTGCAGAGTCGCATCCTGCGTGAGACCCACGTAGTTGTAGGCGATCCGCAGATCGTTCACCATGGACGCGCTGACGATCCGGGTGTAGCCCAAGCCCCAACTGCGCGCCGGTACGTCGCGGACCACACCGGTTTGCGCTCCTTGCGGCAGCAATGGTTGCGCGCTGAAGGCTGCTTCGTCCAGAGAATACCGGACAAAAAGCGAGTCTTTATCGCTGATTCGCATGTCTCCGCGGACTGTTGCGTTATGGCTGCGGGTGGTGAGCGAAGGGCTGTTCACGTAATTCCGCGCGGTGCCGGGCTGATTCGGATTGGGATAACGATCCGCCAGCGCTTTGCCGATAGGATCGAACCGGCTGGCCGGGATGGTGTTGTTCAAAAAAAGATCGCGGACCGTAACGCCATTCTCCACGCGCGTGGTCAGCGGGTCGTAAATCGGCGTGGAGAAAATGCCGTTTCGCTCCTGCGCCAGCGGAACAGTGCCGGTCTGGGTGTCGCCGTTAGTAATGAGGGTGCGTTGATACGCGCTATGCCACCAGATGCGGTTTCGCTTAATGGGCCCGCCCAGTGAGCCGCCGAACTGATGCTGGATGTAGAGCGCCTGCTTGGCGCTGGCCGGCAGGAAATAGTCGCGCGCATCGAAGGCGTTGTTCCGCAGGAACTCAAAGGCGGAGCCGTGAAACTCATTGGTGCCGGATTTGGTAACCACCGTCACCACGGCCCCGGCGGAGGCCCCGTATTCGGCCGAATAGTTGCTGGTCTGTACTTTGAATTCTGAAATGGCTTCCAGCGAGGGACGCATGGCATCGCGTGCCCGGTTGTCCAGGCCGCGCAGGTAGTTCTGATTGCGGGCCCCATCCAGCAGGAAGGCGTTCTGCAGGCCGCGGTTGCCGTAGGCGGAGAAGGTGCGGTCGCGCGAGCGGCTGTTCGGCACGGCGCCGGCCGTCAGGTTCCCCAGTTGCAGGTAATTGCGGCCGTTGAGTGGTAGTTCCTGCATGGTCTTCTCTTCCATGGTTTCACCGATCGTGTTCGTGCGCTCTTCCAGCAGTTCGGCGCTGGCGCTCACCTGCACCGACTCGCTGGCCGAGCCGAGCTCCAGTTGAAGGCGCAGATTCAGAGTGTCGTCGACGTTTAGGGCGATGCCGCTTCGGACAAGTTTTTTGAATCCAGGGGCCGAGGCCTCTACCGTGTAGGCCGAGGGGCGAAGCAGCGGCGCGGCGAAAGTGCCGTCCGGGTTGGTAGTGAGCTCGCGGACGACATCCCCGGTTTCGGTACCCAATAACCGGATTTTCGCGGCGGGCACACTGCCACCACTGGCGTCCAGGACGGTACCGTTAATCGTGCCGGAAGAGGTTTGCGCAAACGTGAGCCCGGCAGTGCAGAAGAGAGCGATTAGGAAATGGAAAACAGTTTTGGACACGGGGAGGAACATAACACAGGCAATTTGAAGTCCCGTGGTATTCGAACTATCGGGCCCGCGGCCAGTCCAGGCAACAGGACCTTGCGGCGCCAGCTCAGCGGAAATACAGAACGGACCCATTTCGGTGGAATCCAACCCAAAGCCCTCCGCCATTGCCCCGCGGCCCGCCGGAAAGAGCATCTAACTGTCTTTGCTTCGCACCCTTTAGCCGGAGAACCGACCCTGTTGACATCCACCACGGCGTCCGCTATATTTCTGAAGTACTGATGTTTCAATGGTTTGTCAGTCGTAGGTCGCATGGTTTCCTTGTCAGTAACTCTTGACGCTCTGCTTTCGAACCTTTGACGTTTCAATTGGACTACGGAGATCTTCGCCATGGACGCCAATGACGATCAACAAACGGACTCCCAGATCGTGAACGCAGAGGCCGATTACGAGCAGTTGCTCGACGATTACACGCATTACGCGCCGCCCGCCGAGGGCGAGCTGCTCTTGGGCCATGTGCTGAAGGTCACCCCCACGGAAGTGATTGTCGACTTTGGCTACAAGTCGGAGGGCCTCGTACCCATCGAGCAGTTGCTGCAGCCGGATGGCCAGGTCCACGTCAAGACCGGCGACACGATCGATGTCATGGTGGACCGCACCGGCCCCCGGCCGGAAGGCTACGTGCTGTTGTCCTATCAAAAGGCGAACCGGTTGCGCGCCTGGGACAATCTCGAGAAGGCCGAAAAGGAGAGCCTCACCGTCGTCGGCCGCGTCATGCAGAAGACCAAGGGTGGTCTGCTGGTAGACGTCGGCGTCGAAGCGTTCATGCCCAGCTCGCAGATCCACGTGCGCCCGGTGCATAATCTCGATGCCTTTGTCGGGCAGGATATACCAGTCAAGGTCGTCAAGGTGAATCGCCGGCGCGGCAATGTGGTGGTCAGCCGCCGCCTTGCGGTCACCGACGAGGAGACCGCGCGTAAAGTCGAAGCCTTGCACGGTCTCTCGGAGGGCGCCACCGTGAACGGCGTCGTCAAGAATCTGACCGAATACGGCGCGTTTATCGACCTCGGCGGCGTCGATGGACTGTTGCACGTCAGTGATATGTCCTACGGCCGGATTAATCATCCGTCGGAAGCTGTGCATGTCGGCGATGAGATTACCGTCAAAGTGCTCAAGTTCGACAAGGATAAAGAGCGGATCTCTCTGGGGTTAAAGCAGTTGAATACCAACCCCTGGGAAAACATCAGCGAGCATTACCCCATCGGCGCGCGCGTGTTCGGACGCGTCGTAAGCGTCACCGACTACGGCGCCTTTGTCGAACTCCAGCCAGGCGTCGAGGGACTGATCCACATTTCCGAGATGACCTGGAGCCGCCGGATGAAGCACCCCTCGCGCGTCGTCAAAGTCGGCGATGAGGTGGAGGCCGTCGTGCTCGATGTGAAGCCGAAAGACCGCCGCGTATCTCTCGGAATCAAGCAGCTCGAAGCCGACCCCTGGACCACCGTGGCCGAGCGCTACGGCGTCGCCTCCGTCGTCGAAGGTCGCGTCCGCAAGCTCATGGATTTCGGCGCCTTCATTGAAATTGAGGACGGCATCGATGGGCTCGTTCATATCTCCGACCTTTCCTGGACCAAACGCATCACGCACCCGTCGGAAATGCTGAAGAAAGGCCAGCTGGTCCAGGCCGTTGTGCTGCATATCGACGCCGAAAACCGGCGTCTCTCTCTTGGCGTCAAGCAGCTGCAACCCGACGCCTGGGAGTCGTTTTTCCGTTCGCACGCCGTCGGCGATACCGTTCAGGGCCGTGTCTGCCGCGCCTCAAATTTCGGAGTGTTTGTAGAACTGTCGGTCGGAGTCGAAGGACTGTGCCACAATTCCGAAATACCTGCAGGTCCCCCGCACAAAAAGGGGGAATCGCTCCTTCCTATCGGTGAAGAGTTCGACTTTAAAATTATCAAGATGAACGAAGCTGAAAAGAAGATTGGCCTCAGCTTGCGTGCTGTCTCCGACGACGAGGAGCGAAACAGGCTAGAAGACTATCAGCGGCAGGCCGCCGCCGCTACTATGACCATCGAAGAAGTGATGAATGTCCGGGGACATAGCGACGCCTAGTGCTTCCGGCACTCCCGAAATGGAGCCGTTCGGCAGCTTGCTAAGATAAATTTGACTGATTGGAGGAGCAACCCGCGATGACGAAGGCTGATTTGATTGAGGAAGTCTCCCGCGTAGTGGAGATGACAAGAAAAGACTCCGAAGTGATCGTGGAGGCAATTTTCGACAGTATTGTCCGCTCCCTGCGGGCCGGCGATAAGATTGAGATTCGCGGCTATGGCAGCTTCCGCACTCGTCAGCGGCAGCCACGCGTGGGCCGCAACCCCAAGACCGGTACGCGCGTTGAAGTCCCTTCCAAACGCATCCCATACTTCAAGCCGAGTAAAGAGTTGAAGGATCTGGTAAACGCCTCATCCCCGGCCGCTGAAACCGCTGGCGCCGCTCCGGCCCCCCCTGCCGTGCCCCCGGCTGGTGAAAACCCGCCTTCCGCATAGCCCGCGCGGTCTTATATGGATGTCCTCTGGAGTCCCTGGCGCTACAAATACGTCTCCAGTGCCAGTCCCGGAGATAGCTGTATCTTCTGCATGAAAGCGGCGGAAAATAAGGACCGCGAAAACCACATCCTCTACCGCGGCCAGTACAACTTTGTCCTGCTGAACGCCTTTCCCTACACCAGCGGGCATCTGATGGTGGTCACATTCCGCCACATTGCCACGCTGGAAGCAGCCACCGCGGAAGAGGCGGATGAAATGTTCCGGCTGGTTCGCCTGGCCGAAAAGCACCTCCGTGCCGCGTACCATGCGCCGGGGTTCAACATCGGCATGAATATCGGTGCGGTGGCGGGCGCCGGAGTCGCGGGACATATTCACGCGCACGTGCTCCCTCGCTGGGCTGGCGATGTGAATTTTATGACCACCGTGGGAGAAACTCGCGTCCTCCCTGAATCTTTGGAGGCAACTTACGATAAGCTGGTTGCCGAATTCCAACATGGATAAAAATACATTGATCCCAGAGCTGATCGCGGAAGCCTTCGGCACCTTCATCCTCGTGCTCTTCGGAACCGCCTCTGTCGCCATGGTCGTCCTGTTCGCCAAAGGCGCCCCCGGAGAGGTTGTGAATGGCGGTTACACGAATATCACCATCGCTTGGGGCCTTGCCGTTACCATGGCGATTTACCTGACGGCCCGGATCAGCGGGGCGCATTTGAATCCAGCGGTTACCATAGCATTGGCCGCGTTTCGCGGTTTCCCCTGGGCCAAAACTTTACCTTACTGCCTGGTACAGATCGCCGGCGGCTTTCTCGGGGCCGCCGTCACGTATCTGAACTACCGTCCCGCAATCCTCCGCTTCGATCCGGATCTCTCGCGCACCGCCGGAGTGTTCAGTACCTTTCCCGCCTTCCCTGAGGCGCCTTTGGCTGGCTTCATCGACCAGGTGATTGGGACGGCGCTGCTCCTCATCATCATCTTCGCCTTGAGCGACGAGAACAACCTGCCACCCGCCTCGAACCTGGCTCCGGTGCTGGTAGGGCTTGGGGTGGTTCTCATCGGGATGAGCTTCGGTGCGCTGCATGGCTATGCCATCAATCCCGCCCGCGATTTCGGACCGCGCCTCTTTACCGCAATTGCCGGGTTTAAAAATAACGGGCTGACTGACGGCACCAACATCTTCCTGGTCCCGCTGCTCGCGCCTATCTTGGGCGGTCTGCTCGGAGCCACTCTCTACGACCTTTGTATCCGCCGCTTTCTCTCGCCTGTCGCGCAGGCAACCGATCTTTCGTTACCTTAATACAACCGTTAGATATTATTTTGTGGGGTCCGAAACACTGTACAATTATTAGAATCGCTATTTCAAGGCAGAAACTGAACGGTAGGTCGTTCTTCGGCAGGATTGTTCCTGCTGGTCTTTTTGTAATCGGATTCCTATGCCCGGACGCCTGATCGACATTCTCTTAGTGGAAGATAATCCAGCCGATGTGCGTCTGGCGCAGGAAGCTTTGCGCGACTATAACATCCAGAACGCTTTGCATGTGGTCACCGATGGCGAAGAGGCACTTGCCTACCTGAGGAAAGAGGGTAAACATAGCCAGGCCGTTACCCCCGACATGATCCTGCTGGACATCAATTTGCCTAAGATTGACGGTATCGAGGTCCTGGCCGAGATGCAGCTGGATCCCCTTCTCAGGGACATTCCGGTGGTGGTTCTTACCACCTCAAAACTGGATCAGCAAATTCTTAAAAAGTACAATGTTCTGCCCGACTGCTACGTGGCCAAACCCCTCACGCTGGAACGTTATCTGGATGCCGTTAAGTGTTTCCCGCACATGGGGCTATCTATTGTAAATTTGAGCGCAACTCCAGCCGGATACGGCCTCGCGATCGACTAATTCACCTGCTATACTGATATTTTCATCGCCCCGGAGAGTACGGCGGAGGTGTGTGTGTTTCTTACTTTAAAGGAACTGGAACTTCGAAAGATTCACTTTAATGTGGACTTCCCCCTAGGGGAGATCGATTTTCTGGAGAAGATCCGGCAGACCGGACTATTGCACGCCGAGGGGAGTGCGGAACTGTTGAGCGGTCTGCTCGGTGAGATTCGGATAACAGGCCGTTTGGATGTGGCGCTGGAGACTGATTGTGACCGCTGCCTGGAACCGGTACAGCTCCCCATCACGTCGGACTTCCAGCTGTTGTATAGGCCCGCGGAATCCGGTATCACCGGCAATGAAGTGCAGATCGATGCGGGCGAGAGTGAAATAGGTTTTTACGAGGGAGCGGGGCTGGAGCTCGGTGAAATACTTCGCGAGCACATCCTGCTGTCGCTTCCCATGCAGTTGGTCTGCCAGGAAAGCTGCCAGGGTATTTGCCCGCATTGCGGTCAGAACCGTAATCAGGGTGGCTGTAAGTGCGAAGCAAAACCCGCCGACGATCGCTGGGCCGCGCTTCGAGAACTGAAGAGCGGGCTGCGAGCTAACTCTTAACTTGAGAAGGAATAACTAGATGCCAAACCCAAAACGACGCCATTCAAAAAGACGGACGTCCACCCGCCGCGCCCACGATGGGCTGCGCCGCCCCGGTTCGAGCGAATGCCCCAATTGCCATGAGCCCAAGCTGCCTCACCGCGCCTGCGCCAAATGCGGCCAGTACAAAGGCCGTGAGGTAATTGAAGTAGCCGAAGAATAACGCCGCCAGCGCTCGATCATCTTGAATCGACCCTCCTCTTCTATGCTCACGATCGCGGTGGACGCCATGGGCAGCGACCACGCTCCCAAGCCGGAAGTCGCCGGTGCGATCCAGGCCGTTCATTCCTTCGGCGTCAAAGTGATCCTGGTCGGCCGGAAGGAAGTGGTCGAGAAGGAGCTGGCCCAGCATAAGATTACCTGGGATCCGGCTCTGATTCAGATTCACCACGCCAGCGAGCAGATCACCATGGAAGATAGCGCGGCCAAGGCGGTGCGGAATAAGCGCGATAGTTCCATCCGGATCGCCTCCCGTCTGGTGCGTGAGGGGAAGGCCCATGGATTCGTCTCCGCCGGCAATACCGGAGCAGTCATGGCTACCGCCAAAATGGTGCAGGGCATGATCGCCGGCGTCGACCGCCCCGCCCTGGCCTCAGTGTTTCCCACTCTCAAGGGCTCACCCACGGTCATGGTGGATGTGGGCGCAAACGTGGATTGCGAGCCCAAGATGCTGGCACAATTTGCAGTCATGGGCGACATCTATTCGCGTGTGATTTTCCATAACCCGAATCCGCGCGTCGGGCTGCTTTCCATCGGCGAAGAGGAATTGAAGGGGAACGACCTGACGCGGGCCGCCACGCCGCTGCTGAAATCGCTGTCCTTGAATTTCATCGGCAACGTCGAAGGGCGCGACCTGTTTACCGGTAATACCGACGTGATTGTATGCGACGGGTTCGTCGGCAACGTGGCCCTCAAAGTCAGTGAAGGACTGGTGGATGTCATCAAGCAGATGCTCCACGAAGCGCTCGCGGCCACCATCACCCGGAAGCTAGGCTACGTCCTCTCAAAAGCGGCCTACACCGCGTTTAAAAAGAGAGTGGACTATTCCGAGTTTGGCGGCGTCCCTCTGCTGGGTGTCAAAGGTGTGTGCATCATCTGCCACGGGCGCTCCAACACGAATGCAATTAAAAATGCCATCCGTGTTGCCGCCGAATTCGCTGGCGGCAATATTAACCAACGGATCGAACAGGAGCTTTCCAAGTGGTCCACGCGAGGAGTCGGAGTCGCCGCTGCGGAATTAAGGTGAGACGGAAGAGTCTCATCCTGGCATGCTTATCCGCGCTCGGGCTATGCTCGATCGCGCCCGCTCAAAAGCTGAACCCGATCCAATGGGAGCTGGCCGTGGAACCCGCTGCCGCCCCGCCCGGCGCCGCCATCCAGGCGAAACTGACCGGAAAGCTGGAGCCGGGTTGGCACCTCTACTCCCTCTCTACGCCGAAGGGCGGTCCAATCGCCACAACAATCAATATTGCGCCCGACGCGGCGATCGCAGGGGTCCGCATCTTCCAGCCGAAGCCTTACAAAAAGTTCGACGAAAACTTTCAACTTGAGACGGAAACCTATGAAGGAGAGCCAGTTTTCCTCCTGGAGATCCGTACTGCGCAAGCCGCCTCGGCCGGTCTGGCGGATATCACGGCGCAGATGCGCTACCAGCTCTGCACCGACAAACAATGCCTGCCTCCCCGAAAGGCGACCGCGACTGCGAAGCTGAAAATTGATCCCGCCGCCCCAGGTGCCGCCCTCGCTATTCCGGCCGGCTATACGGAATTCCAG
>DATLBY010000314.1:0-24626 GCA_035526665.1 Bryobacteraceae bacterium
AATTGAAGTGCGATTGCAAATTATTTCGAGGAGGCAACATGAGTGCCAGTGATTCCCTTACAGCTCCCCTTGAGGGAGCCGAATGCCGTGTGATCGGCGGCGTGCAGCTCGACGTGGTGCGCGCCGGCGCCGGGCGCGTGAAACGGGTGGTCTACCCGCCCGGATTCCGCTGGTCCACTCACATGAAGCCGATTGTTGGGACTGATTTGTGCATGCATGCGCACGTAGGCTTCCTGGCGCAGGGCCGGGTGCATATCAGCTACTCGGATGGCTGCGTGCTGGAGTTTGCGGCTCCCCAAGTGGTGGCGATCGATCCAGGACATGATGCCTGGGTGATGGGCGAGGAGCCGGCCGTCCTGATCGAATTCGACTTTGAGGGGGATACCATCGAGCGCCTCGGGATGCCGGCCGTTCACCCGCATCATTCCCGCTAAGCTACGTCTATCCCGGAGTCTGCCCCCCGGGTCCTGCTCGCTTGCGGCAACACCAAGCCAGTTGGGGGGAACTTCAACATAGGAGCGGCCACATCGTCGGTGCCGAAAGACGCTTGGCGGAATGGAGGGTCCCCCACCAGGCTCGGTGCGATCGCACCTCTTCCTTGCCCTGCTCGGCTACGGCTACGGCAATCGTCTCGCCATGGACATCGAGTCCAACAAAAAGTACCTTGGACATTGCGACCAACTCCTTTCCTATGCGGCTCTGCGCCGCTGGGTTTTCACCTATTCGCAGCGTAACCCGCGTCACTGCGATCGGCGGTTGGTCGCTCCATACTGACTAACCAGGTCGCGCCGGCACAGGCGCGCCGCATTACTGCGAAGGGCGACTCTCTGGAACGCTCCCAAAGAGCGTGCTGCTACGGCAAACGTCAGGCCCCTATACGTCCAGGCCAACCGAGCGCATGAGCTCGATCGCGTTGCTTTTTTCGACAATCCCCGGGCGCATGCGAAAGTCAAAGGCGATCCGCCCATTTTCCAGGTGATCTTCAAAATGCACGTTCGCGGCATGATCGCCCAGGGACTCCACAATGTGGGCCAGCGCCAGATCGTGCGTCGTCACCAGTCCGATCGCGCCCTTTTCCACCAAGCCCCGCACCAGCGCCTCGGCCCCGATCAGGCGGTCATGCGAATTGGTGCCGCTCAGCAGTTCATCCAGTAGAAAGAGGAGCGGCGACTCCCCACCGGCCAGGTCGACAATCTGCCGCAGACGCGTAATCTCGGCATAGAAACGCGACTTGCCATCCTGCAAAGAATCCTGCACGCGCATGGAAGCGCCGATGCTGAGCGGTGAAATGCGAAGGCTCTTAGCGCGGACCGGAGCCCCCGTCCAGGCCAGCACTGCGTTTAATCCCACCGAACGCAGCAGAGTGCTCTTGCCCGACATATTCGATCCGCTCACAAGAAGCAGGCGCTTGCTCCCGTTCAGGCAAAGATCGTTTGCGATGGTGCCTTCCACGGGTAACAGGGGATGCGCGAGACCCTCGGCGGCGTAGACCGGCCCCTCTGTCACGAATTTGGGAAACGGATCGGCGGGGTGCTCAGCGGAGTATCCGGACAGGGAACACAGGGCCTCCAGTTCGCCGACAGCGGCCACCCAGAGCCCAATCGCGGGACCCGACCTCGCCCGCCACGCTTCCAACGCCATTGCAGATTGAGTAGACCAGAGCAGCAGCCTGGCTACCGGCAGGAACATCTGATTGAGGCTCCAGTCGTGCCGCTCAATGGTGCGATGCAGGCGCGCAATTTGCCGGGATGGCGGCAGGCCATCTGTTTCCAACTGTTTTCGTAAGGTAGTCAGCTGCTCGGACGTGAACGACTCCGCTTCCAGCCTTTGCAGTATCTGCGCCAGCAGCCGAAGGTCTTCAGCCGGTACGTCGACCGATTCGATGATGGTTCGAACACGATCCCGCAGATACAGGGCAAAGCCGCTTTGCAGAAGGACTACTAGAAGAAATGACCGCAAGGACCAGGCCTGCAGCATATAGCCGGAAAAACTTGCCGCGGTGGCGGCCGCAAAAAGTGCGGCGATGACGCGGGCGCCCGCGGGGAAGGGAACCGCCGGTTGATTGCCCCAGCGGATAAGAGCCTCCGGATGCGTCCCCGCCTCTACTTCCTCACCTAATAGAGCGAGATCTTCTCGCAAATCCAGGCGCGGTCGAAGCTCCATGACCGCTTTCTGCCGCGCCAGCACCTGATCGAGGCTGGAGGGATGCTTGAGCCACCCGGCCAGGGTAGCTTCCCCTCCGGCCGTCCGCGCCGCCGATAAGAGTTGGAAGAGGGAAGCATGTCCAAAGACATCCAAGTCGTCGGTGTAGGCATGGCCGGCGTCGCGGAATCGCTCACCTGCCGGTCCCGCGCCGGCCCAGTTGTTATCCAGGCGCGCGAGTCCGCGCTGGTAATAGGCGATTGCTCGCCTTTCGCAATCCAGCCGGCGCGAGACACGCTCGTGGTAAACGAGTAAAGCCACGAAGGCGGCAACGGGCAGCGGCAGAAGCCACGGATTCCACCACGCCAGGAAAGCGCCGGCGATCGCCACCAGGAGACGCACGTTGCCGATCCGCCTGAATTGCGCCTCGTGGCCCCGGGCGGCCTGCTCTCTTCGCTGCAACCGGTGTTGATATTCGCTTCGCAACTTTCAGTGTAGGGCAGGCCGCCGCGGAGGGGCGCAAAAGGAGTCTTTTATACTGGTAGTTCATGACAGGTTTGTACCGTCGCTGGATGGAACGGTGGGAAAATCGACTCTGTTTCGCGGCCACCAACCGCGTAGTACGGCCGTTTGACTGGGGAGTCGAGTGGGTCTCCTCGTGGCCTTCGGCGCATGCCTATCCGCGCAACGGGCATAGTCCGGAGGCGTATCTCCGTGTTGTAAACCAACGCGCGGTTGCCGATAGCGATTCATTTTTCGACTACACAACCCCTTCGGATTATCGGCTGGACAGTGGATTGCTGCGCTTCACCTCCGCTGTAACCAGTCCCCATCCGGAGAATAATGTAGTCCATGGCCAGTGGTTCCCCGCGGAAAAATCGAAGGCGGCGGTGCTGGTTTTGCCGCACTGGAATGCCCGGGCCGAGCAGCACGCCGGATTATGCAAAGGGATCCGGATGCTCGGCATGTCGGCGCTACGCGTGAGCCTGCCGTATCACGACTACCGCATGCCTGCGGAACTGCAAAGAGCCGATTACGCAGTGTCTTCTAACGTCGGACGGACACTGGATGCTACCCGGCAGGCGGTGGTTGATATACGCTCCTGCGCCGATTGGCTGCAAGCGCAAGGATACGAGCGGATCGGTATTGTTGGGACAAGCCTGGGATCCTGCTATGCCTTTCTTGCGAGCGCGCATGACCCGCGATTTGAGGTCAACGTCTTTAATCACTGCTCGTCTTATTTTGCCGATGTGGTCTGGACGGGTCTATCCACGCAGCATATACGCACCGGGATTCAGGAGCACATCGGACTGGAAACATTGCGCGACGTTTGGAGCGCCATCAGCCCCGTGAATTATATGCGGCAGTATGCCCGCTGGCAGAGAAAATCCAAATTCATATATGCCAGTTACGATACGACTTTCCTGCCACGCTACTCAAAAGATATCATCGCTTTGCTTCGCCAACATGGAATTCACAACGAAGTTGCCGTGCTGCCGTGCGGGCACTACACTTTGGGGGAAAGTCCCTACAAGTTCCTGGACGGATATCAAATCTGCTCGTTTTTGAAGAAAAATCTCGGAAAACCGGCAAAATAGCGGCGTTTTAGAGTCGAATTACAACCCGTTTGGCAGCAGGAGATAGGGAGTCCAGAAACCGAAGTAGGACAGAATCTGTCCGACGAAGCTGGTCCGGCTGGAGACGCTCACCCAGCGCAGAGAGGCTATTTCACCGGGCTCGGAGAAGAAGCCAACCCCGCCAGAGGGGTGCCGCTTGTCCGTCCAACTGTCCACGATCTGGCCGTTGACGGTAGTGCTGAAGAAATTGCCCTTTACATTCAGCTGTATACGATACAAAGTGTCGTTTCGGACCTGCAGCGGGAGAGGCATACTAACCTTGCTGCTTTCTATTCCGTTCGTCACCGCATAACGCACGAAATCGGCCGTTGGCAAAGGGCCGGGTTTGACGATCGCGATCTTTGTTGCGTAGTAGTTATCCAGATCCTTTGCTCTGAAAGCCCAGGAGAGTGCCTTCTTCTCTATCTGTCCCACAAATTCCATCTGATAATCGGACATCGCAAGCGAATCTTTCCAGAGCCGCAGATTACCCGGCCGGATAAAGCCATTCACTTTCGACCACTCCAGGCCGTGTCTGCGGGAAGCGGGGGCAGAACCACGGGCCGACAGGCCTGTCCAGGTGGACATGCCCCCTTTGAAGTCATCGTTCAACTTCACTGCGGCCCGATCCCGAACCATGCGCCTGAAATCGTCTACCGGACCAGCCGAATTGCGCGCCGCCGCGGCATCCCCCGAAACTCCGAATGACCCGATCACCAGAGCCAGGACGATTAGGCTCCCAAACAAGGCCGTGGATGCCAGCGTCGAATCCGGCGCCTTGGAACTGGCGCCCCGGCTTGCCGGCTTTACGTAGACGGGCCAGACTTCGTCCACAGTCTCATATTCCATCGTTCGTGCCACGCGTGCCGACAGAGAGCGCATGTTGCGTCGATGAGCATCGGAGCAGAATTCGCGGTCGGTCACCCGCCGAATAACGCCGATTCTCTTCTGGCAGTATAGGCAATTCATGCTCTTACTCGTCCACGTATGAGCAATATTATCATGGACTTAACCAAGAATCTACCCCTTAGGTAATACACCTCAGAATAACCCTGGGGAGAAATACTGAGGCCGCACTAAGGTGCATCAATCCGGTGGGGTTCAGAACAACAGGAAGAAGATCAACTTACCGAATGGTTCCTGCGATTTATGGATGCGAGGCAGGTCCCAGTCAAAATGTCTAACCAAGTACACACTTACGGCTTGCGTCTATGGGAAGTCTCCGACCTTAGTCGCTGGGTAAGGTTACAATTGTGAGCCAAAAATCTTCAATCGAGCGAACGACACTCAAAAACTGTTCGAGATCCACAGGCTTAGCGATGTAGCAGTTTGCATTCAGACTGTAGGCTTTTTGAATATCCTGAGGCGCCTTTGAGGTGCTCATGATAATTACGGGGATTCGCTTCCACTCGTCGCTGGCCTTGATCTCAAGCAGGACTTCACGACCATTTTTCCTGGGTAGATTCAGATCCAGCAAAATCAGGTCCGGTTTGGGAGGCACGGCAGTGGTACTGGAGCGGCTTAGCATCTCCATAGCCTCTACTCCATCACGGGCGACCGTCAGGTTGACGAGCATCCTACCTTCCCGAAAAGCTTCTTGTGTCAGGCGTACATCCGCGGGATCATCCTCTACCAGCAGCACTTCCACAGGTCTGCTCACTTCCCTCTGCGTCATAAAAAAGTCCTTCGACCAAAACATTACCCTCTTGTCTTGATTTGGTGATATAGCACGAATTAGCCCATTTCGGCCGGTTCGCTGGAATGAGCCACTTCTTGCGGGTGACAAAGTGAAAACTGTCCCTTATGAGAGAATTTGATTCCGGCTTGGGCGGTAAAAATACCAATATGCAGCACTTTATTTTCCAATCAGCCGGGTCAGGCCTCGGCGGAGATTTGACGATACGAGCTGCGATAGTAAACCAGGGGCCTGCCGTCTTTGTATTGGGCTTTAACGACCTCAGCGATAAAAATCGCGTGATCACCGGCCTCGATCGTCTGACTGACGCAGCACTCCAGGGCGCCCAGGACTCCCGAAAGCAGCGGCACACCGGTTTCGCCGCGCACCCAGTCCACCCGCTCAAAATGGTCAGATTCGCGTTGCGCAAACCGCACCGAAAGGTCCCGCTGGCTGTCACTCAAGATGTTGACGCCAAAAAACGAACTGCTTCTGAAATGAGCCAGGATACTGCATCTATAATCCACGCAGATTAGGATCATGGGAGGGCAGCAAGACACGGAAGTGAAGGAGTTTACTGTCAATCCGTAGGGCTCGCCCTGAGGCCCGGTGACGGTAGCCACGGCGATTCCAGTAGCAAAGCGCGAGCATGCGCGCCGAAACGTATCCTGATCAACAATGGACAATTCCATCGGAGTAGACCTTGACAACGGTTTAAGCCTAATCTTATCATGAGGTTTGCTGGTCTTGGCGAACGTGGGCCAATCTGATGCTCATTCACGGAGGGTGTTTTGATCAAACTCGATATCATTAATGAGGTCGTGAACAAAACGGGTATTACGAAGACTAAGGCCGAGATGGCCGTGGAAACGGTTTTCGAGAGCATGAAGCGCGCGTTGGGCCAAGGCGAGAGAATTGAATTGCGCGGCTTTGGAATCTTCAACGTGCGGCCCCGTAAGACCGGCATCGGTCGAAACCCCCGCACCGGCGCCGAGGTGGCAATTCCACCCGGCAAAGCGGTGCGATTCAAGCCTGGTAAGGAACTGCAAACTCTTCAGTAGTTCGTCCAGTGACCGCCTGTCGTGTCACCCGCAACCACCGATCTGTGGTCTCCCCATGCCCGCCGCGAGCGGTATTGGCTGCATGCGCTGCTTCTGTTTTTAACGCTGCTGACTACCAGCGCCGTTGGCTCCCGGCTGCAGGCCAACTTCGTAGCGAATCGCCCCGCAATTCTCGAAGACGACTTATTGGGCGCCATCCAAATCATTGTCGATCCCGCTTCGCTGGTCCACGGCTTGCCCTTCTCCTTGACGCTGTTGCTTATCCTGCTGGCCCATGAGATGGGGCATTACCTGACCTGTTTGTACTATGGAATCGACGCCAGTCTCCCTTACTTTCTGCCCGCTCCAACCTTGATCGGGACTCTGGGCGCCTTTATCCGGATCCGGTCCGCGATCTGGACGCGGCGGCAGCTGTTCGATGTAGGCGTCGCCGGCCCGGTGGCGGGTTTTGCCGTGCTGATTCCGGCGCTCGCTATCGGCCTGGCGTATTCGAAGATTCTGCCCGGCATCGCCGAGCGCGGCGAACTCACGTTCAGCACGCCCGGTATACTCCGCATCCTCGAGTGGATGATTTTTCCCGGAGTGGCAGCATCCGATATTTATCTTCACCCGATGGCGCGCGCAGCCTGGGTAGGTGTCCTGGCTACTGCTCTGAACCTGCTGCCGATCGGACAGTTGGATGGAGGGCATATTTTGTATTCGTTCGCAGGCGAGCGCCACCGCGTGCTAACTCTGGTGTTCATTGCAATACTACTGCCGCTGGGCTGGCTCTACTGGACAAGCTGGTTTTTTTGGGCGGCGCTGCTGTTTCTATTCGGCAGAAAGCATCCGCGCATCTATGATGCCGAGCCAATGAGCGCCGGCCGGAGACAACTTGGAGTTTTGGCGGTGATCATATTTTTTCTTTCCTTCAGTCTGGCTCCGATTCAGTGACGTCAGCACCCATGAAGATCTCGGCCACCATCATCACCTACAACGAGGAGCGGAACATCGCACGCGCGATGGAGAGCCTCCGCTGCTGCGACGAGATCATTGTGGTGGACAGCGGATCTTCGGACCGGACATCCGAAATCGCCGGTAATCTTGGTGCGAAGGTGATTGAAAGTCCTTGGGGGGGCTACGCACGGCAGAAGAATTTCGCAGCCGAGCAGGCCTCACATGATTGGATTCTGTCACTGGACGCGGATGAAGCGCTCAGTGAGGCGCTCGAAGGCGAGATCTGGCAGATCAAAAAAAACGGCCCAAAATATGACGCGTACACCATGCCACGCCTGGCTCAGTATTTGGGAAAATGGATTTTGCACTCTGGCTGGTATCCGGACAGGAAGATCCGTTTTTACCACCGGGGGAAGGCGCAATGGGTAGGCGAGTTCGTCCACGAGAGCCTGCATGTCCCGCACGGGCGCATCGGGCACCTGCAATCAGATCTGCTGCATTTCACATGCAGCTCCTTGTCAGAGCATCTGAAGACGATGGACCGGTATACCACTTTAGCTGCTGAGCAATTTGTCTCGCAGGGAAAAAAGGTGGGCATGTCTCACCTTCTGCTAGACCCTTTCTGGACGTTCTGGCGGACTTATATTTTCCAGTGCGGATTCCTGGATGGAGTGGAAGGCTTGACCATCGCACAAATGGCGGCCCTGTATAACTTTCTGAAATATGCCAAAGCTCGCAACATGAGCTCACAGAGGTGATCATGCGGGTACTCCATGTAGATTCAGGAAAATCGATGCGCGGCGGCCAATGGCAGGTGCTGTATCTGATGCAGGAGCAGGGCACCCAAGCAAGGCTGCTCTGTCCTGAAAACGGACCTTTGATGGAAGCCGCGCGCGAGCGTGGAATGGACGTCCAGGCGTTGAACGTCACTTCCCTGGCTCGCTCCACCCGTAAGGCGGACATCACGCATGTGCACGACGCCCGCGCCCACACCTGGGCCGCCTCCATGCCCTCGACGCCGATGGTAGTTTCGCGACGGGTCGCTTTCCCGATCGGTCAATCGTTTCTTTCCCGCTGGAAGTATGCCCGCGCAGCGCATTACATTGCGGTTTCCGAGTACGTCAAGCAAACATTGATCCAGGGTGAGATCGATGCGGCTCGAATCTCCGTCGTGCATGACGGTGTTAACACCCCGGATCCGGTAACCGGCGGCACCGAGGTAGTTGCCCTCGACACTGGTGATCCAATGAAAGGCTCGGCGCTGCTGCGGGAGGCAGCGTCGCTCGCGGGGGTGGACATCCTCTTCACCAAAAATTTGCAGATGGACCTGCCACGCGCAGCCATCTTTGTCTACATCACTCATTCCGAGGGGCTCGGCTCTGCCGCGCTGATGGCAATGGCCGCGGGAGTTCCGGTGGTGGCAAGCCGCGTCGGTGGTCTTCCAGAGATCGTAAAACATGGCGAGACCGGGCTCCTAACCGAAAACGACCCGCATTCGATAGCGGCGGCAATCCAGCAGGCGCTCGAGGGCCGCTCCTCTATGTGCTGCCGCGCCCGGGAACATGCCACGCTTTTTTCCACGGCGGCAATGGCTGCAGGCACCCGCCGCGTCTATGAGCGAGTCCTCGCGTGACGGAGGCTGTATTCGCCGGTACTTTTGGCTTGCTGATTGGAAGTTTCCTCAATGTCTGCATCTACCGGTTGCCGCGGGATCTCTCGGTGGTGTCCCCACGATCCTTCTGCCCTGGTTGCGAACGGCAGATTGCCGCTACAGACAATGTGCCGGTCTTTAGCTGGCTTCTGCTGCGCGGCCGCTGCCGGTATTGCCGGACGCGCATTTCCGCCAGATACCCGGCGGTCGAATTACTAACGGCCCTGCTGTTTTTTTTTGCAATTCAGCGATTTGGCCCGACGCCGCTGGGATGGAAGATGTGTGTCTTCGCCGCGATTCAGGTCGCCCTGGTTTTCACGGACTTTGAAGAGCGCATCCTGCCTGATGAGTTTACGTTGGGCGGCACAGTTGTGGGCATCGTGCTCGCCCTGTGGGTGTTTCTGCCCGAATCGCTGGCGCATTTGCTGCTGCCCAGCACCTGGCAGCCTCAGGTTCTCTCGGTGGCGGAAGCGGTGCTGGGAGCGCTCGCGCCAAGTCTCACCTTGTGGGCCGCGGGCGCCCTGTATCACGCCGTTCGCAAGCGGGAGGGACTCGGACTCGGAGATGTCAAAATGGTTGCAGCCATCGGCGCCTTCCTGGGTCTGTCCGGGGCGTTGCTGACGTTGATTGCCGGGTCCCTTCTGGGAAGCGTTATAGGAATCGTTTTTATTGCCATCACCAGGAAGGACTCCGCGACGTATGAGCTGCCGTTTGGAAGCTTTCTTGGATTTGCGGCGCTCCTGGTGGCGTTCTCCGGTCGATTTTGAGCGGCTCCCGACAACTGTAAAGTACTCTTTGAAACTGGCACCGGCGGCGTTACGCGTTGTACTATAGGGGAGTTACGTCCATGAAGGCACTGTACGACTCGCTGAAACCAGGGGAAGGGGATTGGCTTCTGGCTCAATCGATCGACCCCGAACGGTTGCCTGTTCACATTGCCATCATCATGGACGGCAACGGCCGCTGGGCCAATCGCCGCAACATGCCGCGAGTCGCCGGCCACAAGGCCGGTATCGATCCGGTTCGGACCACGGTAGAAACCTGCGCGCGCCTCGGAATCAAAGCTCTCACGCTATATGCCTTCTCCGTGGAAAATTGGAAGCGGCCGCGGCACGAAGTAGAGACGCTCTGGCGATTGCTCCGCTTCTACTTACGGCGCGAGCTTCCAGAGCTGATGGAAAACAATATCCGGCTCAACGCGATCGGCCGCATCGGAGCTTTACCTGGTCAGGTACGCGCGGAGCTGCAGGCAGTAGCCGGGGCTACATCGCGAAACACGGGCCTGCAGGTGAATCTTGCCATCAACTATGGCGGGCGCGCCGAGTTGGTGGATGCGGTCAATGCGTTGATTGAAGAGGCTCGCCAGGCCGATACCATGGGCTCTCTCCAGGTAGATGAACGTTCTATCTCCTCCCGTCTGTACACTGCCGGCGTGCCTGATCCGGACCTGCTGATTCGCACATCCGGTGAGATGCGCCTCAGCAACTTTCTGCTTTGGCAGATCGCTTATTCCGAGCTGTATGTGACGGAAACGCTGTGGCCCGACTTTAAGCGATCCGATCTGCTGCAGGCTGTACTCGATTATCAAAAACGCGACCGGCGATTCGGCGGCGTGAAATCCCAAGATAAGTCGGCCCCTGTCGATGAAATAGCTGAACCTGTCGGCGTTCCTGCTCGATGAAGCGCGTTCTTACCGCGCTTGTCCTTGTGCCATTTGCTCTGCTGGCGATCTACTGGGCTCCGCAGCCGGTGTTCGTCGCCATTGCGATTACTATCGCTCTACTGTGCTATCGGGAATTTGCCGGGCTAACGGTTGCCCACGGTTATGAAAGCCCCGGACCCCTTGGTTATGCTGCCGGGCTCGCGATGTTCTTCTTCCCCAGTGAGATTCGGGTAGTGGCGCTGCTGCTTCTGGCGGGCGCGATGGCGGTTCGAACTCTCGCAAGTTTCCTTCCTACGGCGGCCTGCAGCGTTCTGGGCGTAATCTACATATTTGGTGCATGGCGCTGCGCGGTAGATCTGAGAGCCATCAGCCCGCACTGGATTCTCTTCGCGCTAGCCATTAACTGGGTGGGCGATGTGGCCGCCTTCTATGTCGGCAAAGCCATTGGGCGGCACCGCTTGGCGCCGCGCGTGAGCCCCGCGAAATCGTGGGAAGGCGCCGCCGCCTCGCTTCTGGCCGCTGTCGCCTTCGGGCTTGTGTTCCGGCGTCTCGCCTCGATTGCGATTCCTGTGCTGCCGATGCTCGCGCTGTCAGTGGTCGCAAATATCGCGGGCCAGCTGGGCGATTTAGCTGAGTCGGCCATGAAGCGCGGAGCAGGCGTGAAAGACAGCGGCGCCTTCCTGCCGGGTCACGGAGGCTGGCTGGACCGGCTCGATAGCAGTCTCTTCACACTCCCGGCAATTTCCGGACTGCTTCCTTACCTGATCCGGTAATTAGTTATAGATGAATGGTTCCGGTAGAGTACAAAACAGCGCGGCCGGACATGGTGACGCGGTCACCCAGATCGTCGCAATACAACTCGCCGCCCCGTTCGGACACTTGTTGAGCGATTAGTTGCTGTTTGCCTAAACAATCGGACCAGTACGGAATGAGCGTGCAATGCGCGGAGCCGGTGACCGGATCTTCCGGTACCCCGACCTGGGGCGCGAAGAACCTGGACACGAAATCACAGTCCTCACCGGGGCCGGTGGCGATCACGGCGTATTTATCCAGTTCGGCCAGCAGCTTCATGTCGGGCTCGAGCGCTATGACTTCCTGGGCCGACTCGAAGACCGCCATATAAACTTTGGCTGCCCAAACCTCTTGCGGGGAAGCGCCGAGCGCATCTGCGAGCGTAGGGGGGGCGATACAAGGCGCCGGCGGCCGGGAAGGGAAATCCAGCGTATACAGATCGTTGTTCCGCCTCACCTCCAGTTCGCCGCTTTTTGTGTCGAAAACCACTTGGTTGCGCGCCGGATCGATTTGCGTCATCAGCACGAATGCCGACGCCAGCGTTGCATGGCCGCAGAGATCCACTTCGGCTTTTGGCGTGAACCAGCGCAGCTGAAACCGGTCGCCGTCCGGAACGAGAAAGGCCGTCTCGGAGAGATTGTTCTCGGCCGCGATCGACTGCATAAGCTCTTCATCCAGCCAGCTTTCGAGGGGGCACACGGCGGCGGGATTGCCGTGAAAGAGCTTGCTGGTAAAGGCATCCACCTGATACAGCGGAAGTTTCATGGGCATTTTTTCGGGGGACCGATCAGGCTATTGCAGGCGAGCGCGGCTCTTCTCACTGTGAACCAGTTCATCGAAGATCGCTAGAACCTGTTTGCGATAGGTGTACACACGCTTCAAATTGTCGCGGAAGGCCGTTTCGTAACGAGGAGCTTTCATCCACTTTTGAATCAGTGGTTTAGGTATGTCGATGTCGCGCCGCAGAGCATCCACGGAGTGGCCGCGGAGGAACAGGCCATAAAACATAGCGGCTTCCCGTTGCGACGCCAGCGGATCGAAGTCGTCTCTGCCCCAAATTTGCATGTTTCTCACAACACCGCACCAAAACTAGAAGTATAATCACCGCCGCGAGTTGTGGCAAGTAAAAATGTGCCGGGCCTCGGAACCGCCTGGCCCGGTCATCAGGACTCGCAGGTTTAGCTCCCCATGCCCAGGTATCGGAATCCTGCCTGCTCCACCTTTTCCCGATCCAGGCAGTTGCGGCCATCGACAATCAGCCGGACACGCATTCTCGACGCGAGGTCGTTCCAACATAGCGACTGATATTGCGGCCACTCGGTCACCAGAATCAGTGCATGGGCATCGGCTGCCACGTCTTCCGCCGCATTGCAGAATTGGATACCCGACCCGCCGTACTCGCGCCGCGCCCGGTCGAGAGCCACCGGATCGTGAGCTCGCACTTTGGCTCCGCGCTCAATCAGGCGAGCCGCGATATCGAGCGCCGGAGCATCCCGCAAATCGTCGGTATTCGGCTTGAATGCCAGACCTAGAAGACCGATAGTCTTGCCCTTCAGGATCTTGAGCTCCCGAAGCAGCTTTTCAATCACCCATTGGCGTTGCCCGTAGTTGACGTCGCGTGCCGATTGCACCAGGCGCATCTCAATGCCATACTCGCGGGCCGTTGTAACCAGCGCAGCGGTGTCCTTCCCGAAACACGACCCGCCCCATCCCAGCCCAGCCTGCAGAAAGCGATGGCCAATCCGGCTGTCCAATCCCATGCCCCGCACCACCTGGGAAATATCGGCGCCCACCCGCTCACTGAGTTGGGCCAATTCGTTGGCGTAGCTGATTTTCATTGCCAGGAAGGCATTGGCCGCATACTTGGTCATCTCGGAGGACGTGAGGTTCGCGGTCACGGCAGGCACGGCGCTGATCCCCTCGGGCCGCGGGAGAAAGTTCGGAGCGGGAAAGCTCTGCTCGATCACCGGCTGATACAAGTCGTGCAGCACTCCCAGGGCTCTTGCGTCATCCGAGCCAAGAACCACCCGATCCGGGTACAGCGTGTCATGAATGGCGGAACCCTCACGAAGAAATTCCGGATTCGATGCCACCGCGAAGTTATCCTTGGGCGGGCAGCCATGGCTCTCCTGGTAGGAATCGCGGACGACCGTTTCCACCCAGTGCGCGCAGCCAATGGGCACTGTGGACTTGTTCACAATCACCGTGAAGCGCTCGCCCAGGTACTTGCCTATCGTTTTCCCCGCGGCTCCCACATACTGGAGATCCGGATTCCCATCGGCCAGGCTGGGCGTTCCAACCGCGATAAAAATGACCTCTGCATGGGGGAGGCCTTCGGCTGGTTCTGTCGTAAAGCGAATGCTGTGGCGCGCAAGGGAAAGCAGTTCGCCCAGGCCGGGTTCATGAATGGGGATGATTCCGCGCCGGAGTGCATTGATCTTGTTCTCATCCAGATCGTGACACGTGACTTCATGTCCGAGATAGGCAAGGCACACGCCAGTCGTAAGTCCGACATACCCGGTGCCGAGGATGCTGATATTCATCGACTCCTCCTTTAATCTCGCCACGGAGCGATTTGGGCGCTGCGGCCACTTTAGCAGTATTATGGTTGCAGTTCAGACAGATTTCATTTGTTCGGGAGGTTTTCTGTGAAACGCGCTCTATCCGTTGTAAGTGCCGCTTTTGGGTTCTCGATTGTAGTCATGGCGGCGAGTTCCAGTTGGACGGGAACCGTCGTCGATGTAATGTGCAAAAACAAGGATCTTGCGAACCATACGGCCAAATGCGCAGTCAGTTGCGCAAAAGGAGGCTATGGTTTGGTGCTTTCCGACGGTAAATTCGTGAAGTTCGACGAGACTGGAAACGCCAAGGCTCTCGCGGCACTGAAGACTACCAGCAAGGAGAAGGACATCAAGGCCAAGGTCACCGGATCGCTGGATGAAGATGTCATCAAGGTGGAGACGATAGAGTTTCAGTAGCTCGTTTGCGAAGGCGCAGCCAGGCATGAAACAGCTCCGGATTCTCTAACCAGGTCAGCATCCACAACGCCATTTCGCCTTTTTCCGCCAGCCTGCGCGGGTCCCGCCTCACGGCCCAGCCGGCGTGTGTCCTGGCTTGAATCACTGCGTTCCTTGCCCGCCGGCAGGTAGTTGGGTCGCCGCTCCGGTACTCTCCCGCCAGCGCGAGCAAAGTTCGTTCCAGATGGTCGAAAGAATCCTGCCGGACGCCCTCGATCAAGGGAGCGAGGCGTGTGCCGCTCTCTCTCAGAATCCCGAGCAGATACTTCTCTGAAACCGGCGCCAGTTCCGCCCGCAACTGCTCCCACCGCGGCAGGTCAATGAGAGCGGGCTGCTCGCGGGCCAGCCATTCCGCTAATCGGGCTTTTTTAGAATCACTTCGCCTGGCCACGACGGTATGCCTGGACAGCGAGGTTGTGGTCCGTAATATTCGAGGAGAACTGGTGGCTGCCTCCTCCAGGCTTGGCGACGAAATATAGATAATCGGTTTCCGCCGGGGCGAGCGCCGCGCGGAGGGACGCCTCTCCCGGATTCGCAATTGGTCCAGGCGGCAGCCCCGCGTGTTTGTAGGTGTTATAGAGATTGGTGCTATCCAGATCCGAGCGGTGGATTTTCCCCTTGTAGCGGGACTCCAGCATCGCCGCATAGATCGTAGTCGGATCGCAATCCAGCGTCATGCCGATCCGTAGGCGGTTCGTGAAGACCGAGGCTACTGCGGGCCTTTCGGAAGCCATTGCGGTCTCTTTCTCGATGAGCGAAGCCAGCGTCACCACGGAATGCACTTTGGCCTCCGGGTTGCCGATCTCTTTCCATGTCCGCCGGAATTTGTCCGTCATTTCCCGGCAGATCTGTTGTGCCGTGGTGTGCCGGGTAACCCGGTAGGTAGCCGGAAAAAGATACCCCTCGAGACTGGGCGCGGCGGGATCCAGATCCTTCACCAGCGCGGGCTGGCTGGCGTTCGCCAGAAACTCCTGCGCCTTCATCAATCCGAGCGCTTCCACCGCCGCCGCGATATCGAACTGGTTGCTCCCTTCGGGCACCCGTAGTTCGTAGAAGAAAATGTCACCCTGGGCGATGCGGCTGTAGACGGTCCAAACGGAAGCGGGTTCCGAGAAGCGGTATTCGCCGGCCTGCAGAGTCGCCTTCGAGCCGATAATTCGCGCCAGCAGGAATTGCCAGTCCCAGCGGATCACGCCCGAATCCCGGAGAATGCGAGCGATGCCGGGGGTCGAGGTCCCGGACGGGATATCGACAAACACCTCTTTGCTGAAACCGCGATACGGAGCGGTGAGGAGGTACACAGCGGCTCCGGCGCCCACTACCAGGAGAAAGAAGAATAGAAGAAATAGTCTCCGCATTTATTCTGTAACATCCGTTTCCGCATATTCGCGTGAATCCAGATAGCTTTCCAGGAGAATTACCGCCGAGAGGCGGTCGACGGCTTGGGCGCGTTTTTCAATGCTGATGCCGCTGTCGCGCAAGACTCGCTGGGCCGCCACGGTGGTGAGGCGTTCATCCCAGAACTGGATCGGCAGCCCGGTGCGTTCGCCCAGCTTCGCCGCGAAGTCGCGGGTGTACTCCGCCTGCCGGCCTTCCCGGCCGCTCATATGCAACGGATTTCCCATCAGGATCAACTCTACATTACGATCCCTGATTAAGGTTTGCAGGTAGCCGAGATCCTCGCGCATATTCGTCCTGTGCAAGGTTTCGAGGCCTTGTGCGGTCATGCCCAGTTCGTCGCTGATTGCCAGCCCGATCCGGCGCTTTCCCAGATCCATAGCCAGCACGCGGCCTGCCCGTGGTTCCACTTCTCCAGTATGTGACAAGCTGTCTAAATCCGTAAGTTAGCCGGCATGCTACATTGATCGTAAGCTTCCATCCGGAGCTTTTTGAGTGGCACTCCTGACGCCTATCGCGCCGTCCCAGCGCATTCACACTACCGGCCTGTTTCTGGTGGCGCTTGCCTGCGTGATTGCACTGCTGTACTACGGCCGAGCGTTCTGCATCACGCTGGTGATCTCCATTCTGATCGCTTTTATCCTGGATCCGTTTGTCCAATTCTTCATGCGGCTGCGCATTCCCCGCGGCGTTGCCAGCTTCCTGGTGTGTGCGATGGCGCTCTCTTTTCTGTATCTTTTGGGCCTCGGCGTCTATACCCAGATTTCCAGCCTGGCCGACGAATTACCCACTTTTAGCCAACGCGCCAACGAACTGGTGGACATTGTGGCGGAGCGGCTGGATCAACTGGAGCAGAATGCATACAAGCTGCTGATTCCCAAGCGCTACCAGGACAAAGAGAGAATTGCCCAAGCGCAACAGAATGAGCCGAAGCGCCGCAAGCGCGCCAACGAGCCTGTGCCGGCGCCAACTATTCAGGAAGTCAGGATCAGGCAGGACCGGCCCTCTTTGTTTGTGTATATCTACGGGTACGTGACCTCGTTTTATAACGTGCTCCTGATGATTTCGTTTGTGCCTTTTCTGGTTTACTTCATGTTGAGCTGGCGTGATCACATCCGGAAGAGTTTTCTCGCCATATTTCAAAGCGGAGAACGCACCATAGCAGGAAAAAGTTGGGAGAGCATTGCGGACATGGCGCGCGCTTACGTGGTAGGCAATTTCCTCCTCGGCATTCTTCTGTCTGTTGCCAGTTGTATCTGTTTCTGGTCGTGGCATTTGCCTTACTGGATGCTGGTGGGCATCGTCAGCGGCTTTCTCAGTCTGGTTCCCTACGTGGGGCTGCCGCTAGCGGTCATCCCCCCTCTACTGGCTGCCTTGACCACCTACGCGACGGTGTCACCCTATCTGGCGCTGGCGGCGACGGTCGGCTTTTTCCATCTTGTCGCGCTCAATCTCTTATACCCGCAGATGGTCGGCGCTCGTGTGCACCTGAATCCCCTCTCGGTTACGGTCGCGTTGATGTTCTGGGGCACGATCTGGGGCGCACTGGGACTTGTTCTCGCCATCCCGATCACAGCCGGAATCAAAGCCGTATGCGACAACGTGGAGCACCTGCAACCCTACGGAAAGCTGTTGGGCGATTGATCGGGACCGCGCGCTTTCGCAGAATCGTTTTTTTGGCCCACCTTTATATTGGGCTATTCATCGGCGCCGTCGTGATGATAATTGGCGTCTCGGGCAGCATCCTTGTGTTCGCTCCGGAAATGAAGGACCGCGCCAATGCCGCGCTGAAATTTGTCGAACCCGGTCCCCAACGCCTTTCAATGGACGTGCTCGCACAAGCCGTGCAGCGCGCCTATCCCTCGGCACAGACTACAGGTATTCTCTTTGCCGCCAAACCGAACGGGAGCGTCTCCTTTCTGATGCGCAGCGCGGAACCTAAAACATTTTTCAGTGTTTTTGTGGATCCGTTCCGGGGCGCCATACTTGGCAAGCGGGGCGGGATTGCCAAGCGTACTTCACTCGACTGGATTTCTGATCTCCACCACAACCTGCTGGCAGGCAAAACCGGGCTAAAGATAAACGGCGCCTTCGCCGTATTGTTGGATGTAATGTGCATGACCGGCCTGTATCTCTGGTGGCCCGGGCGGAAATGGAGTTTTCGTCTGACGGGAAACTGGAAAAGCACAAACTTCGTCCTGCACAACGCGCTCGGCTTCTGGTCCGCGACTCTTCTCGTGCTAATTGCGACTACGGGTCTGATATTTTGTTTCCCCTTGGCGAAGCCCGTCTCCGTGCCCCCTCCCAGGGCACACCTGCAGGCTGGAAAAGCCGCTATAGAAGACTATTTGCAAGCCGCGAATCGCGAACTTCCGGGCGGAAAGCCGACGTCCCTGGTATTTCCGTACAAGCCGGGCGATCCTGTAGCCGTCCGCATCAAGCTTCCGGGCGATCTGCAAAAAGTCGGGAGCAATTTTGTCTACATGGATCTGGATGCCACTATTCTCGGAGTTCAGAGGCATGGGGATTTGGCGCCGGCGAGACGGGTCCTCGACAATTTTCCGCCGCTCCATTTCGGTGACTTCGGTGGCCTTCCATTGAAACTGATCTGGTGTGCCGCCGGCGTCGCGCCCGGCGTTCTCTTTGTCTCGGGGGTAATCCTGTGGTGGACGCGCAAGAGCGTTCCTGGGCAGATGCGACAATAGAAGTTCACCACAAAGGAGTTTACATTGCCATATCCAGAACAGTTGCTGACGTCCATGCGGCAGGATTTGACGCGTTACGGCGTGGAGGAGACACGCTCGCCAGAGGATGTCGACCGCGTGCTTGGACCGCAGAGCGGCACGGTAATGATGGTAGTGAATTCCGTGTGCGGCTGTGCTGCCGGTAAGGCCCGGCCAGGTGTCGGCATGGCGATGCAGCACGCTACCGTTCCGGAAAAGGTCGTCACAGTGTTCGCCGGCGGTGATGTCGAGGCAGTCGCTCGTGTTCGCGAACTCGCCGCACCACTACCTCCATCGTCACCATCGGTCATCCTCTTTCGGGATGGGAAGCCGGTTTTTATGATGCACCGGCACGAAATTGAAGGCCGGCAGGCGCCCGAGATCGCCACCGTACTCGCGGGAGCCTTCGATCGGTTCTGCGTTAAACAAAGCAGGTAGCGCACCGCCGGTCGATGTCACTTTTCCTCGATTCCGCGGAGGCGCGGGTGTTGGGCGCTCTGGTGGAGAAAGAGATCACAACACCCGAGTATTATCCGTTGACCTTGAACGCGCTGGTGAATGCCTGCAATCAAAAGTCGAATCGCGATCCCGTAGTTGCATACGACGACGAAGTGGTTCTGTGCGCACTCGAAGGATTGAAGGCCAAACGCCTGTTGGCCGTCCTCTCGGCCGGTTCGGGCAGCCGCGTGGCGAAGTATTCGCACCGGTTGCCGGAAACAATGAACCTGGGCCGGCGTGAAACCGCCTTACTCTGTGAGCTGCTCCTGAGGGGTCCGCAGACATTAGGCGAGCTGCGCAACCGGGCCGAACGCATGCACCGCTTTGAGGACATCGACGAGGTGGAGATTTGCATTCGAAGCCTGATGCAGCGCGAACCCGAACCGCTGGCGGTGGAATTGCCCCGGCAGCCCGGTACGAAGGAACCGCGCTTCGCCCATCTGCTCTCCGGTGAGCCTGAGTATACGGCTCCGGCAGAAATACCGCGCGCCACCTCGCCCGATCGAATCTCGGTACTCGAGGCCGAAGTGAGTGCCCTGCGCGAGCGGGTCGCCAACCTCGAGAGCAAACTCGCCGACCTCTTACAATAATGGCGGACGGCATACTGTTGACCCACGGAGCGGGCTCAAATGCCGACTCACCTTTGTTGCTAGCCTTCGATGCGGCCTTCACCGCAGCGGGCTTAGTAGTCCAGCGATTCAATCTTCCGTACCGGCAGGAGCGGCCGACCGGTCCTCCCCCGCGCGGATCGGCCGAACGGGACCGCGAAGGTCTGCTTCAAGCCCTCACCGATTTCCGGCAATCGGTGAGCGGCCGTCTGTTCGCCGGTGGCCATTCCTACGGCGGCCGCCAGCTGTCCATGCTGCTGGCCTCCCATCCCTATCTGGTAGAAGGCTTGCTGCTGCTTTCGTATCCTCTGCATCCGCCGCGCAAACCTACCGGGCTTCGTACCGCGCATTTTCAGGAACTCCGCGTGCCGGCCTTTTTTGTGCACGGATCCCGGGACTCGTTCGGGTCCATTGCTGAGATGGAGACAGCGCTGAAGCTGCTGGCCGCGCGCAACCGCCTGTACGCGCTCGCAGGGGCGGGTCACGAGTTGTCTCCCGCCAAAGCTCCCGAGAGCGCGCACGAGTTTCTCTCATTTGTACAGCGCGAGATCTGAATCTTCAACTCTGCGTGGGAGCCTCGGCGTGCACAACCTCAGGCTCCTTCGCCGGTGGACGGTGCAGTTCCTGTTCCAGCGATGGCCGCTGCGCATTGCTGACAAACGATTTCAATCGCACCGGCTGGCCCGTCGCCGCTGAGCGGTTGATCGCCTCGACGATTTCCACATCCGCCATGCCCTCGGCGCCATTGGGCTCGGGGGTGCGGTTGTGGAGGATGCACTCGGAAAAGTAGACGATTTCGGCGGCAAACTGGTCCCTTTCCGGAAATGTTTTTTCTTCTGTCTTGTCCCCAATCGTCAGGTAATGCTTCAGCTCTCCTTTGTACTCGTAGGCCGGGTCCACGCGGAGACTGCCCTCTGTGCCCAGGATCGTATAGTAGCCGATATTCGCCGAGCCGAAACTGCAGGTAAAGCTCGCCAGGCGATCCTTGGGGAAGCGCAGCAGCGCGCTGGTCATCTCATCGACTTCGGAGAACCGGCCGTCGCTGATTTTCGCGCTGAAGGCCGAAACCTCAATCGGCTCGTCCTGAAACAGATATCGCGCCGCGTTGATGCAATAGACGCCAATGTCGTACACGGGCCCGCCGCCCTTAGCCGCCTGCACGCGAACATTGCCGGGCTTCACCTGAAAACCAAAGACCGAGTGAAACGCGCGAATCTGCCCGATCTGGCCGGATTTGACGGTATCGATCGCGGACAGATTCGCCTCCTCAAAGTGGAGACGGTAGGCGATCATCAACTTAACGTCGTGCTCTTCGCAAACGCGGATCATGCCGGCGCAATCCTCGGCGGTGACCGCCATCGGTTTCTCGCAAAGTACGTGTTTTCCAGCCACGGCGGCCAGGGTGGTGTGCTCCAGGTGCAATGAGTTCGGCGTCGCAATGTAGACCGCGTCCACCAGCGACAGTGCCTCTTCATAACGCTCATAAGGGAATGCGGGAACCTGATACTTTTCCCCCAATTCTTTCATCTTGACTGGGTCGCCGGAAATTAGCGCGCCGAGCTTCGAGTTCTCCGCGTGCTCGAAGGCCGGCAGCACCGCAGCCTGTGCGATATGGCCGATTCCCATGACTGCATACCGTATCTTGCTCATCTCATCTCCCATTCTGGGTAGACGCTCGATAGGGTGGGATTAGGACACGTCTTTTAGGAAACGGATATTGTTCCGGTCAGGGCATGGACCCCGTATAATACACTCGTCATGCTCAGACGAGAATTCTTAGCCGCCGCTGCCGTCACCCCGCTTCTGGCGGCCTCCAATCACATTGGCAAATCGCGTATCAGCGCCATCTCGGATGAGATCGCGAAAAGTCCCGAAGAGGCGATCGCGTTTGCAAAGCAGTATGGCCTCCAGTGGTTGGAGCTGCGGGGCGTGCCCGGCGCAAAGACCCATTACTCGTCGATTCCCGAGGAGCAGGTGAAACAAGCGGCCAGGGAATTCAAAGACAACGGTATTAGAATCTCATTTTTTAACACTGGATATTTGAAATTCGGATTTCCCGGCACCGAAGTTGTCCGTCGAAAGGGCGAGGAGCCGGCCGTTCGTGAGAAGCGCATCGCCAGGGAACAGGCGCAATATGACTCCCACATGGAAGATCTCAAGCAAGGCATCCGCGCCGCCCATATTCTGGGCGTCGACAAAATGCGAGTCTTTACGTTCTTGCGTGTGGCCGAACCCGAGAAGCTTTCGCAGCGAATCGCCGACGTGATCGGCGAAATGGCCGAAATTGCCGGCAAGGAAAAAATTCGCCTGGTGGTGGAGAACGAAGGCTCCTGCAACGTGGGGACCAGTGCCGAACTGGCCGCTTTCATGAAGCTGCTGCCGGAGAAGGTCGGTCTCAATTGGGACCCGCAGAACGGCTTGAGTCTCAAAGAGATCCCGTTTCCGGATGGTTATCAACTGCTGCCGAAGAAGAGAATTCTCAATGTGCAGGTGAAGGGCCACGGCCTTCTGGACGAGAAGCTGAAGCTGGATTGGCCCGCCATTGTGCGGGCGCTCGAAAAAGATGGGTATCCCGGCAAGATCGGGTTGGAGACTCACTACTTCGACGGTACGGTAATAGAAAAATCTCACCGGGCGATGCGCGAAATTCTTCGCATTGTGGAGTCTTAAATTGAATCGCCAGACCCTCACCGCGGCTCTGATCGCGATCCTTGTAGTGGGCGGTCTAGCCGGCGGGATCCTCTATCTGACCCGCCATAATCACCTAGAGCTTACCGGCTCGGTGTTGAAGGTGCGGAGCCAGATGGTCGACTCCAAAAACACCATGGCGGTAATCGATTTTCGGGCCACTAATCCTTCCACCAATCAGTTCGTTGTGCGCAACGTCGAGGTTTTCATCGAGGACAAGGATGGAAATCCGCTAGAGACGAATATCTTTTCGGAAATGGATGCCAAGCGCCTGTTCGACTACTATCCAGTGCTTGGCAAGAAGTTCCACGACACACTGCGAATCAAGGATAAAATCGAGCCGGGCCAGACGCTTGACCGTATGATCGCGGTTGGGATTCCTATTACCGATACTGCGCTGCAGCAACGGAAGGGACTGCGGTTAGAGATCGAGGATCTGGACGGTTCGAAATCGCTGATCCGCGAGGAGCGGCCTTCAGCTTCTCAAGCGCGCTGACTGTATTTCGCCATTCCTTTTCGTGCTTCTTGGTGGCAAACGGTCTGCTCATGTCGCGGTAGAATTCCAGAATGTTGGCAAGCATCTCGGCGTTTCCGGGCCCGTCCTTCTGTGAAGCCAGCTTCCGAGCTAGTTCGGCATAGGCGTTGTCGGCAAGCTCATAATTGCCTGGCACTACTGGTCCGCCTGTGTCGAAGTTGGTGTTTTTCAGTTGCAGTTTACCGGTACTTGCCCCCGCCAGCAGCTCCGAGTAGATTTTCACCGTCTTGTCGAAACTCTCGATGAAGAGCTTCTCCACCTGCGGCGTGGGCGAGTGGAAGGCTAGAGCCTTGAACGGCCCCACTTTCGGAACTACGCGAAACACCCAGGATAGAAAGCGTGCAAACCAGCCCGGCTTCCGGTAGGTGGAGCCGAACTCCTTGTCGTACTGCTTCTTTGCCAGGGAGAATGCGAACTTTTTGCGGTCGAACTGAGGCATGTTCTCCTTGATCTGTTTCTCGCGAGTCGCCAACGCTACTTTGGTCATCTGCGGGACGACTGAGGCGATGGTAAACCGGTAGGTGCCGATCGCAAGATCGAGATTGGTGAATGCATCTTTAAGTTCGAAGCCGTACGTCTTCAGGAACGCCCGCTCCAACAGCGGCTTCGCAACTTCGAATCCGATGAAGGAATGGTACGCCTCCGGAGTGTACAGGCCGCGCGCTACTTGGAGCACGTCGAAGGCGAACTCCGTCTGCAAGTGGCCCGCTGGATACTGCGCGTAGGTCATCACGTTACCGAATTTGGCCCGCTGTTTGGGATACAGCAGCGGCACCGATAGATTCGTCGCCAGCGGATGGCCCGTATTATCCGCCGCATAGTGCGCCAGCGCGCCTAGCGCAAAGGCATATTCATTCACGTCCTGCGCCTCTGAAATGAGGACCTCAACGAAATCTCCGCTGCGCACGTAATGAACCAGGTCGCTGAATAAGTGGCTGCCCAACGGGTAGTAGCCCATGTCCTGGATAATGCATCCGCCATACGCGTGCGCCCGCGCCTTCAAGATGCCGTCGGCACCCGTACCAGGGAAGCGCTTTAGTAGCACTTGCCGGATCTGCTGATCCCACACGGAATCGATGATGGATTCATGCGCCAGCACCGAGTAGCCAGACGCCCAGCGCGTAGCCAGCACCGCTAATATGAACATTCGACAGGAGGCGGTCACGGCTAAAGTATAGCCTTAAAGCCGTGCTTCTCAATGCAAGGCTATCCCTAGGAGCATCCCGCCGGCTTTCCAAAACCTTGTGGCCGGACAGTCGTCCCACCTATGGTCTGAGCCGCAATGGAGAGACGACAACCTACACATTACGACATCGCTAAAATCGCCCGGGAGCGATTTGGTTTCGAGGCGTTTCGCGCCGGGCAGAAAGAAGCAATTGAGTCCATCCTAAACGGGCACGACACATTGGTGGTGAAGCCCACCGGCTCAGGAAAATCCGCTATTTATCAAATCGCCGGCTTGTTGATCGATGGCCCCACGATCATCGTTTCTCCCTTGATAGCCCTGCAGAAGGATCAGCTCGATTCTATTCAGAAACAAGACTTGGCGGAAGGAGCGCTGGTGAATTCCACGCTGCGCGCCGGCCAGGTACGCTCTCCCTGGGAGAAGCTGGACGGAGGAGC
>DATLBY010000315.1:0-3034 GCA_035526665.1 Bryobacteraceae bacterium
TTACCGGCGTTTGCAGAAGCGATACAAACTACGCCGCCAATGGTCACAGCCAGCGCAGCGAAAGAAGTCGCGGTCCAGCCCATCGCCAGGAACATAGCGGACGTCGCCATCAGCGTGGCGATAGTCATGCCAGAGATGGGATTGGCCGAACTGCCGATGAGTCCCACGATGCGTGAGGACACCGTCACGAAGAGGAAGCCGAAGATGATGACGAATACGGCGGCCAGCAGGTTGGCGAAGATCGAGGTTTCCGCCCCCGGGACGGGCTTGAAGGTCAACATGGCCCACATCATGGCCAGCAGCACCGCCGCACCGCCCAGGGCGAAGGTGATCGGCAGATCGCGATCGGTTCGCTTATTACCTTCGGTCCCGCCACCCTTGCCCAGGTCCTTTGCACCCGCGCGAATCGCAGCCACGATGGTGGGGATCGTCTTCATCAAAGTGATGAGTCCGGCGGCGGCGACTGCGCCAGCGCCCATCGGACGGATGTAGGTGCGCCACAGGTCGGTAGGCGCCATGTCCTTAATAAGGACGGTGCCTGGGTACAGCGGCTCGGTGAGTCCACCGCCGAAGAATTTGATCGCGGGCATCAGTACCAGCCACGAGAAGACGCCACCGGCAAAGATGACGCCGGCGATGCGCGGTCCAATGATGTAACCCACGCCCATGTATTCAGAGGTGGCGTCGGCGCGGATGGAGGCGCCGGGATATCCTTTCGGCTCCCAGTTGGGCGTGCCCGGCCAAGCGGAGAACATGTTCTCGTTCTGGAAAAACGTGTAGATGCCGCCGAGACCGAGTCCCCAGAAGACGCGGCTGGCAAACGAGCCGCCGCGGTCGCCCGCGATCAGGACGTCAGCACAGGCAGTGCCTTCGGGATAGAGCAGCGCGCCGTGTTCTTTCACGATGAGTTGGCGGCGCAGCGGGATCATGAAGAAGACGCCCAGCCATCCCCCGATCAGCGCCAGCAGGAAGATGCGCGAATACTCCAGCGGGAAGCCGAGGAAGATGAGCGCAGGCAGCGTGAAGATCACGCCCGCGGCTACGGATTCACCCGCGGAGCCAGTGGTCTGCACAATGTTGTTCTCAAGGATGGTGCTCTTGCCCAGCGCGCGCAGTAGGCTGATGGAAAGCACCGCGATGGGAATGGAGGCGGAGACGGTCAGTCCGGCGCGCAGGCCCACGTATACCGTGACCGCGCCAAACAGGATGCCGAAGAGCGCGCCTACGATGACCGCGCGCGGCGTGAACTCAGCGCGGGACTCGTCGGCAGAGACGTACGGTTGGAAGGTGCTTTCGACGGGGCGAATCTCTGTGATCTCAGCCACTCATGCCTCCATGAGGAACGCGGGGGTAAATGCTGAACAGGGAAAGTTAGCACTGGGCTGTGGGGAATACAAGTTTCAGGGGCAAATCGTTAGTCTTTAGCCGTTAGTCTTTAGAAGGTGTCAGGTACCTCATGCTTACTCATCTAGGACAGAGGCGTCTAAATCTCATGCTAAATCGCAGCAGGGCTATCGGTGCGTTCGCGATGTTTGCAATCTCTATTCAGTGGTCGTCCGCCCAGGTCGACGTCAGCAAGGCGCAGCAATATTTTGGGGAAGCCCAGGCGGTCTGTTCGCGCGACGCGGGTAAGCTGTGGGGCGTCTCGCTGTGTGGGCCGCTGCTGTTTGTGGATCCGCGGACCAGGATGCTCGTCGCCAATCAGGCGGATGCGAAGGGAGTGTTGCAGCGCGAAGGCAGCGTGTTTGTCGGCAGCTTTCCCAAAGAATTGAATGTCGCGAACCACGCCGTGGAATGGTCCGGCACGCGCTGGACGCAACTGCGCTGGCCACTGACGGGGAAGGATGTAGTTTCCCGGCAAGGCCTGTTGGCGCATGAGATGTTTCATCGGGTGCAAGAGCAGTTGGGATTTGCAGCGGCGAATCCGGGGAACTCGCATTTGGACAGTGAAGCCGGCCGGGTACTCCTGCGGGCGGAGATGCGAGCGTTGAAGCAGGCACTGTTGGTTAAAGGGGCGGCGCGCACCCAGGCAGCGCTAGATGCGGTGGGGTTCCGCGCTGCGCGGCGTGCGCAATTTGCGGAAGCGGGAAGAGAAGAGACGAGCCTGGAGTTGAACGAAGGACTATCTGAATACACGGGCATCAAGCTAAGTCGAGCGAGGAGAGAAGAACAACTGCGAGCAGCCGCGGAAGCGCTTGCTTCCGCCGACCACAGCGATTCCTATGTGCGTTCCTTCGCTTATTCCACGGGGCCAGCGTATGGACTGCTGCTCGATGATGCTTCGCGGAACTGGCGCAAGGAAATAGCTGCGAAACAGGGGTCGCTCGACAAGATGCTGGCCGTCGCTCTGAAATTTCCAACTGCGGCACCCAATGGTTCATTGGCGAAAGGCGATTACGGCCTAGCTGCCATCCGTAGCGAAGAGGCGGCGCGTCGGCAGAAGCAAGAGGCGCGCCTGGCGGACGCCAAGGCGAGATTCATGGATGGTCCGGTGCTTGTCATTCCGCTGGTAAAGGCGCAGGTGCAGTTCGATCCCAACAACCTATATCCGTTTCCGGGACAAGGAACCGTGTATCCGGATCTCCGCCTGGCGGACGAATGGGGGATCCTTACCGTCAAGAGCGGCGGCGCACTCATCGCCTCCGATTGGAGCAAGGTGACGGTGCCGGCTTCCGGCGAAGGCTGGGACCTGGAATTGAAACCGGGATGGAGCAAGCAGCCGGGCAAGCGCGCCGGGGATTTCCTCGTTTTTAAAGAATGATTCGCGCCTTGATTTGCTTGACTGAAGCGGACTATACTTTGCACAACAAACGGTTCAGCTTGCGCGCTGCGAGCCATCGGCGACCTGATCGGTTTGGAGGAGGGTAGTCTTCAGCAGTAGCTTCGACCAGCCCACCGCATCCGAGCCTGCGAGTACGGTGGGGCCAATCCGGGCCCAGGCATCACGAAGTCTGACCAGCCGACTTCTGCGAAACGCTGCTGCTAGTATCTTCTCCGTTATTTTCCCCGCCGAATGCCGCATCTGCGGCCACCT
>DATLBY010000316.1:0-3753 GCA_035526665.1 Bryobacteraceae bacterium
GCGCTACACTCCGACGCCCGCCGTTTCGCACGCGATTCTGACTTACAACAGGGGCCGCGAGTCGGGCCTGGCGGATGGCATCGTGATCACGCCGTCGCATAATCCTCCCCAGGACGGGGGCTTCAAGTACAATCCCGCTCATGGCGGTCCGGCCGATAGCAGCGTCACCGGCCGGATCCAGCGGGAAGCAAACCGCATCCTCGAGAGCGGTCTTGCCGGAGTGAAGCGGATTCCGTTCGGCACAGCGCTCCGTGCCTGCACCACACACGCATACGACTACCTGAACACCTATGTCGACGACCTGGCGCAAGTCATCGACATGGAGGCGATCCGCGGCGCCCGAGTCCGGGCGGCCGTAGACCCGCTCGGTGGCGCCGGCGTGGATTATTGGAGTGTCATTGCCGAGCGGTACCGCTTGAATCTTACCGTGGTGAATCCACATGTGGACTCTACTTTTCGCTTTATGACAGTCGATTGGGATGGCAGGATTCGAATGGACCCGTCCTCGCCCCATGCCATGCAATCGCTGATCGGTTTAAGAGATAAGTTCGATGTCGCCTTCGCTTGCGATACGGATCATGACCGGCACGGAATTGTAACGCCCGGCGCCGGCCTGCTCCGTCCCAATCATTATCTTTGCGTGTGCATCGACTATCTCTTCAGCAACCGGCGTGGCTGGCCGGCTGAAGCCGGCGTGGGAAAGACCGTCGTCAGCAGCAGCATGATCGACCGTGTGACGGCTCGCTCTAGACGCCGGCTATACGAGGTTCCGGTCGGATTTAAATGGTTTGTGGACGGCTTGTCGGATGGCTCGCTCGGCTTCACCGGAGAGGAGAGCGCCGGCGCCTCCTTCCTGCGAAAGGATGGCGGCGTCTGGAGCACCGATAAGGACGGACTCATTCTGGGACTGCTGGCCGCCGAGATGACCGCCCGCAGGCAGCGCGACCCGGCCGAACTGTATTCCGATCTCACACGTGAGTGCGGCGATCCCGTGTATGAGCGCATCGATGCTCCGGCGCGCCTGGAGCAGAGGCTGGCGCTGGAGCAATTATCGGCGGAGCAGGTCTCCGCTTCGGATCTGGCGGGCGATGCCATTGAAGCTATTTTGACCAGCGCGCCCGGCAATGGAGCGCGCATCGGTGGATTGAAAGTGGTTTCGAAGAATGGCTGGTTCGCGGCGCGGCCTTCGGGCACTGAAGACGTTTACAAGATCTACGCCGAGAGCTTTCTCGGCCTCGACCACCTGCGCAGGATCCAGGAAGAGGCTCGGGCGATAGTCGGCGAGACGCTGGGTGACGTCGATACCGGAACCTAAAGCTCTCTTCGACGCCGCGGCCCTGATTGTCACGCCGGAGTATCACCCAGCTCCTGCTGTAACTTGTGGAGCTGCGTTTTTAGTTGATCGACCACGCTTTTATAAGCCGGATCGTTGTAAATGTTTTTCATCTCCCGCGGATCTTTCTCTACGTCGAACAGCTCCCACTCCGGCTTGCTCGGAGGCTCCTGCGCCCCCTTCATGCCGAGCGGCTTGCCGTAGTAATAGATCAACTTGTACTTCTTCGTTCGAACGCCATAATGCGCCGGCACGTGATGATCATTGCTGTTGTGCATCCAGTACCGGTAATACATCGCTGTCCGCCAGCTCTTCGGGGTACGTCCTTCCAGGTTCTGCCGGAAGCTCTTCCCCTGCATTGCGGCCGGCGCCTTCGACCCTGCATAGTCGAGAAATGTGGGCGCGAAGTCGACATTCAAAATGATGTCGTCGGTGACCGATCCGGCGCGGATTGATCCCGGATAGCGCACCAGGAATGGCATGCGCAGCGACTCCTCGTACATCAGGCGTTTGTCGAAAAAGCCGTGGTCTCCCAGGAAGAAGCCCTGATCGGACGTGTAGATCACGATCGTATTCCCCGCCAAACCCTCCGCGTCCAGGTAGTCCAGCACGCGGCCGACATTATCATCCACGCTCTGGACGCACCGCAGATAATCCTTGATGTAATACTGATAGGCCCACTTCCGCAGGGCATCGCCTTCAAGTCCCGCCGGCTTGGGAACCTTCAGATCCTCCAGGCTATTGTCCTCGCCGACCTTCATTTTCACAGCAGCAACGCTGCCCGCCCGGCCCTCGTAGTGATCCAGAAGATTGTCGGGCTCCGGAATGGTCTGGTCCTTGAATGCCTCCTTATACTTCGGCGCTGGCTGCCATGGCCTGTGCGGCGCCTTATGATGGCACATCAGAAAAAACGGCTTTGTCTTGTCCCGCTGTTTCAGCCAGTTCAGACTGAAGTCGGCAATCAGATCCGTGCAGTACCCCTGGTGCTTCTTTCGTTGCCCGGCTTCAATAAATACGGGATCGTAATAGGCTCCCTGACCCGGAAGTATGTTCCAGTAATCGAAGCCCGTGGGATCCGTTTGCAGATGCCACTTGCCGACCATAGCCGTCTGGTAGCCGGCTTTCTTGAGCTCCTTCGCCACATTATCCCGGGTGCCGTCAATCGAATCCTGCAGCGTGTAGACGCCGTTTTTATGACTGTATTGGCCCGTCAGGATGGCGGCGCGGCTGGGTGTGCAGATCGAATTGGTGCAGAAGCAGTTTGCCAGCCGCATACCGCCCTTCGCCAGCCGGTCGATATTTGGCGTCTTGTTGATCTTGCTGCCGTATGCCGATATCGCATGGGCCGCGTGATCGTCCGCCATGATGTAAATAATGTTCGGCGGCGGCCCTCCGGCGGCGTTGGCCAGAGTGGCCGCCCCCGCGGTCCCCATCAGTTGGATAAATCTTCTGCGATCGTAATTAGTCATGGTTTATTTCAAGTCCGCAAGAATGTCTTTCAGAAGTCTGTCCATGTATCCTGCGGCCCTCTCGGGCGCGTTCGGATCCTGCACCGGCAACGTGCGCAGTGCCTCTTGAATCGGTTTTGCCTTCGCGCCTAGCTCATTGATTGCAGACCCGGCCATCAGCGCGACATAGACGCCATTTTTGTCCGCGGCCGCCAGTGAAAGCAAAGTATGCAGGGACTTGTCCAGATCCCCGCCGCTCCCGTACCGGCCCAATGCCTCGGCCGCTGCGATCCGGACGGCAGGCGCTTCGTCGTCCAGCGCTTTCCGCAGCCGCGGAGTGCAGGTCTTTACCTCCTCGGCGCCTCGCATCAGGATGCCAAGCGCTCCCCACCAGCGCACCGCGCTATCGGGATCCTGCAGCGCCTGCGTCAACTGCGCCGTCACCCCTTTTTTAAGCGAGGCGGCCAGACCGGCCGTTTCGATCACACGCTTCGCTGGATATTTTTTTTCGTCGTGCCCCATCTCATACGGTGTGGAACCCGCCGACCGGCGGTGAATCTCGTATTCGGGCAGGAACCCCACGTCTTTGATCTCCAGCGCCTTCTGTTCCTGAGCGGCTCGCAATCGCGCCAGAATGGCTTGATGTTCCGGCGAGTTCGCTAGGTTCTTCACCTCCCAGCGATCCTGCTGCAGGTCGTAGAGCTCTTCCGGCGGCTTCGGTTCCCAGAAAAAGGTCTGCGGCGGCTTTAGCTTTCCCTCGTCGTACATTTTCTTCCACACCGTTGTGGTCGGAGTCTCGAACATATACGCAAGGTGCTGTCCGTAGATCCGGTGCGGCATATAGTTCCGGATATAGAGATAACGTTGATCGCGGACCGAGCGGACCATATCGTACCGCTCGTCCATTCTTCCTCGAAAGCCGTACAGGTAGCTCTGTTCGCCGGTCTGATGCGGCCCCAGCCAGGCATGCCC
>DATLBY010000317.1:0-2657 GCA_035526665.1 Bryobacteraceae bacterium
GAAGTACAAGGGACATTCGATCGCGGACCTGCTCGGAAGCACGATTGAAGAGTGCCTTTCCATTCTGGAAAACCTGCCCCAGATTCAACAGAAGATTCAGACACTGAACGACGTCGGCTTAGGTTATATCCATCTGGGGCAATCGTCCACTACTCTCTCCGGCGGCGAGGCGCAGCGCATCAAACTCGCGCGCGAGCTAAGCAAGCGCCAGACCGGCCGCACTGTCTACATCCTGGACGAGCCGACGACGGGCCTGCATTTCGACGACGTCCGTAAACTGCTGGAAGTGCTGCGGCGGCTGGTAGACCTGGGAAACACCGTGGTGGTAATCGAGCATCAGCTGGATGTGATGAGAAGCGCCGACTGGATTATCGATTTAGGCCCGGAGGGCGGCGAACGCGGCGGCCAGGTGGTAGCCTGCGGCACTCCCGAGCAGGTGATTCGAAGCAAGAGAAGCCACACCGGGCAGGCGCTGGCAAAGGTCCTGCACAATGGGAAGGTAGCGTGAGCAGATACAACGTACGGCCACTGGAACTAAGCGGTCTTAAAACGGTACCCATCGAGCGGCGCGGCGGCAAGGTGACAGTGAACCATTTCGCGCGTCCGCACGTGAAGGGGCAGGCCCTTCTCACCTATCTCGATTCTCTTCCGCGGCTGCTGGCGGCCGATACGTTCCGCTCGGTGGTGGAAGCGATTCTGCATGCCAAAGCCGCGGGAAAGCCCATTATTTGGGGCTTTGGCGGGCATGTAATCAAGTGCGGCCTCGCGCCCATTCTGATCGATCTAATGAAGCGCGGATTCGCCACCGCCTTTGCCACAAACGGTTCCGGCGCCATTCACGATTTTGAGATCGCGATTGCCGGCCAGACCAGCGAAGACGTCGAAGCTGTGCTACCGGACGGCTCATTCGGCTCGGCGGAAGAGACGGGCTACGAAATGAATACGGCCCTTTCGGAAGGCAACCTGCACCTGCTCGGCATGGGCGAATGTCTTGGGCGGCGGCTGGACACCATCGCAAAAACGGAGTTCGCTTCCCGCAGTCTGCTGACCGAAGCTTACCGGGCCAGTATCCCGGTGACGGTTCACGTGGCCATCGGCACGGATACTCCGCACACGCATCCGAAGGCCGAGCCGGCCGCCATCGGCAGCACCACGCACCGCGATTTCCGGCTATTCTGCTCGCTGGTGCAAGGGATGCACCAGGGGGGCGTTTACATCAACGTTGGCTCGGCCGTCATATTGCCGGAAGTGTTTCTCAAGGCCGTGTCCCTGGTGCGCAACCTGGGAAATCCGTTGACGCACTTTACGACAGTGAATTGCGATTTTTTGCAGCACTACCGGCCAAAGGCGAACGTGGTCGACCGTCCCCATGCGGGTGCTGGCGGTAAGGGATACTCGCTGACGGGCCACCACGAGATCATGATTCCGCTGCTGGCCGCAACCTTAATCGAGTGTGAGGGTTGACCGAAGAATCCATTCCGGACGTGCAGCCCGCGCCACCGCCTACGCCGGAGCCGTTTTGGAGCTGGGGCGACTTCCTATTATTTTTGCTGCTGGCATTCCCTTGTTTACTGATAGCGTCCCTACTTACGCGGGCGGCGCTGTTTCTCTTTCATCTGGAAAGTGCGCCCAAAGGATTGCAGGCTCTCCCGGCTGAATTTCTGTTTTACGGGATGTGGCTGCCAACGCTCGCCCTTCTTTTCCGCATGAAATACCGCGCGCCATTTTGGAAAAGTCTTGGTTGGTGGTATCGCCCATCGAGCGTTTTCCCGTCGTTGCTGAATGGCGTGAGTCTAGCGGTCGCGGTGGGAATTCTCGGAATCTTTTTGAAAACTCCCCTGGTCCAGTCGCCGATGCAGGAGCTGATGCGCGATCGAAATACTGCGATTGCTATTGCGGTGCTTGCCGTTACGCTAGGCCCGGTGTGCGAGGAAGTGATCTTCCGGGGACTGCTGCTGCCGCTGCTGGTGCGCTCCGCCGGTGCGCCCGCTGGAATTGTACTGGCGGCCCTGCCCTTCGCGCTTCTGCATGGCCCGCAGTACGGCTGGGTCTGGCAGGCGGTTGCACTGGTGACTCTGGCGGGAATCGGATTTGGAGTTGTGCGCCATTGGACAGGCTCGACGGCCGCCGCGGCCATTACGCACGCCGCCTACAACGGAGCGTTCCTGCTCGCGTGGTTTCAGAAGAGCGCAGACTTTTAACAAAATGATCGAAACAATTCAGTGGACCGATGCCGGCGTGGTGATGATTGATCAAACGCGCCTCCCGCGCGAACAGGTGTTTGTCACCTGCACGGACTATTTGCAAGTCGCCGACGCCATCAAGACCATGGTGATCCGGGGCGCGCCCGCCATAGGAGTCGCGGCGGCAATGGGAGTCGCCCTGGGAGTCTTACAATCCGATCCCGCGACTCACTTCGACATCGTCTGCGAAACTCTGGCGGCGACACGGCCGACCGCGGTGAATCTGTTCTGGGCCATCGACCGCATGCGCCAGGTCTATGCCGGCGTCAAGGATCAGCCGCTGGAGCAGATCCGGGAGCGGCTGGTCCGCGAGGCCAAACAGATCTACCTGGAAGACATCGCGATTAACCGGGCCATCGGAAAGCACGGCGCCGATCTGCTGCCCGATGGAAAGACCGTCCTGACGCATTGCAA
>DATLBY010000318.1:0-3606 GCA_035526665.1 Bryobacteraceae bacterium
TCGCCATCCAGCGCGCGCTGCCGGCGAATGTTGCCTTTGAAGTCGCGTATGTCGGCAATCATGGGGTGGCGCAGCCTGCCCAGTACAATCTGAATGCCTCGACAACACTCGGCGCCGACTTTAATGGACAACCTCTCTATCAGAAATTTGGGAAAAAGACGGGCGCGACGTCCTACTTTGTGGGCTTGAGTTCCATGTACCACGGATTGCAGATGAAGTTGGACAAGCGGTATTCCAATGGTTTCGCCATGACCACGGCCTACACGTTCAGTAAGGCAATGGGATTCCAGTCGGAAGACAGCGGCCTGGATTTTTACATCAATCCCAAGCGAAACTGGCGCCGGCTGAACTTTGACCGCAAGCACTATTTCGTGCAGAGCTACGTGTACGAGTTGCCGTTCGGAAAAGGCAAGCATTTCGCGAGCTCCGGACTGGCGGCATGGGTGCTGGGAGGATGGCAATTAAACGGAATCTTGAGCATCGCATCCGGAACACCGCTCGATTTCAGCGGGAACCTCGCCATTCTGAAAGCGCCGGGCAACACCAATACTCTAAACTGGTTCGGTCCCGGGCCTATCGACGTGACCAAGGGGAACGGACGTGATGCCCCGTGGTTCACTCCCGCTATCTGCAGCAACACGGTGAGCACCCAGTGCTTCGCTCAACCTGGCTCCCGGAACGGCGGGCTGCCCGAGTTCGGAAACCTGGGGAAGAATGTGATTAGCGGTCCTGGATTCTGGAACCTGGATGCGTCCATTTTCCGCAACTTTGCGCTGAAGGAGAGGATGAAGCTCCAGTTCCGCGCCGAGGCCTTCAGCGTCGCGAACACGCCGCAGTGGAACAATCCGAGTACCGACATCAACAGCGCCAACTTCGGGAAGATTACGGGAGCCGGCGGCGCCAGGTCCATGCAACTGGCGGCGAAGCTCACATTCTAACCGCTGGCTGTCGGTCTAGGGGGAGAGCCGGGGAAGCAGCGATATACCTGTGATGTTCGGCATCTTCAATCCCATCAATTCGGCGATAGTAGGAGCAATATCGACATTGCGCACAGTATCCAGCTTGGCGCCGGCACGAATGCCCTTCCCCCAGGCTACGAACGCGGCATTCATCTCAGGGTCGGTGTTGAGGTAACCATGCGAACCCTCCGCGCCGTTGTCCACCGATTTGACCGGATCGCCCGAGTTGCTCCCGGCGAATGCGTACGTGTCTTTCGCAGCAAGCACCAGATCAGCCATCCGAGAGTTAAGTTCCGGAGTAGGTAGGCCGAGCGCCGCGAACTCCGCCGGTTCCACCACGCGATCGACTCCTTCGAGGCCGGCAAAGAGTTTCTTCAACCGCTCCGTCTCGCCCCGCTTGTTGATGTAAACCATTGCGGTACCGCCTTCCGGAACGATGATGGCTTCATTGTCCTTGATCAGGGCCTTGGGATTTATGTGCTTTTTCACAATCTTGAAGCCATGATCGGAAACGATGAAAACGGTAGTTCGATCCTGAATTTCCGATTCGCGAACTGCCTGCAGCAGCTCCCCCACGCGCGCATCGGCGAGCGCGAGCGCCGAGTTGCTGGCCAGGGATTTAGGACCATACCGGTGGTGCACCGCATCTGTATTCAGCAAATGAAAGAGCAGCAGGTTGGGATGATGCTGTTGCAGAATATGGATGGCTGCCCGGGTCCAGATGACATCACGGAACGTGATATTGGAATTTTGAAAGCCTGCCACCTCGGCCTGCGTCACCAAGCCGGCAGCAATCATTTCCTTCTCAATGGCTCCGTCGATTTTCGGGAGTTCGGCGAATTCCCATGTGATTGTCTTCGCTCCATAGATGGCGACCCAATCGACTTGCGCGGTGGTAAGGCCCGACTGAAAGGCCAAGTCGTAAATCGTGGGAGCTTTGACCAGTTCCAGTTTGTCAACCCAGGGTTCGACCTTTACGGCGTCCGCGCTGCGAACCGGCAGCCCGTTATAGAGAACACCATGCCGCGCCGGCTGTACACCAGTGACCATGCTGGTGTGGTTCGGCCAGGTGACCGTAGGATTGCTGGTGATCATGCGTTGGGCGGTGGCGCCCTCGCGAATCATGCGGCGAATATTTGGTATCGGCAGCGTCGGATCTTCCAGTGCGTAGGCAGGAAACCCATCGAGGCTGATTACAATCACTGTGCGGTCTTTCGGCGCAATCTGGCCGGACGCAGCCGAGGTCAGCAAAGCAAGCAGAACATACAGAATCATTGGGCAGAGTTCCTGGCAGCACGGGTGACCGGAAAGTCCGGAGAATCAGTACGATCGTGCTGCATGATGGCGGCAAGTCTTGCGACGACATCCGGATGCGCAGCTGCGACATTATTCTTTTCCGAGATGTCGGTTTTCAAGTTGTAGAGTTCGAGGGCCGCACCTGGATTCCGCACCCCTTTCCAATCGCCCATACGCACTGCCTGGGCGAAGCCCCGCTCGTGAAACTCCCAGTAAAAGTGATCGCGATCGGGAATGGATTCTCCGCGGAATACGGGTGCGATGGAAATGCCGTCGAGCCCCTGTGGTGCGGCGACACCGGCGAGTCCGGCGGCGGTCGGCAGGAAGTCCCAGAAGGCCCAAGGTTGGTCCACCGTACGTCCCGGCTGAATTACTCCAGTCCAGCGAGCTATAGCGGGGACACGGATGCCGCCTTCATATAGCGCCCGTTTGATGCCTTTCAGCGGCCCGCTGCTGTGAAAGAATTCGGGTCGGTTGCCGCCCTCGCGATGGGGGCCGTTGTCGCTGGTGAAGAGCACGAGAGTATTCTGATCAAGGCCTTTTTGCTTCAGCAAGTCCATAAGCCGCCCGACGTCCTTGTCGAGCCGGGTGACCATCGCCGCGAAGTTCTTGTCCTGCTGCGGCCAGTCTCTGCCGGAGTAAGGCGCATCGCCCGGCACCTCCATCCCGTTTCCAGATTCCTTGGTGAGTTCGTTATTGGCGTGCGGAATGGTATAGGCCAGGTACAGGAAGAACGGTTTCGCGGCGTTCTGGGCATCTACAAAACTTAGCGCCCGCTGCGTGAACAGGTCGTGCGTGTACTGGGTCCGCTTGCTGCCGAAGTTACCGGGCAGAAAAAACTCATAGTCGTTTTCCCAGAGGTGCGTCGGGTAGTAGGAGTGCGCGTGCCGCTGATCCAGGTAGCCGAAGAACTCGTCAAATCCCTGCTTATTGGGAGCGCCTTCGTGGCCCGCTGTACCGAGTCCCCACTTGCCGATCAGAGCCGTTCGATAGCCGGCTTTTTTCAGCAGCTTGGGAACCGTCATATCTTCGGGCTGCAGGTCGAGGCGCGTGTTGCCGCGGATCCGGCCATGCCCCGTGTGCTTGCCCGTCATGAGGGCACAGCGGGATGGAGCGCACACGGTACTGCCGGCGTATGCCTGGGTGAAACGAATCCCCTCGGAGGCGAGCTTATCGATATTCGGAGTCTGCGTCTTCGTCTGCCCGTAGCAGCCAAGATCGCCATATCCCAGGTCGTCCGCCAGGATGAAAATGATATTCGGCTTTCTTGCCGCGGGCTGCGCAAATGATAGAGGCGAACCTGCAAAGGCGGTCAGGAACGCGCGGCGATTCATGCAAACAGTTCTAACAC
>DATLBY010000319.1:0-3342 GCA_035526665.1 Bryobacteraceae bacterium
CGTCTCGACCGAAAGTCGAAGGGGGGCAGCTTCGACACGATCGTCGGGGTGGAAATAAAAGGAATTAATGCCGCCGTACGCGGCAACATATTGGTCCTGCTTTCCGATTGGCTCGCGTAGGCGGCCGATCTCTATTTCACAGGCCTGCTGGGCCAGCTCGGAAGGGTGGACCAGGTGTTTTTTATACGTATGCAGCGCCTTGAGCAATGCCGTGGTGAAACTTCCCGATGAGCCCAGTCCTGTGCCGGCGGGAATATCGGCCATGCTGGTAATTTCCACGCTAAGATCCGGAAGCCCAATCATCTGGAGTGCCTCCCGGAAAATCGGGTGTTGAATATCCTCGATTCGGCTTGCCTTCTCCAGGCTTGAATATTTAATGATCAGCTCCTTAATGAAGGTCTGATGAATGGTGATGTAAACGTACTTGTCGATGGCTGCGGCAATCAGAAAACCGCCATAGCGGCGGTAATAAGAGGGCAGATCGGTCCCGCCGCCACCCAAAGACAAGCGCAAAGGACTACGGGCGATGATCATGAATTTGACTGTTGATATATTTTCTCAACAATGTGCAGGGCGGCGTAAGCGTCCCGCAGTCCCGGACCTTGCGGCGCGCCCGTTCGGATCGACTCGAAAAAGCTGGAGAGTTCCAGTTTCCAGGAGACATCCTCTCCCGGATACTCCCAGATAGTGGTTTCCGGAGGGCCCATCTGCGGAAGCATTCTATAAAAAGCAATCCGCTCGGTACCGTAGCTGCCGCCCAGGCCATCAATCTGGAGCTTGCCGTCCCTTCCGTAGATCTCAAAGGAAAACATGTTCTTCCATTCAGTGCAACTCGCGTGCAACCACGCCGTTTGTCCGGACGGGGTTCGCAGATTAAGAAAGGCGTTGTCGTCTACAGACATTTTCCAAAAATACGTGGTGGAATGCCCGTGCACGGTTGTGAAATCTCCCAGGAACCAACGAGCCAGATCGATGAGGTGGACCCCCTGGTCCAGCAGTTCACCACCGCCCGAAATGGCAGGATCGGCCCGCCACTCTTTGTCGTACCCGACGCGTCCGCCGTGGCCATAACGGCCGCGAATGAACATGAGGTCTCCCAGGACGCCCGAGTCGATAATCTCGCGAGCCTTCTGAAATGAGGGATGGAATCGGTGATTAAAACCAACCTGCACGCTCACCTTCCGCTCTTCCGAATCGGCGATGATGGGAAGAAGTTCCGCCGAGCGGATGGCTGCCGGTTTCTCCACCAGTACGTGCTTACCGCGTTGCACGGCATAGGCGGTGATGGGTGCAAGCCACTGATTCGGTGTCGCCACGATTACTGCATCGACGCCCGGCCTGGCAATGGCCGCTTGCCAGTCGGAATGCGCGTAGGCGCCTTCGCATTGGGTTGCCAGCAGACGCGCTCGCTCGATTACTGTGTCCGCCAAGCTCACAATTTTATGAGTATTTTGCAGCGCCCTCAGGCGCTTTTGCCCAATCAGCCCGCAACCGGTAATCGCGATATTCATACGCTCTATTCCCACTCCAGGTTGCGGTCTTTTGGAACGATGCGGCGGAGCGTATAAACGTCGGAAGATCCGATCTGCTCTACCCGCTCGGGAAAGGTCTGCCAGGGGTCCCAAACGGCGCTAATCAGCCGGCCGGTGATGCCGTTGCTTTTGGCCGACAGCAAAAAGACACAAAGGTCAGCCGCATTGTGAATCGGGGCGCCTCCCTCGTGCTTAAGTTTGAGCATCTTCTGGTAATAGGATGCGCCAATTTTGTCCGGACCCGCAGCCAGTACCTCTTCCAGCATCTGAGTGGCGAGAGCGCCCGGTGCGATCGCGTTCACTGCGATCCCTGTGCCCTTTGTCTCTTCGGCAATCGTCTCCGTAAATCGGACAATCGCTGCCTTCGATGCGGCATAGGCGGAGAAGCGCGGCATCGGGGCAGTGGCTCCCCCACCGGATAGATTCACAATCTTTCCAGAACCTTGGGCTCGGAACAGCGGCAGGAGGGATCGGCATAGAAGCATGGGGCCTATCAGGTTCACCTGTAGCGTGTGGATCCACTCCTCGGGGTCGGTGTCTTCCAGTAACCCTTTCGGCCCGTTGATGCCCGCATTATTTACCATGCCATGGATCTTGGGAAGGCGGCGAGCAGCAAATGCCGATAGCTCTTCGGCTGCCCCCTTATCGGAGATATCCGCCGGAAAAATCGAGACTTGCTGATCCGGGAAAGCACCGGAAAGCAACTCCTGCTGTAAGGCGGTCAGCAACGTCTCGTTACGAGCCGAGAGCACCAGAGAGGCGCCGTTGGCGAAACAGGCGCGAGCGATCGTCGCTCCCAGTCCCTGGCTGGCGCCGGTGATGACGATTCCTTGATTGGTCAGGTCTCTTTTGGGCTGCAATCTGCCAAGGTACCAGGAAATGAGCTTGGAGTGCTATTTCAATGGACCGGAAGAACCAGTACTAGAGTACTGGTCATGATATAGTGAGGCGTAATTAGCCAATGCGCTTTCCGCCCGATATCACGTTAATACTCCCCGCCTACAATGAGGCAGCACGAATAGCGGAAACTCTGCAGCAAAGTACGGAGTATTTTCGCAGCCGTAATCTTGAATATCAGATTATTGTGGCTGCCGACGGCGACGATGGGACGCGCGAGATTGTCAGAGAAATCGGGCGCCGCGATCCTCGAATCCAGGTAATAGGATCTCGCGGACGGCTGGGCAAAGGCCGTGGGGTCCGCGAAGCCGTGAAACTAGCCGAAGGTGTAGTTGTGGGCTATGCCGATGCCGACAATAAAGTGCCGATTTCCGAGTTCGATAAGATCGCGAAACACCTGAAGGCAGGTTGCCAGGTAGTAATCGGCTCCCGGGCGCTTGGGGGCTCAAAGATCGAAAGAAAACAGCCCTTATACCGGCAACTGGGCTCCCGTGGTTTTGCGTTCTGTATGCAGACAATTGTAGGACTTTCTGGTGTACACGACACGCAATGCGGGTTTAAATTTTTCCCTCTGGACGTGGCGCAGTTCATCTTTTCCAATCAACAGATCGACGGGTATATGTTCGATGTGGAAATACTCGCGATTGCACTGCGGCTCGGTTACCGGATAACCGAAGTTCCTATCCGATGGCGGGATGACGGGGATAGCCGTCTCGACCTAGTCTCAGGCAATATCCGCAACTTGCGCGACCTTTTCCGGATTCGCATGGCACTCGCGTCGCGGGGATTCTCCTCCAATCTGGAAAAATCCGAATTAGCTAAAAGCTGATCTGCGTTCCCCTGGGGCGTCTAGATGACCGTCCATATGCCTTTCCACTGCCATCCCGACGAACTCGTTGCATCGCTCGCCTGG
>DATLBY010000320.1:0-8181 GCA_035526665.1 Bryobacteraceae bacterium
CGCACGAATTTTCGACCGGTCGCCTTGGCGATCGACATCCCAAGAGAAGTTTTGCCGACGCCGGGGGGCCCAACAAAGCAGAGAATCGAGCCTTTCGGATTCTGCACAAGCCGGCGGACAGCCAGGAACTCCAGGATGCGTTCTTTTATCTTCTCGAGGCCGTAATGGTCCGATTCAAGCACCTGCTGGGCGAATTGCAGGTCGCGAATTTCCTTGGACTTCTTCTTCCACGGCACCGCGAGCAACCAATCCAAGTAGTTCCTGGAAACCGTCGATTCGGCCGACATCGGCGGCATATTTTCCAGGCGCTTTAACTCGGTATGAGCCTTGTCATGGGCGTCCTTGGTCATTCCCGCCGAGTCAATCTTCTTCTTCAGCTCGTCGATTTCGCTCTTTTCGCCGCGCCCGAGCTCCTTCTGAATGGCCTTGATCTTTTCATTCAGGTAGTACTCTTTTTGCGCCTTTTCCATCTGGCGCTTGACGCGGCCCTGGATGGTGCGATCGACATTCAACTTTTCGATCTCGATATCCAGCATCTCCGCCACGCGGGTGAGCCTGTCGATCGGATCGAAAATTTCCAGCAACTCCTGCTTCTCTTCGATGTTGAGCTGGAGGTTTGCGCCCACCGTGTCGGCCAGCTTGCCTGGTTCGTCGACACGAATCGCCGCAATCATCGTTTCGTAGTTCAGATTCTGGCTGAGTTTGACGTACTGCTCAAACAGGCTGGTCACGCGGCCCGTGAGCGCATCCAGCTGCGATCCACTCTCGACTTTAAACGCAAAGGTCTTCACCACCGACCGGAAAAACCCGTCGTCCTCAGTGATGGAAACAACCTTGGCTCGCTCCACGCCCTCTACCAGAACTTTAATATTTCCATCCGGCAGCTTCAGGCTCTGCACGATGTTGGCAATTGTTCCCACGCCGAAGATCTCGTCCGGCCGCGGTTCGTCCACCGAAGCATCGTGCTGGGTAGCCAGAAAAATCTTTTTATCACCCGCCAGCGCTTCTTCAAGTGCACGGACACTCGACTCGCGCCCGACCACGAACGGCGTCATCATATACGGGAAGATAACTACGTCCCGGATCGGCATCATGGGGAGGCGTCTTGTGTCGGACTTCTCTTTGGAGGTGAGCATGTATTTAATTGGATGTGGGGTGGCAGGACAGGAGCGGGTTCAGGCTCCCCATCGCCGCCCTGAATCAGCCCGCTTTTTCAAGCAACGCCATGTTGATCTTCTGTGTGACCACCATCTCCTTGGTCACCAGGAACTCTCGAACTTTCTTATACGAGGGGAGATAGTACATCAGATCCAGCATGAGATCTTCCAGAATCATTCGCAGACCCCGGGCTCCGACTTTACGCTCCATGGCTAGATGAGCGATGGCGTCCAGAGCATCATCGGTAAACTTCAGTCTAACATTCTCGAATTCAAACAGCTTTTGATACTGACGTACAATCGAGTTCTTCGGCTTCGTCAGAATTTGCACCAGCGCATCCTTCTCCAGATCCTCTAGGATGGCAACCACGGGAAGCCGGCCAATAAACTCCGGGATAAATCCGAACTTGATCAAATCCACCGGCTGAATCTCGGCCATTAGATGGGCATCGCGTTTGTTCAAGGATGAGCTGGGCCGCCGCGTTCCCTCGGTACTGGGCTCGTCCGGACCAAGGAATCCCATGGATTTCGTGCCCACGCGCCGCCCGATCACCTTTTCCAGCCCGACGAAGGCCCCACCGCAAATAAACAGGATGTTGGTCGTATCCACGGGAGTGAACTCCTGATGCGGATGCTTCCGGCCGCCTTGAGGCGGCACATTCGCGACCGTACCTTCCAGAATCTTCAAAAGCGCCTGCTGCACGCCCTCGCCGGAAACGTCCCGGGTAATGGATGGATTCTCATCCTTGCGGCCGATTTTATCGATCTCGTCGATATAGATGATTCCCTGCTGACACCTTTGCACGTCCCAGTCGGCGTTCTGCAGGAGCCGGAGAACAATATTCTCCACATCCTCACCCACGTACCCGGCTTCCGTCAGCGTAGTAGCGTCCACAATGGCGAACGGAACATCCAGGATCCGGGCCAGCGTCTGCGCCAGCAGTGTTTTGCCGGTCCCGGTCGGACCGATTAGCAGGATATTGGACTTGGACAGCTCCACATCCCCGGCGCGCTGCTTGTTCATCTGAATCCGCTTGTAGTGGTTGTAGACCGCTACCGCGAGCTTCTTCTTCGTGGCATCCTGACCGATGACGTACTGATCTAAATACTCTTTTAATTCCAGCGGCTTAGGAAGCTTATGGGGCGCCCCGTAGGGTTGGTCGTGCCGGTCGTCCTCAAGAATCGAGTTACAGACCGCAATACACTCATCACAAATGTAAGCCCGAGGATAATCGCTGGGGGAGGAGATCAGCTTTCCCACGACATCCTGGTTTTTGTGGCAGAAGGAGCATCGCAACGACTCGTCGGAACCAGTACGCTTCACAATATCTCTCCGAGGGGTCCGGAGAGGCGAAGAATAGATATAGTTCCATCCCCGCTGGTCAAGATCTCCATGTTTACCTATTATCTCCCGAAAGTAGTTACGCGATCAATCGCCGTCTTTGGCAACTTTGCGGGCATTCTCGAAAAGGAAATTGAGGGTCTTGTCGGTGCGAATGCGGGAGGCGATGCGCCCAAGCGTGCCATCCTTCTCCAACCGCATCCTCAGAGCTGCCACCGGCTCCCGCTCCGACTTTGCAATTCGTTGCACTTCCCGGTCCACTTCCTCATTGTTGGCGTGGATAGATTCCGTATCGGCCACCTTTTCCAGCAGCAGGGAGCCCTTGACATCGCGGATCGCCCTTTCCCGCTGCGATTCCTTGATTTTGCTCCAGTCGAGGTTTAGTTTCCTGGGGTCGATGCCGCGGCCTGCCAGGCCGCGCAGTTGCTGCTCCACCTGCATCTCGATCTGCCGGTCCACGAATGCTTCAGGCACGGGGAAGTCATGCTGATTCACGAGTTCGTCGATCAGCTTGTTCTTGGCCTCCTGCTGCGCGGCGTGTTCCTTCTCCGCGTGAACAGTTTTGCGGATCGTTTCGCGAACCTCATCAATGGACTTGAAATCGCCCAGATCCCGGGCGAACTCGTCATTCAGCTCAGGCAGCTCTTTGCGCCGCACCGCTTTGACATTGACGCGAAAACGAACTGTTTTACCCGCCAACCGCTCCTGGCCGTAGTCGTCGGGGTACTTTACTTCTACCTCTTTCTCTTCGTCCGGCGAAACGCCGCGCAGAGCCTCGGTGAACTCCGGCATAGTATCCGGATCACCGAGGTGAAGCACCAATTCGTCGGTTTTCATCGGCTCGCCCTCCACACCCTCGATGCTTTCGAGAGACACGACCGCGTGATCGCCATCCGCCAGCGGCCGGGGATCCTCGTTCACAAATTCGGCCTTCTGGTTCCGGATCTCCTCCAAGCGGGCCTGAATCTCCTCCTCCGTAACGTCCGGTTCACTGTATGTCACGGGAAGATTCCGGTATTCCTTGATCTCAAACTCGGGAGCAACCTCAAACTCGGCTTTGAACTTCAGCGGTTCGCCCTCGTGGAAGTGTACGTCCGTCACGTCCGGCGTGCCCACCACTTTCAACTGGTCTTCTTCGGCCTTGGCCCGGAATGCCCGGGGGAGCAGGTGCTCCAGCACTTCCTGCCGGATTTCGTTGCCAAAGCGGCTTCGGATAAGGCTGGCGGGAGCTTTTCCGGGACGAAAACCCGGCAAAGATGCCTTCTTTTGGATGGTACCGACTACTTTGTCGGTCTCCGCTTTGACTTCTTCCAGCGGAACCATGATTTCGAGGGAGTGCTTGCAACCTTCAATTAGCGGCATAGATTGGAATGGGGGGCCTCAGCGGGTAGCTCTATATCGGGAAGTGCTTCGTGGCGTGAAAAATTCTTTCATTCTGCCAGCGTACGGCAGGTGGGCCAGTTGCCCACCCGCTAAATGGGAACTAACGGGCGGCTGCAGCCACGTGCGCGTCCTGCTTCAACGCTTCGGCTTTGTCCGTGGATTCCCAGGAGAAAGTCGCTTCAGTCCGGCCAAAATGCCCGAATGCAGCCGTCTTCCGGTAAATGGGACGGCGCAGTTTGAGATGCTCGATCATTGCCTTGGGAGTGAGCGCAAAGTGGGCCCGGACCAGTTCCACCATGCGGGCGTCTTCAATCGTGCCCGTGCCGAACGAATCCACCATGACAGAGACAGGCTCAGCCACGCCAATCGCATAGGCGAGTTGCACTTCGCAGCGCGAGGCGAAGCCGGCAGCTACCAGGTTCTTAGCAATGTATCGCGCCATGTAGCAGGCGGACCGGTCGACCTTTGTCGGGTCTTTGCCCGAGAATGCTCCGCCGCCGTGACGGCCCATGCCGCCATACGTGTCCACGATGATTTTGCGGCCGGTTAAGCCGGTGTCGCCGTGAGGACCGCCGATCACGAAACGGCCGGTGGGGTTGATGTGGTATTTAGTAGCCGAATCTACCAGGTTCTTCGGAACTACCAGGTCGATCACGTGCTTCTTGACTTCCGCGCGCAGGTTTTCGGTGGTTACATCGTCGTCGTGCTGCGTTGAAACCACCACGGCGTCAATCCGGGACGGCTTCCCGTCCACATATTCCACGCTCACCTGGGACTTGCCGTCCGGCCGCAGGAAGGGCAGTTTGCCGGCGCGCCGTATCTCGCTCAACTGGCGGGCCAGTTTATGAGCCAGCATAATGGGCAGCGGCATCAATTCCGGAGTTTCGTCGCAGGCATATCCGAACATAAGGCCCTGGTCGCCGGCGCCGCCGGTGTCCACACCCATGGCAATGTCGGGCGATTGCGACTGGATGGCGTTCAACACGCCACAGGTTTTACTGTCGTAGCCATAGGCGGCGTTGTCGAAGCCGATGTCCCGAATCACTTCGCGCGCCAGCTTGGGCACATCCACGTAGGTGGTGGTGGTAATCTCTCCCGCTACCACGCACAGCCCGGTGGTAACCATCACCTCGCACGCGACGCGTCCTGTGGGATCGTCTCTTAGAACCGCATCCAGAACCGCGTCCGAGATCTGGTCTGCCATCTTATCCGGGTGGCCTTCGGTGACCGACTCTGAAGTGAATATATGCCTGAGTTTTTCTGCCATCTAATAAATCCTTTACGCGCCTTCCCCTACGGGACACGGCGATTGGACAGTATTGAGGAACCGCAACGATGAACTTCGCTAAGGAACCAGAAGACTTTAGTTTATCGAACCTTGGGAAACTACGCAATGCTTGCCTCCGGGCCCCTTTCAAGGCCCCCGCCCGATGAATAATCGAGCATCGATTACATCGTGTTATCCTCTCGTTTAAAGGGGTATCCGATGAGACTCACATGTTGGCAGCGATTGCTGCCGGCACTTCTTTTGACAGGCTGCGCCGTACTGGCGCAGGGGACGGGAACAATTCTCGGCGACGTCACAGATCCAAGCGGTTCCGCTATTGCGGGGGCGACCGTGACCGCCACTCTTGTGCAACGAGGCACTACGCGGGTCGTCACTACGGCGGCGGATGGCAGTTATGTCATGCCTGTCTTAGGGATAGGAACCTACACCGTCCAAGTGAAAGCGCCTGGCTTCAAGACATTAACCCGTGACGGGGTTGAATTAACAGCGAATGAAAACGTACGCGTGGACTCGCGTCTGGAGTTGGGCGGAGTGAGCGAGGCAATCTCGGTAACGGCGGATGCGCCGCTGGTGGATAGCCGTTCCTCCGTCGTCGGGACGCGCATCGATTCCCGGCGCTTGGTGGAACTTCCCATCAATGGGCGCAACATCACAGCGCTCGCAGTGCTGCTGCCGGGGGCATCCCAAGTCAATGCACCGCAGACATTTACCGGTGACCGCAGCGGCCCCACCGTCTCCATGTCGGGATCGCGGGGAAATCAGAATCTCTTCCTGTTCGATGGCGCTCATTTTAATGCGGTTTTCCGGAATACGGGTTTAAATTATCCGCCGCCGGATGCCATCCAGGAAGTAAATGTATTGACCAACAGCTATGCCGCTGAGTACGGGCGCAACGCCGGTTCGATTTTCAACGTGGTCACAAAGTCCGGGACTAACGCACTCCACGGCACTGCCTGGGAGTTTTTGAGAAATCAGAAGCTGAACGCTCGCAACTATTTCGCCCCCTCCATCAAGCCCAAACTCATTCAAAATCAGTTCGGTGGCGCGGCGGGAGGCCCTGTCCGGAAAGATAAAATGTTCTGGTTCGGTTCGTTTGAAGGGCTCCGCATCCGGCCGCAGGCGCTTTCGACCGCAGCCTTCCCCTTAACCGAGGCAGAGCGGGCGGGCGACTTCTCGGCACTCAAAACTTCTATCCGCGACCCGAATACGGGTCTGCCATTTCCGGGTAATCGCATCCCCGCGGACCGGATCGACCCTGTGGCGAAGAATCTGCTCGGGCCCAACCTCATTCCTCTGCCGAATCGGCCCGATGGCCAGTTGGTGGAGACCTCGCCCCAGCCACGCTCCAACGATACATTCCTGGTGCGGCTCGATCAAAACCTGGGGAAACATACCATCGATGGCAGATATAATTTCAACCTCGCGAAGGAGCATTCCTTCGCGGGCGACGTCCCCACTTACCTGCCGCTCGACAACATGGCGAAGGTGCAGAGCATCGCAGTGGGTGACACGGTGCCATTCCGGCCCACTCTGCTCAACGAAGCGCGCTTGAGCTTTAATCGCGTGTACTCCTCGGTGGTCAACCTGAACCCCGTGCATCTCTCGAACCTGGGGAGCCGTTTTCCGCTCTTCGGACCTGTGATTCCGCCTGCCATCACGATTGCAGGCAGGTTGACGCTAGGAAGCGGATCTGGCGCCGACGCCTTGGGAGTGAACGAATCCTGGCAGCTCACGGACAATATCAACTGGATCAAGGACACTCACACGGTCAAAGCCGGCTTTACCATGTTGAAGCTACGGTATCTGAACCGTTCATCGTTTAACACCATGGGAACCTTCGCCTTCACCGGCCAGGCCACGGGCAATTCGGCCGCGGATTTCCTGCTGGGCAAGGCGGAGTCGCTTCAGGTCGCCAGTCCGCTGCTGGAACAGGCCGGCCGGCAGACGAACACGTACTACTTCGTGCAGGACGACTGGCGCATCACTAAGCGGCTTACCCTGAACCTGGGATTGCGGTATGAACTGCCCCTTCCGTGGGTTCATCCGCAGGATAGCTGGGGCACATTCCGGCAGGGGCAACAATCGAAAGTGATTGCCAGCGCCCCCGTGGGGATGGTCTTCACCGGCGATCCCGGTATTCCCCGCGGGTTTATCGCGACCGACAAAAACAATTTTGCTCCCCGTTTCGGCTTTGCCTTCGATCCGACCGGCTCCGGCCGCAGCTCGATTAAGGGTGCCTACGGAATTTTTTACGAGAGCGCCAACGCGGACATCATCCAAAACACCAGCCAGCCTTTCCGCTACAGCTTCACGCTGAATGCCCCCGCCAGCCTGGCGGACCCGCTGAGCGGACAGCCGCCAATACCGTTCACCCTGAATACGGTCAACCCTTCGTTTGTTGGGGTTCAGACCTTGTCTTTCCCCGATCCTTCGCTCCGTACGCCGTCGGTGCAGCACTTCAACCTTACGGCCCAGCACGAAGTGGTAAAAGACCTGGCTATTCAAGTCGGCTACGTTGGGAAGCTAGGACGCAATCTGCTCATCGGCTATGCGGTGAATCCCGCTCTGCCTGCGCCCGGTGCAACTCTGACAAACCTGGACCAGCGCCGCCTCATCAAGCCGTTCGGAAGTCTCGAGACGATTTCGTCGCGAGCCAACTCAAGCTATAACGGCCTGCAGGTCGAGGTCAACAAACGGTACAGCAAGGGTTTCAGCCTTAAGGGTGCATACACGTTTTCGCGTTCCATCGACATGTCATCGGCTATTTCGCTCGGATCTTCCGTGCCGTACGTCTTCGATCTGTCCACGCAGCTTGGGCTTTCCGATTTTCACGCGAAACATATCGGATCCGTTTCCTGGATCTGGGATACACCGCGATTCGGAGCGGCTCCCGCAGTGGTGCGCGCGGTGGCCGGAAGCTGGCAGATCAACGGACTGCTCACGATGCGGACAGGCCTGCCGTTCAACGTGGTAAGCGGGCGGGACATCGCACTGAGCGGTACGCCCAATCA
>DATLBY010000321.1:0-3907 GCA_035526665.1 Bryobacteraceae bacterium
AGTTTCGCTGCGACCCAGCGCATCCTCATATCGCTCGGCAGCCGGTTCGTTGAAAAGAATTGCAACCAGGGCCGGAGTGTCAATGACCATTATCCCGGCAGCCCCCGGTCCGTGTACCCGAGTATTTCGTCAGCGGTCCGCCCGGTCAAGCACTGGATATTTGGCTAATCGCAGCCGGGCCTCTGCCAGAATCTGCTTTCGGGCCGTTCCACCCGTGCTCTGCCGCTGCCGCTCCAGCCGCTCCCGAAGCGCATTGATTACCGCGTCGGTCAACGACTCCCCGGTCTGCGCTGCAAGTTCTCGCGCCAAACGGTCCGCTTCCGGATTCTTCAAATTAAGCGCCAAACGAATTACACCAGGATTTTCTTAACTAGTTCCCCATGCACATCCGTCAGGCGGAAGTGCCGTCCCTGGAATTTGTAGGTCAGCTTGGTGTGATCCACTCCCAGGCAATGCAGGATCGTCGCTTGCAGATCGTGCACATGCACCGGGTCCTGGACCACGTTGTAGCAGAAGTCGTCCGTCTCGCCCATGGTGATACCGCCTTTAATGCCGCCGCCCGACAGAAGCACGGTAAAGCAGCGGGGATGATGGTCGCGCCCGTAGTTGGTCTCGGTCAGTTTGCCCTGACAGTAGACGGTGCGTCCGAATTCGCCGCCCCAGACGACCAATGTGTCGTCCAGCAGCCCCCGTTGCTTCAAATCCTGGATTAGCCCGGCCGAGGCCTGGTCGACGCTCTTACACTGCAGCGTCAGATCCCTGGGCAACTCGTTATGCTGGTCCCAGCCGCGTTTGTAAAGCTGCACAAACCGGACCCCGCGCTCCACCAGGCGGCGAGCCAGCAGGCAATTGGCCGCATAAGTACCGGGCTTTTTCGCCTCCTGGCCGTAGAGGTCGAAGACGTGGTCGGGCTCCTTGGATAGGTCCATGAGCTCCGGCACCGAGGTTTGCATCCGGTAGGCCATTTCATACTGCGCGATCCGCGTCTCGATCTCGGGATCGCCATAGCTGGCGGCCCGCGCCTGGTTGAGCTGCGCGATGCTATCCAGCATCCGTCGCCGCGTGCCCTTGTCCACTCCGGGAGGATCCGACAAATAGAGTACCGGGTCCCCGCTCGACCGGAACTTCACTCCCTGATGATTGGAGGGCAGAAATCCGTTGCCCCACAACCGGGAAAACAGCGGCTGATCGATATTGAGTCCGCTGGCCTGCGATATGAGCACGACGAAGGCCGGTAGGTTCTGGTTTTCGCTGCCCAGTCCGTAGCTGACCCAGGAGCCCATGCTGGGCCGCCCCGGCTGCTGGCTTCCGCTCTGAATGAACGTAATCGCCGGATCGTGATTGATCGCGTCGGTGTTGACAGTCTTGATGATGGCGAAATCATCCGCGCTCTTGGCCATGTACGGCAGCAGTTCGCTGAACCAGGCGCCCGATTTCCCGTGTTGCTTGAAGTCGAAGATCGAGGACGCCACCGGCAGCGAACTCTGCCCCGAGGTCATTCCGGTAATGCGCTGCCCCATGCGGATCGATCCCGGCAGTTCGGTTCCCTGGAGCATCTTGAGCTTCGGTTTGTAGTCAAACAGATCCATCTGCGAGGGAGCGCCCGACTGATGCAGATAAATCACGCGCTTAGCTTTGGGAGCAAAGTGCGGCAGCCCCGGCAGGCCGCCGGTCTTGGGATCTGTGTCTTTAGAGGCGGCAAACAGCGATGGATTCAGCAGCGAAGCCAGAGCCGCCGTGCCAATGCCCGTCGTTCCCATACCGAAGAAATGCCTGCGTGTGATGGCCGATCGAATCTCGTCTTTTAAGTCCATTGCTTATTCCTTGGTGATCGCTTCGTCCATGTTGAGCATGGCGCTAGCTACGGTCGTCCACGCCGCCAGCTCGCTGGCATCCAGTTTCTTGTCGTAGGCGGATTCGCCCACGCTCAGCAGCTTCAGTGCGGCCGGTTTGTTGCGACGGTACTCCGCGAGCTCCTGCCGTTCCAGGTTCAGCAGGATTTTCGCTTCGGCCGGAGTCGGTTTGCGCGCGGTCACCAGACGGAAGCCATATTCGAGCCGTTTATTGTTCGGAGCCTCGGTCAGAATGCGCTGCGCCAGAGCGCGCGAAGCCTCAATATAGGTGGGATCGTTCAGCAACACCAGGGCCTGCAAGGGAGTATTGGTGACGCTCCGCCGCGCGCTACATTTCTCCCGATCCGGCGCATCGAAGGTCAGCAGGGACGGCGGGCCGCTGGTGCGTTTCCAGAAGGAGTACATGCTTCTGCGGTACAGATCCGTCCCATGGCTCGGCGTGTAGCTCTGGGCGCTGAAGACGTCCCCAAAGGCAATGTCTTCCCACAGGCCCTTCGGCTGATACGGAAACACGCTGGCCCCGCCGATGTGATCATTCAACAGACCGCTCACCGCCAGTGCATTGTCCCGTACGAGCTCGGCGGGCAAACGAAACCGCGGACCACGCGCCAGCAAGCGGTTTTCAGGATCCTTCTCGTGCAGCTCGGGCGTTACGCGCGAGGCCTGCCGGTACGTGGCAGAGGTCACAATCGAGCGCTGCATCGCCTTTACATCCCAGCCGGTGCGGACAAATTCCGTAGCCAGCCAGTCCAGCAGCTCCGGATGGCTGGGAGCCTCGCCCTGCGAGCCGAAATCCTCTGCGGTCTTCACGAGTCCCGTGCCGAAATACATTTGCCAGTAGCGATTCACCGCCACGCGCGCCGTCAGCGGATGGGCGGGATCCACCAGCCACTTTGCCAGCGTCAGACGATTTCGCGGCGCGCCTTCCGGCAGAGGGGGAAGTGTCGCGGGCACACCCGGCTTCACCACCTCGCCGCGATTGCGATAGTCACCGCGGCCCAGTACGGCCGTCTCCCGCGCCTTGTCCATCTCCGCCATCACCATGGACGTGGGAATCTCCTCTTCCAGTTCCGCTCGCTGAGCTCGTAGGGTCTTTACCTCCGAATTCAGCTTGCGTAGAGGCTCAGGCGCCACACGGCTCAAAAAATAGTCCGTCAAGCGTGCCTTCTGATCCTTGGAACGCTTTGCCTCCGGAATAAACAGAGTGCCGCGCGCCGGCTCGTGCACGGCGAGCTGCTCAATTTCGACTGCTTCCAGCGGCCGGTTGTAAATCCGCAGATCGTCGATCGTCCCCTTGAAGGCGCCTCCCAGACTCTTATCCCCCACCTGGAGGTGCGCCGCAGTCTGTATACCGCCTTTCAATGCGTCCTTCACAATCTTCACCGGCGTCAGTTGGCCATTCACAAAAAGACGCAATCCAGACGCTGTCCCGCTGCCGTCATACACCAGCGTGATCTGGTAAACCGGCTTGGGAGCCCCTTCCTCCTTCGAGGACATTGGCAGCGGCTTGTCGGTCTCAATCTCGATCGCCTCATCCGGCCAGCGATGGACCAAACGGGCCGACAGGGTCGCGCCGCGCCGCAGGTTTCCGATCGGCAGCGCTTCGTTCCAGAGCAGCTCAAAGCCGCGCCGGCCGGCGTCGGAATCGATTTTTTGCAGAATCGTCGTACTGCGGATGTCGCTGCTCTTGGTCCAAAGCGCGATCGAGAAGCCGCCCGACCCCGCAAACGCCGCCACATCCCCGAAATCCACCTGAGTCTGACCTTCGAAAGAAGCCTCTCTTCCAACCGGGCCCGCACTATACGACGGCTCGCCCGTGATCACTCGTCCGTGCCGGTAATTACCGGTGCTGTCGGCCACATTGCCGTCCATCTCATAATGCGCGATCAAGCCGTTCCGGGAGGCCTCCGGCGCCTGGTTCAGCCCCGTCTTCTCCCATTCCGCCTGCAGCTTCGGAACCGCGGCATCGGTCATCTCTTTCTGCTTCACCTTCAAATCGGCCGTTACTTGCTTCAAGGCCGCGGCCTGGACGTCGCTCGGAATTTGAATCGAAG
>DATLBY010000322.1:0-3466 GCA_035526665.1 Bryobacteraceae bacterium
CCGCCGTATGCCGAGACGCAGCAGTATGTCGAGAAAGTCCTAAAACGTTACCTCGCGCAGCTTAAGTAAATACCGCAGCAGCCTGATTTCTGGTATCTTCGCGAGTATGTCCTACTCCCGTCGCGAAGCCATGCGGTTTACCACCGGCGCGGCCATGGCTACCACTTTCCTGCCTGTCAGCGGTAAGTTCGCCGCATGGGCGCACCCGGCCGAATCGAAACTCGCCACCCGCCCGCTCGGCCGCACCGGCCGCGAAGTCACTACCTTCGGTCTCGCCGGCGGCAATAAGGTCATGTGGGACCTGCCCGGCAACGAGGGAGTCGAGATCGTCGTCAAGGCCGTTCGCATGGGCCTAACCTATCTGGAAACGGCGAACAACTATCAGCTTAGCCAGCAAAATTACGGCAAGGCGTTCCGGATTCTCAATCTCGTCCCTGGAGAGACAGGCTATGACGCGAGCCTGCGCGCCCGGCTGTTTATCGCGAGCAAGACCGGACTTCGTACCGCCCTGGTGCGCGGCAACGCGCAGCCGGTTGGGCGATCGGCCGGTGGCGGTAAAACCTGCCTCGACGACCTCTTTCGCTCTCTCACGCAGTTCTTCGGCGACGGTAAGGGCTATATTCCCGAGGGCGCCTATCTGGACCTGATGCAGATTCATTCGCTCACCAGCGAAGCCGACGTGGACACCGCCTTCGAAGGTATCGGCAACCCATCCGACCCCGGCCTGCAGCGCGTGGGCTGCCTGGCCGCGCTGGTGGACTATCGGGACGGCTCCAACCTCACCGGTTTGAATCCCAAGCACAAGAAATACATCCGTCATATCGGCATTACCGGACACGAAAATCCCACGGCCCACATGCACGCGATGCGGCGCGACAAACAGAATCACCTGGAAACGCTGCTGGTGGCGATGAATCCCAACGACCGCCACAATTTCTGCCATCAGACCAACTCCATTCCGGTTGCCGCCGGCAAGAACATGGGAATTATCGGGATGAAGATATTCGCCGATGGCGCCATGTACGGCCTCGCCAAAAAGTACGCCTCGCAACCCGGCCAAAGCGTGCTCTCCGTCGGCCAGCCAGGCAAAGTCCCGCATACCGATTTTCTGCGCTACGCCCTTTCGATCCCTGGTGTCAGCACCCTGATCACAGGCATCGGTCTGACCGACAAATCGAACGATCCCGCGCGGGACCAGCTGGCGGCCAACCTGCTGGCCTGCCAGAATACAGAGCGCCTTTCCTCGGGAGCCTGCGGCGCTATCGAGCAGCGGGTGAGCGAATTGCACGGCACCGACACGAACTTTTTCCAGCGCCCTTCCAGCGGCCTGCTGCCTCCCCAGACTGTGACTGTGAAACGCAAACCGGGCGACACGGCGGCTACTGTTGAATGGTCCACGGCGTTTGCCGCGGGTGACCCCATCGCCCGCTATGAAATCTACCGGCGAACGGAGCGGATCGCCTCCGTGCCTTATCAACCGCAGACTAGCGAAGCGCCGTTCTCCTTCAGCGATACTGCGGCGCCCCAAGGGGATCCCGGCGGCGTTTACTACCGCATCAAGACCATCGACTCCAAGGGCAGATCGGTCGACTCAATATCAGCCCGCATCGTGTGACGTCGCAGGGACTCACGGAACTCGAACTGTCTCGATCAAGGGACTTGACCGGCCTTCGCTGGTAGCCAGCAAGGCGCGGCCATCCAGGCGGTAGCAAATTCCCTCGCCCTGGCGCCGTTTTCCAATGTCCACCACTTTAAAGGGCTGCTTCCAGATCTCCTCGAAATCGGCGCCATCCGGGAGCACCGCCTCATAGCCGCGGAAATAGTCGCAAAGGGCCACCCGGCGCCCATCGGGCGAGATATCACCGCCCGTAATCCGCCCCGTTACCAGCGTAAAATCTGACTCCCCAGGCATATGCAGGCCCGCGACCCGCTCCATTTTCTCGCTGTAGTTTGGCGCAGCCGACCGGAAGACGAGCGTCTCCCGGTCGTTGCCTCGTGCCTTCGTGATGATGTAAATTGTGCCGCTTACCGGGTGGACCAGCAGGGCTTCAGCATCATGAGGACCATCGGGGTAGCGGAAATGAAACGCCTTCGCCGGAGCCGTGGCATAAACACCCTGACGGCTGATCCTGGGCTCCGCCACGCGATAGACCACCACATCGCGCCTCTTCCACTCGTTGTCCCCAATGTCCCCCACGAAAAGGTGGGGCCGACGGGCCGGCCCAGGACCGATCGCAATATCCTCCCAATCGATAGCCGTGGCGCCCGTTACCCGCCATTTCCCGAAATCCGCTCCCCTGCGGTCGAAGGCGTAGACAAACGGTCCGTCTCCCGAATCGTTATGGGTCCAAAAATAGCCGGGATTAACCCGGGAGGCCACGATACCACTACTCTCTCCAACATCTGGGGAAGCCAAATGGCCGATTTGCATCGGAGGCTGGTAGGTACCAGACGCCCATAGGAATAACCCTATGCCACCCAATAGTTTGGGGATCTGGCGCCAAAATTGCTCTCGTTGCAGTGAGGTGAGCATGAATAATCGATATGTAATTCTGTGCCTGGCAGCAGGTTTGGGCCAGTATGCCATAGCCGACACCGTGGTCCTTAAAAATGGACGAGTTTATGAGGGCGAATTCACCCAAGCAACCAGCCGCCAAGTGACCTTTAACTTGAGCTCCGGCGGCACCCGCAAAATCAGCATACAAGACATCGAACGCATTCGATTCGGCGCCACTAGCAACCCAGCGAACCAGCCGTATCAAAATGCTGACCGTTCCGGCATCTTCGCTCCCGTGGATCCTGCGTCTCCTCCAGCGGGAAGTAGAACCGGCGGCAGGACTGGAGCCGAGGGCCGCGCCATCCAGGACAAATATTCCCAGATGGCGGGGGTGCTCGGACAACCCAGTACCGACGAAACTCCAACTCCAGACGGCCGCGGCCGCTTCCGGCACTATAAAGACGCGTCCATCTACTGGAGTCCGGAAACAGGGGCGCACGAGGTGCACGGCGCAATCCGTACGAAGTACGCTGCCATAGGCTGGGAAAAAGGCGCGCTCGGATATCCCACCAGCGATGAATCGCCGGCGGGAAATGGCGGACGCTTCAGCTCTTTTCAACATGGCGCCATCTACTACCATCCATCGACCGGCGCATTTGCGGTCTACGGTGGAATCGGCGAGAAGTGGTTAAAGACCGGCGGAGAGAAAGGCTATTTAGGCTATCCGCTTACCGACGAGAAGGCCACACCTGACAACGCCGGACACTTTCAGCACTTTCAAAACGGGTCGATCTACTGGCATCCAAATCACGGCGCGTTCGCATTACAGGGTGCAATTAAAACGGAATGGGTCAAGCTCGGCTGGGAGCAGAGCTGGCTGGGCTATCCAACTTCGGATGAGCAGGCGGTTCCCAACGACGTGATCTCGCGTGTGCAGCACTTCGAGCACGGCGATATCTATTTCACGCC
>DATLBY010000323.1:0-4148 GCA_035526665.1 Bryobacteraceae bacterium
AGTCTTGATTCGATATTGGGGACCGTGGCGATGCGCAGCCGCGCCGGCTCGGGCCGTGGCTGCGGGCTGACTTTCAGCAGCGTTAGGAAGCCGGAAATTGCAGCAGGAGAGCCGGGAGGACCGTCGCCATCCCCGCTTACGACCATCCGCGGCCCGCCTTTGTCAAAAAATCTCCTCGCGCGTTCCAGCTCCCTCCGCACCTCCGCCACCAATGGGCTCCTTAGGAAGCCGGGCGCTGCGCCTCGCCGTGCCGTCGATTCGCCTGGAGGTCCTTGCACGGCAGCTCCGCGCGATGCCTCGACCACCAGGCCGCGCGGCGCCACCATCCCGGCCAGTTCCGCATCACCGAACTCCCTCAGCAGGCCCCACACGTTGCGGTATATCGGCTCTTCGAAGAGCCGTTCCCGCGGGCCGAAATAGCCGCTTACCAGAGCGGCCTTGATGCGGGGTTCGACGGCGGCGCTATATAAGGCAATCAATCCGCCCTCGCCGTAGCCCGCAACTCCAACCGGCAGTCCTGGCGCGGTCCTTTCAAACCAGTCAACAGCCGCGAGGGTCTTTTGCGCTTCGTAGCCGATAATGTGCCGCCCCATCTGGTACGCCATGCGGTAGATGAATTCGCGGTGCGGCTGGTTAGTAAAGCGGAATGGGGCGCTGCCGGACCAGGTATCCTTGCGATCGATCAGAACGGGAATCAGGACGCGGCAGCCCTGCTCCACCAGAGTTCGAGCATACTGGGCCGGCGCAGGAATGCCGGGACTTACGCCGGAGATCTGTTCGGGCGACCAATCGGCGTCCGGGAGGGCCACGACGGCGGCCCGCGGCGGCAGGGCCGGCTCCAGAAGCAGACCTTCCGCGTCAATGCCCTGAAGCACCGGCCATCGTACTGAATAAATCTTGTAAGCCGGTGTCTCTGCAACCAGGGATGACTTGCCGAAAGCGGCATCCTGGAGCACTTCCACCGGCGAAATGCGCTGGTCGACGATCCCGAGAATCTTTCGCAGCCGGTCTCGCGATTGTTCGCCAGGCCGGGCAGTCTGTTCGCGGGCCAGGACAGCGCGCTTTAGCTCGGCATCGAGAAACCGATCGATGCCCTGCACCATTTCCGCTGCCGGATCGGCCGATTGCCCGCGTATGCCGTTTCCGGAAACGATGAGAACCAGCCAAGCGATAGTACTTGGACGCACGCGCATAAACGACACACTGTAACAGATCGTTGAGGCCGGCTGGGGACGGAATCGAATCCGATGGCCCCGCCCTTCAGCCCCGTTCGGAACACCCCGGCGCCATCTGGGATATACTCGACAACTTAGTTTCCAAGGAGGCCCGATGTTCCATTCTTTCCGCGCCCCCAGGCGATTTGCACATATCGCTCTCGTGCTCGCCGCCTGCGCTTCGGCTCAGCAGCCTAAATTCAAAGCTATTTGGGAACCGGTGAATGTCAAGGAAGATCTCCATTTGGCTTCGGCGCATTTCGTAACTCCCGAAGAAGGTTGGGCCGCCGGCGGAGCAAGCACGCTGGCCGGGGGCGTTATCCTTCACACCAAAGACTCCGGTGCAAGTTGGGAGGTTCAGTTGGGGGATCCGCAGTCGAGCGACCGCGCCTATCACGATTTCCGGTTTAGCGGTCCCTTGGGTTGGGCCGTGCAAAGCACCGGGACCGGAGACCATAAACTACTCCGGCTGGATGGCAGCGAGTGGAAAGCCGTTGGCACAGTCGCGCAGCACCGCGGCGATTATCGCTTCACTTCGGCCCAGACTGGCTTTGTGACCACGGGCGACACGATCCAGAAAACTCAGGACGGGGGCCGTAGCTGGCGGCCCGTCTACCGGTGCCAGATGAAGGTGGAAGTCAACGGCCTCACCCGGGATTTCAAATGTCAGTTTGCAAAGCTGTTTTTTTTAAATGAGCGCACTGGCTGGGCCATCAGCGCGGCCGCTGATAAAGCCGGATTCCTCATCGCGAAAACCAGTGATGGCGGGGGAACCTGGGAGTCCTCCGTGGTCCTCCCCGGCGAAGACCCGCGCGAAGGTTCCATCTGGTTCACGGATGAAATACATGCCGCCCTACTCACGGGCGGAAAGTTTTTCTACTCGGCCGATGGGGGCAAAACCTGGACCGGAGCGAGTGGCGAGGCGCCGGGTAAGCCGGAAATCGAATTTGCCGGGACCCAGGTAGGATGGGCTATCCACTACAACAAAATGAGCTATACAGTGGATGGCGGAAAACATTGGGTTTCGCGCCAAATCAACTTTCCCTCCGCGGTTCTGGGCTTCACGCTGACACGGCCGGATAGCGGCTACGTGGCCGGGGATCACGGAATGGTGTATCGCTATCGCGTGGTGCCCATCGAATATACGGCCAAAGGCATGCTCGCTGCTCCCATGATGGCGGCGAAGTAACAAGTGAGGGTGTTCACGTCGCGCATCACGGGCGGCAACGGCGGCCGTGATGCGCGAATTACGCGCCAAGAAGGTTGGCACCGAAATAGAAGATTTCGCTCTGCCGATTCTCAAGAGGAATCCCGCATGGCCGCTTAGCGCGCGCGCAACTGGCGTTATTGGCCGACTATGCTATATCAAGAATGATGCAACCCGTGACCGGTGAGGCCCGCAAATCAGCCGTTCCTTTAAGCGAAAACAATCACTTATTGAAATGGGTGGAAAAGATGGTGCGCCTCACGCGTCCTGCCGCGATCCACTGGGTGGATGGCACACAGCAGGAGTACGATGCGCTCTGCTCACAGATGGTCGAAGGCGGAACCTTCATCCGCCTGAACCAGAAGCTTTGGCCCGGCTGCTACTATGCGCGCTCCGATGCCGGCGACGTGGCCCGGGTGGAAGACCGGACCTTCATCTGCTCGCTGTCGAAAGACAACGCCGGCCCCACCAACAATTGGCAAGATCCCTTCAAGATGCGCAAGAAGCTGAAAGCGCTCTTTCACGGGGCCATGGAAGGCCGCACCATGTATGTGCTGCCCTTCAGCATGGGCCCGATCGATTCCCCCATGGCGCAGATCGGCGTGCAGCTGACCGATTCGCCCTACGCCGTGGTGAACATGCGCATTATGGCGCGCATCGGCTTGCGTGTCTTCCAGGAGATCGACAAAGGGGAGAAGCGGGTGGTGCCCTGTATGCACACCGTCGGCGCTCCGCTGCCGGCCGGCCAGAAGGATGTTCCCTGGCCCTGCAGCAGTGAGAAGTACATCGTGCATTTTCCCGAGACGCGCGAAATCTGGTCGTATGGCTCGGGCTATGGGGGCAATGCCCTGCTGGGCAAGAAGTGCTTCGCGCTCCGCATCGCGTCGAACATCGCGCGCGATGAGGGCTGGATGGCCGAGCATATGCTGATCCTCGGCGTCGAGAATCCAAACGGCGAAAAGACCTACGTATCGGCCGCCTTTCCCAGCGCTTGCGGCAAAACAAATTTCGCAATGATGATTCCGCCCGCTGCCTTTAAGGGGTGGAGAGTGTGGACCGTGGGCGATGACATCGCCTGGATAAAACCGGATGCCAACGGCCGCCTCCACGCCATCAATCCTGAGACAGGCTTCTTCGGAGTAGCGCCCGGCACTTCCGCCAAAACGAACCCGAACGCGATGGCTACGCTTTCTAAAAATACGATTTTCACCAATGTGGCGCTTACGCCCGAAGGCGGCGTCTGGTGGGAGGGTATGACCGAGGAGCCGCCCGCCGAGTGCCTCGACTGGCAGGGCAGAAAGTGGACGCCGGAGATTGCCAAAAGCACCGGCGCAAAAGCGGCCCACCCCAATGCGCGTTTCACCGCGCCCGCTTCCCAATGTCCGACCATCGACCCGGCGTGGGAAGATCCCAACGGCGTGCCCATCAGTGCCATCCTCTTCGGCGGCCGCCGCGCCAACACCATGCCGCTGGTGTTTCAGGCGTTCAACTGGAGCGCCGGAGTTTACGTGGGGGCCACCATGGGTTCGGAGATGACGGCTGCGGCTGCCGGCGCTCTGGGCACGGTCCGGCGCGATCCAATGGCCATGCTGCCGTTCTGCGGCTATCACATGGGAGATTATTTCCGCCACTGGATCCAGATGCAGCGCTCGCTGAGCGGGACTCCCAAAATCTTCCAGGTGAACTGGTTTCGGAAGGATGAGGACGGGATGTTCCTGTGGCCGGGC
>DATLBY010000324.1:0-4044 GCA_035526665.1 Bryobacteraceae bacterium
TATCGCATGACAACCGAAGACATGATACATATAACTGCAGCGCTCGAGCCGAATCGGCGTCAGGGGGTCTGAAAAGTGAACCGTGTTGGTTCTTCCATCGTGTTGGGACTCTGCCTGTCCATAGCAGGCTTTCCACAGTTCGATCTGGGATCAGTCGTCGGGACGGTCAAAGATCCAACCGGCTTGCCAATGCCGGAAGTGACGGTGGAGATTCGCAGTATCGCCACCAACATTACCCGCAAGACTACGACCTCCACCAGTGGCGATTATGACTTCGTCGCGCTGCAGCCCGGCCAATATGCATTGACGGCGAAGCAGCCGGGCTTCAAAGGAACCACGCAAACGTTTGAAGTCGCCGTTGGCCAGAGACTGCGGCTGGACGTTCCCTTGGAAATGGGAACCGCCAGCGAGAGCGTGACGGTGGACGCCAGTATCATCGCCGTGGAATCGGTCTCCTCCGATATGAGTAATGTACGGACAAGGCAGCAGGTGGTCGATTTACCGCTCAACAACCGTAACTTCACCCAACTGGTTCAGCTCGCACCCGGGGTGACGAACAAGGGCAGCTCGACGAATGTCAGCAACGGCGGCTACACGGCGGGCCGGGGAACGAGTGGAGCAACCATCAATGGCAACTCATCCGACGTGGGTATCTATATGTTCGACGGTATTCAAAGCGTGGATGCCGATGCCAACGTATTGATCTTCTACCCGCCGGTCGACGCGATTCAGGAATTCAAGGTGCAGACCAGCGCCGCCCCCGCGGCCTACGGCGGTGGCCCGTCGGTGATCAACGTGACGTTCCGTTCCGGCACTAACGATCTCCACGGAGCTGTCTATGAGTTCCTGCGTAACTCCGCCCTGGATGCGAAGAACTTCTTCGACTCAGCCGCCGCCCCGATCCCCCCATTCCGCATGAACGAGTTCGGCGCCAACCTGGGTGGTCCGGTGAGCATCCCTCATTTGTTCAGCGGCAAGAACCGGCTCTTCTTTTTCGCCGACTACGAAGGGAAGCGCGTGAGCCAGGCTCAGACTTACATTTCGACGGTGCCGACCGCGGCCATGCGGACAGGCGATTTCTCCGAGCTTCTGCCGAAGACGGTGATTCGCGCCCCCGGCACAACACTACCGCTGCCAAACAACCGGGTAACGCAGATTGATCCGGTGTCGGCGAAGATCGTCAATCTTTATCCCCTCCCCAATATTCCCGGAGCCGGGCCGGTCAATAACTTCCTTTACAACGGGCCTCTCCTGAACCGGATTGATCAGGGGGATGTGCGAATCGATTACCGCACAAACAACTCTTCGCTATTCGGGCGCTATAGCAGCGAGGATCCGACTACTACCAATCCCGGTTTTCTTCCGGCGCCGGCAGTCGGTGGCGGGCCTGGCTATCCTGGCGTCACGCTGGCGCCGGGAACTCAAGTGGTACTCGGGTACGGCCGCTCCATCGGTCCGTCAAAATACTATGAGCTCCGCGCCGGCTTCTCTCGCCTGGTCGAGGATATTATTGTCGAGGACACGAAGCTCGGAAATATCGCCGAGCAGCTCGGCATCCGGAACGCGAATCTGGGCGGTCCGGGGATGTCCACCATCAGTATCTCCGGCATGACCTCATTTGGAGACGGAAATGGAACCCTGCAAAAGGTTAACAATATCTATGAAGTAGCTCAGGCATTGAGCTGGGTAAAGGGCAGGCACGAGCTGAAGTTCGGCTTCAACTGGATGACCAGCACCTTCGGATTCTTCACTCCGCCCAAGCCCGTTGGCTCCTACAGTTTCAACGGCTCCTACACAGGCTATGGCCTTTCGGACTTCCTGTATGGGCATCCGATCAGTTCGCAGATCGACATCACGAAGTACTTCACGCTCACGCGCTACCGTCCGGTGCTATACGTGCAGGATAACTGGCGGGTGAACTCAAAGCTGACCTTGAACCTGGGGCTGCGCGATGAAATGGTTACTCCCTGGAAAGAGCGTCACAACCGGCTTGCCGTGTTCGATCCAAAAACTGGCGGCAACCTGGTACCCGTAGGGACTCCCGGCTACCCCGAAGATACGGTCACCGACGGACATTTCAAGAACCTGGGGCCTCGTGCAGGCTTTGCTTACAGCCTGACGCCGGGGACGGTGATCCGCGCAGGATTCGGCATCTTCTATGCCTATCAGACGTACAATTCCAACCCGCAGGCGAAAAACGCGCCGTTCAACGGGTCGCTGATTGTGAGCAACGCCGCGGGCGAAGCCGGATACGCCGCCGCTTTACCGATCTCCGCCGGTTTTCCCGGTAGCCGGCCGGACTTATTTCCAGCTGCCGGCACCGCTTTCAATGTGTTTCAGCGGTCGTACCCCAACCCCTCCGCCAATGAATGGAATCTGAACGTACAACGGCAGCTCTCGAACAGTTCTACGCTTTCCGTGGCCTACGTCGGCCAGAACGGAGTGCATATCCTGATTAATCCCAACATCAATTATGCGGTTCCCGGCCCAGGTCCGGTCGCGACCCGCCGGCCCTATCCGAACCTGGCCGACGGCGCGCTGAACTGCACGTGCGCGAATTCCTCATTCAATTCGCTCCAAGTGACTTACCTGAACCGGCATTTCGCAGGGTTGGATTTCCAGGGTGCATACACCTATGCGCACAGCATTGACAATTCCAGCGGGAACTCGAACGGCGTTGGGATACAGAATCCGTTCAATTTACGCCTATATCGGGGGAATTCGGATTTCGACATCCGCCATAATCTGGTGTTGAGCTGGTCCTATGACCTGCCTTTCGGCCGCGGTAAGCGCTTTGCTTCCGGTGCACGCGGCCTGCTTCAGCATACGGTCGGAGGTTGGCGGCTCAACGGGATCGACACTTTCGCAACAGGCTCCCCGTTTACACCTGTGATGGTGAGCAGCCTTCTGAATTCCGGCAGCGCCGGACAGTGGCCGAATCGGATTGGACCTGGCACCCTTGCCAATCGCACCATCCAGCGGTGGTACAACCCGGCCGACTTTGTCTCTCCAGGAAACTACACCTTCGGGAACTCCGGGCGGAACATTCTCTTTGGCCCAGGGACGAAACAATTTGATCTGTCTTTGTTTAAGGAATTTTATTTCACCGAGAAACCAGACAAGCATCTTCAGTTCCGGGCCGAAGCCTTCAACGTCCTGAACACGCCCCAGTTCAACAATCCCAACGCGCAGATCGGCAACCCGGCGGCCGGAACCATCAGCTCCGCCGGCGCTCCGTTGCTTTTCCAGCGGACATCGCGGCAGATCCAGCTTGCGTTGAAGCTGTATTGGTAAGCCGGACCTGTAAAAAGTATCCATCAGGTTAGTATTGTAGGGTCGGCCAAGAGAGAAGATGCGAACCGCTATACCCATACTGCTGTTCATTTTTCAGCTCGGGGCAATCGTCTATGCGCGCTTTGTCCCGACCAGGTATTTTTGCTGGGCTCCGTTCGATATCCAAACCGATTACGCCGCCACGTCCGTGGTAAATGGCGTGGAGTTGAATGCGAATCAATTTCGGGAGCGCTATCGCAGGAATAAGCAGGGCTTCGATAACCGATCGCCCCAACACGTGATCGACATGTTGGAGCAGGTGGAAGAGAAACGCGCGGCATCCGGCGAGAAGGCAACTGTATCGATGAAATATCGCGTCAACGGCAAAGAACTTCGGGAGTGGCGCTGGCCGGCCGCGGCGCAGCGGCCGTGAGCGCGATCCGAGTTCCACGAAATGGTTTATGACGCGATCGTAGTTGGCTCCGGCCCAAATGGCTTGTCGGCAGCGATCGTACTGGCGCAGGCCGGTCTCTCGGTACTTGTGCGCGAAGCTCAGGAAACCATCGGCGGCGGCACTCGCTCGCTCGCCCTAACTTTACCCGGCTTCCTGCATGACGTCTGCTCCGCGATCCATCCCATGGCGGCAGCCTCGCCCTTTTTCCAGTCCCTGCCGCTTGCCGCTCATGGCCTGGAGTGGGTCAATCCGCCACTCCCCTTGGTTCATCCCTTCGATGACTCTCCACCGGCGATACTGGACCGCGGCGTGCTCCA
>DATLBY010000325.1:0-13404 GCA_035526665.1 Bryobacteraceae bacterium
CGGCGACCGGCTGGCGATGACGCCGGCATCCCGCAGGATGGCGAGGTAGTTGTCGAACGCCAATCTGCCAAGCGCCACCACCACCTGTACCCGTGCCAGCAGCTTCAGTTCGCGCTCCAGATAGGGGCGGCAGGCAGCTACCTCCTCGCGCGCCGGCTTGTTATCCGGCGGTGCGCAGCGCACCGAAGCCGCAATGTAGCAATCGCGCAAAATCAGTCCGTCATCCAGGCTGCGGCTCTCCGCTTGTGAGGCGAAACCGGTTTCATGCAATGCCCTGTACAGGTAATCGCCCGAGCTATCGCCAGTGAAGATGCGGCCCGTGCGATTGGCGCCGTGCGCGCCGGGCGCCAGACCGATCACCAGCAAGCGGGCTTTCGGATCGCCGAAGGAAGGAACGGGTTTGCCCCAGTAGTTCCACTCGCGATAGGCCCGCCGCTTGACGAGAGCAATCCGGCAGCAATGATCGGTCAGCCTAGGGCACCGTGTACACGCGACGATCTCGCTCTGCAGGAGGGAGAGAGAAGGCATGCGTCTTAACGTGAGTTTCTCAGCTATTGGTACCGGCCCCGAGCAGTCCCCAATTTACCGCCCCAGAAACTTCTCGATACTCTCCACATCGCGCTCCGCCGCTTCCAGGCTCTTCTTCATCCGCGCCGGATCTCCTGCCTTCAGGGAAGTCTCGGCATCGTCTAGATGAATCTCCATCTGCTGTTCCCGCGCCACGATATCGGAACGCATGTTCAACCCTTGCCGCTGCTGCTCGCGCTTCATCACTGCCAGGCTTCCCTTCAAAGCGTTGGCCCGCGTGCCGAGCATCATCAGGGTTTCGCGCAGATCGCGCAGGGCGTTGACCTTGGCGTTGTCTACCGCCGGGGCGGCGCTCTGGACGGCGGGCTGCTGTGGCACGGTTTGCGGCTGGGCGATGGGCGCCGTGGGCTGAGCCGCCTGGAATTGAGACTGTCCGGGCGCTTGCGCCGCTGCTTGGCGGGCGGCAGGCTGGGGGACAGGGGCTTGGGCGGTCAGCCGCGCCGGTCCGCTGTCCCCCGCTCTGCCAACCGGTGGCTTGCTAGTTGGCGGCTGCGGCTGCGCCTTCATTTCCTGTGCCGGCGCGGTTACCGCGGTATCCACCGGCGCAGGCGTTTGTGATACGGGTGTCTGGGGCTGCGCTTCCGGCTGAGCCGCCGCCGGCATCGCAATTGGCGGCTGCGGCTGCGAGGCGGAACTCGACTTGAATAGTTTAGGACCCTGGATGGCAGCCAGCACCAACACTCCGATAGTGGCTACCGACCCGGCGGCCATGTAGAGTCCCCGGCGGCTGGAGCTTTTGCGGGGCTCTGGAGCCGAAGCTCCGGCTGCTGCGGCGGCCGCTGCCGGCTGCCCTCCGATGGATGGAATGGCGGCGGCTCCCGCCGGCATTCCGGTAGCGCCGGATTGTCCCACGCTTCCCAGTGCGGCCCGGAATGCGTCCGCCGTCTGAAACCGTTGCGCGGGATCGCGCGAGATCGCCATCAGGATAATCTCGTTCAGCGCGGCCGGCAGCCGCGGGTCGATCTGAATCGGAGGAACCGGAACAGAATTCAGATGCGCGGCCATGATGGAATAATCGCTGTCGCCGAGAAAGGGACGCGTGCCGGTCAAAATCTCGTAGAGAGAGACGCCGAGGGAATACAGATCCGACCGCGGGTCCAAATCCACCGCCCCGTTGATCTGTTCCGGCGACATGTAATAGAGCGAGCCCACAGTGCGCCCGGTCTGCGTTAGCTTCCGGTCCGCGGCCATCTTCGCGATGCCGAAATCCATCAACTTCACCGCCCCGTCGCCGGTCACCATCATGTTCGCCGGCTTGATGTCCCGGTGAATTATGCCCCGAGCGTGCGCATAGGAGAGTGCCGAGAGCACCTGCCGGACATACTCCACGCCTTGAGCAATTGGAAGACGCCCCTGGTGGAGGATCGACTCAAGCGTCGAGCCCTCCACGTACTCCATGATCATGATGAGTTGATTGCCGACGCGTTGTGCCGTGTGCAGTCCGGCAATGTTCGGATGATCCAGGCTCGCCTGAACCTTGATCTCGCGCATGAAGCGGTCGGCCAGTTCCGGATCGCTCTCCAGGTTGGGAAGCAGTACTTTCATCGCTTCCACCCGCTCGGAAATGATGTTCCGGACCTTGTAGACCTTGCCCATGCCGCCGGCGCCGAGCACCTCGACAATCTGATAGTCCCCTATGCGGTCGCCGACATTGTCTGCCATTGCTGTACTCCTGGAGTGGCTATTGTGCGCTCTTTACCGCATCGCCGACTTTCGGTTTGCCCGCGCCGGTAAACTTTCCGACCGCCGAAGCTTCGTCCACTTCGGTAATCGCGATGTCCCCGACCGAATCTTCCACCCGGCGGATCACCTTGCCGCTCGCAGGATCACGGATCTCACGGGTCGCGCGCCGGATCGACAGGCGGTCGCCCACCTTGACTCCAGCCCGGCTCCCCACGTTGATGACTACGGTGTCTCCCGTCGCATCCGCTACCAGCCCTTCCACTACAACAGTCTTGGTGGGCAGCGCCTGCGCCACGCTGTCGAGCTGAGCACCAAGATCGTTGACGGCTTTCGTGACTGCCTCGCCAATGATCGTGTTGGCGAAGTTGCTGCTCTTCATGTCCACCATGCCGCCGATTGCGGTACCCGAGCTGCCACCGGAACCTAGCAGGCCGGTGCCGCTGCGCGTCGATTCGCCTTTGCCGTTCTTCACCGCCAGAATTTCAGCCGTGTCCGTGTTCACCATGCGGGCGGAAATACCCACTACCGCCTTGGAATTCTTGTGGCCGACGCCGCCGATCCCATACTTGCTGAGTCCGCCGGTCAGCGCGCCGCCGCCTACATTCGTTGTCTTATCGTCCCGCCCGAATTGGGTAATCGACCCCATGATCATGGCATCCACCCCCAGTAGTTTGCCCAGCTTAGCCGCCGTGGCCGCGTCCGCCCGGTCGCTGTTGGAGAAATTCTGCTCCGCCATGATCTTGTCGATCTGCTTCCGCTCCACCACCGAGTACTGCCCGGAATTCACCAGCTTTTCCACCAGCAGATCGGCGATCCCCTTCCCTATGTCGTTGTTGCTGCCGAAGATGGCGGCGGCGTTCGACTGCACAGTCGAGTAATCGAAGTTTAAGACCGCGACCCTCTTCTTTCTGGCTTGGGCAAAAGTGGGCAGGCTGAGGGCCGCCAGAATACCGGAAAGTAGAAGAAGCTTGCGCATAAATGACCTCCTAAGAGCCTAATTATTATAACGATCTGTAGCGCCCGGCACATTACCCCAAAAACAGGTCCCAATTAGAGGTGGTAATTTGCTACTATGGGATCATGGCTACACTTTCCTTCCGCGCATAGCATGCTTCCACCCAGAAATTTTCCTCCCCGCCGTCCCAGAATTCGAGAAAACGTGAACGAAGCAATTCGGGTCCGCGAAGTTCGTGCGGTATTCCCGGATGGGTCAGTAGAAATTATGCCGACCCCCGCTGCCGTCCGCAAAGCTCAGGATATGGGGCTCGATCTGATTCTGATTGCTCCTACAGCCGAACCGCCGGTCGCCAAAGCCATGGATTACGGGCAATGGCAGTATGAAAACAAGAAGAAGCAACACGAAGCGAAGAAGAAGCAGCACGTGATTCAGGTGAAGGAACTGAAGTTCCGCCCCAACACCGACGACCACGATTACGAGTTCAAGAAAAACCACGCGATACGCTTTCTCGGAGAAGGCAACCGCGTCAAGGCGGTGGTCCAGTTCCGCGGCCGCGAAATCGCCCACGTCGATTTAGGCAAAAAACTGCTGCTCCGTTTTTCCGAAGATCTGCAAGGCCACGGAACCGTGGAAGGCCAACCGCGGCTGGAAGGACGGAATGCGCACGTAATTATCAGTCCGATCAAAACGGCCAAGGAACGCGAGAAGGAAAAGCCGCACCCGCCGACTGTCCACTAAACGGCCGTTATCAATAAAACAGGTACTTGCGCCATTGATCGTCGCTCTTCGCCAGCAGGCGCATCAGGTGGCGGCTGGTGTGCAGGCTGAAAGGCCGGGGAGCTCTGGCAAGCTTCATGCCCGCCTCTTCCGGTGTCCGGCTCCCCTTGCGGTTATTGCAGTGGTGGCAGCAGGCAACCAGGTTTTCCCAGGTGGTTTCTCCGGCCCGCGAGCGTGGCACCACATGATCCAGCGTGAGTTCGCCCGAGGGCGACGCCCTCAGGCAGTACTGGCAGGTGTAGCGGTCGCGCATCAAAATATTCTTGCGCGATAAGGCGCGTGTCTGGTGGGGGATCCTCCGGTATTCCAGCAACCGAATGACCGATGGCAGCTTTATCGTCTGGCGCGTGGAGTGGATATTGGTTTGGGCGTGCTCCTCGGCCGAGGCGACTCCCTTCAGTACCAGCACCAGTGCGCGTCTTGCCGCACAAATATTGATCGGTTCATAACTCGCGTTCAGCACAAGCACGGGTTTGTGCAATCGATCCATACTGATCATCCGCCGGGACTCCCCTCGGTTCAAATTCACGCTCTTCAGGTCACACTCGCGTTTGCCGCCCCACTCGATTTCCTCCGATCCACCCGGGCCACCGTCAGGACGGTGATGCGGCTGGCGCCCGCGCGTTTTAAGGCCGATGCGCTGGCCGCCAGCGTTGCGCCCGTGGTCATCACGTCATCCACCAAAAGAATGTGCCTGTCCTTTACGATCGCCCGTTTGCGCACGACGAATGCACCGGCCACGTTGCTGCGCCGCTGCGCGTTGCTCAGGCCCGCCTGGGGCAAGGTCGCGCGTTTGCGCCGCAGCGCCGAAACCAGCGGAGTGCCCAATCTTCCGGCTACCACGCGCGCCAGCAACTGGGATTGATTAAAGCCTCTCTTCCAGCGGCGCAGCCAATGTAGCGGCATCGGGACCACCATGTCGTAGCGATTCTCGCGCGGAAGCACGCTTAGCAGCATCTTGCCGAGCGGTTTCGCCAGCGGCTGCATGTGGCTGTACTTAAAAAGGTGAATGAGCTTGCGGAGGGTTCCTTCATACTCGCCGAACGAGTAAGTAGCATCGAAGCCCGTGAGTCCGCGCCGGCACAGTCCGCAGCGCCCGTTTTCATCCAGCGGCGAGGCGTTCAGAAACGGCGTCTTGCAGTCAATACAGAAGTAATCGGCGAGGAGCGGCTTGGAATCCTGCAGGCAGGCGGAACAAACAGGAACGCGGGAGAACTCGTGCAGTGTTTTTTCGCAAACGCGGCACTCATCCGGGAAGACGAGGTTAAACATAGCCGCCGGCAGCCTTCGCGCAGCGGGAGAGTCGACATGAAGCAGTAGCGCGTTACGCCATCGACTGGGGAAGATCCACCTCCACCGAAAAAACATTTTACCACAATGTTGGATTAACGGTTGTCCGGCGGAATGCTTTCGTCGCCCTGCTGTGCTATGAGTCTGCCGCCGGAAATATGGTGGCAGCCGGTCTACCGGGCCGCGCCGGCTCCCTGGGGGGCCGCCGGCTCCAGCGCGGGATCCCGCTGCTCCTCCGGCTCCTCGAAGGCGTAGCCAAAGCCGCGTACCGACCGGATCCAGGAGATGCTGCCGGGTTTTGATTCCAGCTTGTGCCGCAGCCGCAGAATATACACATCCACGGAGCGGTCGGTTACCGCACGGTTATAACCCCACACCGCATTCAGCAGTTGCTCACGGCTGAAGACCACGCGTGGCCGCGCCATCAGGAACTGGAGCATCCGGAACTCGGTGGCCGTCAACCCGACCTCCACTCCGTCCACTCGCACCTGACAGGCATCGCAATCCAGCTCCAGGCTGCCAGACCGCATGATTTTGGGGCCGGCGATGAGCGTCCGAAGCTGATTCTTGACGCGGGCAATCAGCTCCCGCACGAAGAACGGTTTGACGATATAGTCATTGGCGCCCAGTTCCAGTCCCACGATGCGGTCGGTTTCAGAAGCGCACGCAGTCAGAAAAATCACCGGAACAGCGGCCAGGTCGGCATGGGAGCGGATCGCACGGCAGATGTCCAGGCCGTCCGAATCGGGAAGCATTATGTCGAGCAGGATGATATCAGGCCGCTCGCGGCGAAACAGATCCACTGCTCCCTTGCCCGTCTGCGATCCGGCAAAAACAAAGCCTTCTTTCTCAAGGTTGTATTTGAGAAGCTGGAAAAGATCGGCATCGTCTTCTATGAGAACTACTTTTTTCTGCATACAAGTCCGCCTGAAACCAGCATATACCCCGCCTGTTACATCTCTATGACAGACACGCCGGACGGGATGGGGGTTCCCTCAGGCTCCGAATTGCCGGCCTTCCTGGCCACCGGCAGCGTAAACCAGAAAGTAGACCCCGCGTGCAGTTCGCTGTCTACCCGCACATCGCCGCCATGGGCTTTGACCAAGTGCTTGACGATCGCTAATCCCAGGCCGGTGCCCCCCAGTTCGCGCGAGCGTGCTTTGTCGACGCGGTAAAACCGCTCGAAGAGACGGGGAAGGTCATCCGCTGGAATACCGGCCCCTGTATCCTGGACGTAAAACTCGACAAAGCCGGCGTCCTGGCGCAACGGCTGCGCGCCCAACCGGATGGAGCCTTTCTCCGGCGTGTATTTGATGGCGTTATCCATAAGATTGCTGAGGATCTGGTGAACCGCCTCCGGATCGCAATACACATCCGTCCCGGCAGCCGGCGCTTCAATCTGAATCTCGATTCCCTTTTTCTCCAGCATGGGACGCATGGAATCGAAATTGTCATCCAGCAGGGCAGCCACGGGATGGACTCCGAACTGCAGCTTTTGTGTTCGCAGTTCGATCCGGGAAAGGGTCAAAATGTCGCCGATCAGCCGGCCCAGGCGTTCGGCGTTCTGCCGGATGATCCCGAGGAACTTCACATTGCAGTTGGGATCCTCGAGCGCTCCGTCCAGAAGCGTTTCGGTATACCCCTGGATAGAGGCAAGCGGAGTCCTAAGCTCATGCGACACGTTGATGACAAAGTCTTTCCGGACCTGTTCCAGCTTCTTCAAAGCCACTTGTTCCCGCTGCAGCTCGGTAAACATGCCCTGCAGCTTTTCGCCTGTCTCGTTCAGCTTGGCGCTTAAAGTGCCGATTTCATCGGCGGGCGTCTCCCGCAGGCGTGACCCGAAATCCCCACGCGCCAGTCTGCCGGCAAACTCAAGCACCACGGCGAGACGCCGCGAATAGTAGCGCGCAATGAAGATGGCGATTAGCAAGGCGGGAAAGAATGCGATCAAGGCCGAAAGAAGCACCTGCCGCCGGATCCCGGCCACTTGCGCCTCAATTTCGCGCATCGGAACAGCCAGGCGCAGCGCGCCGCGTCCGTAGGGAATCGCTACATACAGGAACTGAATTCCCAGCGTCGCGCTGGTCCTCACGTCAGAGCCACGGATACCGCCTAGAGAGGAGATAAACTCGCGCCGGTTCTTGTGGTTCTCCATCTTCTCGGAGACGGCCTCCGAATCCGCTAGTACCCGGCCGTTCAGATCGATAATGGTAATCCTTCCTCCCGCCGCGTGCGCCAACTGGCGGATATCGGTGATCAGTTGCTGTTCGGGGAGCAGGTCCAGCATCCGGCATTTCTCATCCAGCTCGCGGTTCAGTGTTTGAACGTAACTGGCCTCCGCCAGGCGGGTTGTCAGGAAGTCCATCGCCACCAGGGCGATAACCAGGACACTCGCAATCGCAAGCACCAGTTTGGCGAGAATACGTTTGGTCAAAGAGGCGTTCCTGCTTCGAGAATACTCCAAAAAGTACGATTTCAACGCATCGTCAACGAAATGTCATCGAATTGTAACCGCACCCGCACTAGCTTGAAGGTAATGAAACAATTCACTCGCTGGAGCACATTTTTTGCGGCCCTGTGGCTGGCGTACGGCCAGATGGACAGTGCACGCATCACGGGGACGGTCACTGACGTAAGCGGGGCAGTCCTGCCAAACGCCGGCATCACGGTCAAGAATGGGAAGACAGGCGAGCAGCGTACAGTGCATTCCAACGATAGCGGCTATTACATGGTTACCAATCTCGCGCCCGCGTCGTATTCGGTAAGCGCTAAAGCAGAGGGACTCGGCCCGGCGGAGTACTCGGAAATCCGGCTCATTGTAGGCCAGGAGCGCACGCTGAATCTGATCCTGCAGCCGGCCGGTCTAGCGCAGGAGGTGACGGTTTCGGGCGGTGAGCTCACAACCATCGACACCAGTTCGGCCCGCATGGGCGCTAACGTGAACGAACGCGAGGTAGCAAACCTGCCGCTCAACGGACGCCAGGTTTCGCAGCTCTATCTGCTCGCGCCGGGAGCGCAGACCTCCGGCGGCGGCTCTTTCGACAACATCCGTTTCAGCGGGCGTGCCAACCAGCAAAACGAAATTCGCGTTGATGGCGTGGAGGCAACCTCCATTCTTGATGCCTCGCCGGGAAATTTGAATGGCGAAACTTCCAGCGGCTTCCGCTTGCAATCCAGCCTGGAAACCATTCAGGAGTTCCGTGTGGAATCGAGCAACTATCCGGCGGAATTCGGCACCGGCACGGGTGGACAGATCAGCGTTGTCACAAAATCCGGCGGCAACGACTTCCATGGAGCGCTGTTCGAATATTTGCGAAACGACGCATTGGACGCGCGTAACTTCTTTGATGGTGCAACCAAGTCTCCGCTCCGGCTCAACCAGTTTGGCGGATCGCTAGGCGGCCCCATCCGCCGGAACAAAATGTTCTTTTTCCTGAATTATGAAGGCCTGCGGCAAACTGCGGGCATCAATCTGATTGCCACCGTTCCCAGCCTGGCTGCACGCGCCCGCGCTGTACCGTCCATCGCATCGGTGGTGAATGCGTTTCCCATGGGCCTGCGGCCGACTTCGAACCCGGACCTGGACGTGGCGCAACTGAATACGGCATCCAGGTTGACTGAGAACTACGGCAACATCCGGTTCGATTATCGCTTCAACGACAAATTCACGATGTATGCCCGGTATTATCGCGATCAGGGGATTTCAGACTCTCCCATCGAGGGTACGTCGGTCAGCGGCAGCCGTTTCCAGGTTACGGCGGTTCCGCAGAACGGCCTCATCGATCTCACGCAGGTGCTCGCTCCGACCGTCATCAACGAAACCAAGTTCGGGTTCAACGGCGCCAAGACCCGTGCCAGCGGCTTCGCGCCCTCCATTCCCGGCGTCCCGGATGCCTCCGCGATTTCCGTCGATTTCACCGGCAATGCCACCATCCCCGGCATCGGCGGACAGATCAGCTCGGCGGGCGCGGCTCGGTTGGGCGGACTTGTCCGCTCCAACAGCACGCAAAACGGCCGCGGCCAGCCCTACACCAACTACAGCCTCTCGTTTGTAGACAGCTTGAGTTGGCTCAAGGGCAACCACAACTACAAGTTCGGCGGCGAACTCCGGCCGCTGCGCATCTATACGGATCGCCTGGGCGGAACGACGTACACTTTCGCAAATCTCAACGACCTGTTGGCGAACAACCCAACCCAGACCAGCTTCCTCGGCGATGTCAGCGCTCCTAGCCCCTTCAATGGAGGCGCAACCGGAAACCGGGAGGCCAAGCAATACTACGCCATCGGCTATGCGCAGGATGAATGGAAGATCCGGCCAAACCTCACTATGAGCTACGGCCTGCGCTACGAGTACTATTCGGTGCTGCACGAAGCCCGCAATCTGGCGGTGATCGTGGATGCCGCTACCGGGCAGTTCCGCGATCCCAAAACCACCGATTTCTATCGCAGCTCAAAATTGAACTTTGGTCCGCGCCTGGCGTTCACCTGGTCGCCGGAGCGGCTTGGCAATAAAACTGTGTTTCGCGTCGGGGCCGGCTACTATTTCGGGCCAGGCCAGACCGAGGACCAGGTTCAGCCGATTGAAAGCGATCGCGTCAGCAAGGTCCTGACCGGTGGATCCGCTGTCTTTCCCATCGATCCGGCTCGTGTCATTGCCGCTTACGACATCAACGATCCGAACCTCGGTTATCAGCCGCGCGTGTATATGAACAACGCCTATACCCTTCCGGAGAAGATTCTCTCCTACACCGCCTCCCTGCAGCAGGAGCTTCCCGGGAAGGCCATCCTGACCGTCGCCTACGTGGGCAGTCAGGGGCGCAACCTTTTCCTCCGGGGCTGGACGAATCGGATCGTCGGAGTGGGTATGAATCCCACGACGGGCGCGGCCATTCCCACTCTGCAGTTCGGCAATCGTTTCTCACAGATGGACTTCAAGACGAGCGGAGGCACCGACCACTACGACTCCATGCAGACCACTTTGAACCGCCGGTTCAATTCGGGCCTGACGTTTGGTTCCCAGTGGACCTGGAGTCACAGCATCGGCAACACCGGAGGATCGAACGAAGCCAACACGACCCAAGACCCCACCAATTTTGGGCTCGACCGCGGGAACAACAACTTCGATGTGCGTCACAGCTGGAACGCATCGGCGCTCTACGAGCTGCCTTATGGCGCGGGCAGGAAGTTCGGCAACAACGCCAACCCGATGGTGAAGAGCATCCTGGGCGGTTGGCAGCTCGGCCAGGTCTGGAACTTCAATACGGGCCTTCCCTTGGAAGTTCGTGTGACCCGTCCGGATATCGTGTATCGCGATAGCCGTAACGGCACTTACGTGGCGAGCCCGATTGTCGCCAACGGCGCACCGGTTACGGTGCCAGTCATCAATGTGCCCGGTGGAGGCAATTTCCGCAACTTCCGGCGCGCGGACTATATCGGAGGCAATCCCTTCCTCCAGACCGGCGACCGCAGATATTTTTTGAACCCTGCTGCCTTTGCTATCCCGGCTCCGGGAGAGTTTGGCAACCTGGGCCGCAACGTTCTGCATGGTCCGATTCTTTCCCAGTTCGATCTCACCGTGCAGAAGCAGTTCCCCATCCGCGAGCGCATGCACGTTGAGTTTCGCGCCGAAATCTATAACCTGTTCAATCGGGCGAACTTTGCCAACGCACCGGCGCAGCTCAACCAAGCGCTCGGGACGGGCATGAATCAATTACAGCCTGGCCAGCCGTTCACCGCTTCGGCAGCGGGCGGGGCTTTCGGCGTGTTCAATTCTACTGTCGAAAAGGCAGTGGGACTTGGCGCCGCGCGCCAGATCCAGTTGTCGCTCCGGCTCACTTTTTAGTTCAAACGCGATCCGCTTCTGGATGTATCCAAGGCCTGCGGTAGGGACGCAGGCCTTGTTTTATTTGCAGTCACAAATGTTTTTTTCACAGCTCATGAATCTGTAACAAAAGTGGTGGTTAATAGAGGCATGAAGTGCGACCTTCACGTCCACACGACCAGCTCTGCACTGTTCCTGGCTTCAGACGCGTCTACCGTGAAAGCTACAACAATCGGCGTGCCGTCTGCGAAACCCTCTTGCGGCGCGGGATGGATCTGTTAACAATCACCGACCACGATTCCATCGAGGCAGCCGAAGCATGCCGGAGCCGCAAGAACTTTTTTCTGAGCGAAGAGGTCTCCTGCACCACTCCCGGCGGCACCTTGATCCACGTAGGCGTATATGGCATCCAGGAAGGCCACCACCAGGAGTCACAAAAACGCCGGACTGATCTGATTTCTTTTGTGGAGTACCTGCATGAGCAAAAGCTGTTTTTCAGCATCAACCACGCCTTCTCACATTTGACAGGCCGGCGCACTGAGCACGATTTCGCTCTCTTTGAAAAGTACTTCCCCGCGGTGGAAGTACTCAATGGGCAAATGCTCGCCTGCTGCAATCGCTCCGCCGCTGAATTCGCGCGAAGTCTCCACAAATTGCAGGTCGCAGGCAGTGATGCCCACACCCTGACTTCGCTTGGGACCGTCTATACGGAGGTTCCAGGCGCCCGGAACTCCACGGAATATCTCGCGGGCCTGCATAGTGGTTTCGCGCGCGTTTCGGGATCTTCCGGAAATTATTGGACGCTAACCAGGGCTGTACTGGAAATAGGGATCGAGATGATCCGAGAACGTCCAGCAACTGCCGCGCTCAGTCCATTATTCGCAGCTGTCCCCTTTGTGACCCTAGTAAATGTATTGAGCGAAATTGCGTTCGCGCATAAGTGGATAGGCAAAATCCGAGCAAACACGAGGCATTATGAGGGTGTCCAGAGCCTGGTCGAATCTAGCCGCGCCTGATCACATACTGATGCACCGGATGAACCGCTGGATGGCTCCAGCTTGGGTGCGCTGGTGGATGGTTGCCGCCACTCGAGCGGGCGACGGCTGGTTATGGCTGGCATATTGCGTGGTCCTGCTCCTTTCAAAGGACCCCGCTCGTCACCGTGCTTTGCTGGCGGCGGCCAGTTCCACCTTGATCGGAGTTCTCCTGTTTCGCAGGCTCAAGATTGCCGTAGGCCGGCGCCGCCCCTGTGAGTTGCAGCCGCATTGCTGGGCCAAACTGCTCCCACCGGACCAATTCTCATTTCCATCCGGCCACACCATTACGGCATTCGCGGTTGCGATTCCGCTGAGCCATTTCTATCCGGCCGCCGCGTTCGGTCTCCTCTTCATCGCCAGCAACGTGGCGATCTCGCGCGTCGTGCTCGGCATGCACTTCCTCAGCGATGTAGTCGCCGGCGCTCTCATTGGAGGCGGGCTGGGTTATGCAACCGTTTGGGTGGTGACTGCCCTGCCCTGGTGACTTCAATGGAGCGCGTCGTCGGACGGCTGCATATGGGCGTGTCTCACTAAGCTGTTTGACTCACGGGCGGTGATGATTCGTTGAGAGGTTCCGTCCGCTTCAATCCATCCGGCCGTTCTTTAGCGCCAACCGAAGGATGATTTTTGCGGGCTTTCACCGGCGACTTTTTCACGGCTTTTGAACTCGCTTGCCGTTTGAGGGTAGACTTGGCGCGAACCACTGACTTTCTGGCAACGCTCAGCAAATCTTTCGTGCTGGAATCGGCGCCATCATACTGATCAAAGACGTTCGACAATAATTCTTGAACTTTATCCAGCCGCCTAATCGCTTTTTTAACTTTCATGGATTGCTCTCGCTCGCCTTACACAAGCAATCCTATTCTACTGAAATGCCGGCATCGGTAAGAAGGCGGCGCAGCAGTCATACAGCCGAGCCGGTCGGAAGAAAGACATCGCTTCGCTCGAGAAGTCGCGGCTGGTCCATGCACTTCATTGTCCGAAGTGATTCCAGATGTTCGCAGCAGGCCTTCCGTTGTTAAAGACGCCGCCTGAGCCACAGGTTATGGACAAATAGATTTTTTTGTGAATAAGAACACCCTCAGGAATTGCGCGGTTTTTTAGGGCCCCAGTTCGCGCAAGTACTCCTGTGCTACCACGACCAGGGGCCGGCGCGTTTTCCGGCTGGCATTCCGCATGTGCAAATATGCGCTTAAACGCAGCGTCTGGATACATTTAGGGTTCGCGGCTCCCCTCCGAATAGAACGTTG
>DATLBY010000326.1:0-5864 GCA_035526665.1 Bryobacteraceae bacterium
CGGCTGTTGGCCGGTGTCGCCAGCACGCCCTCGGCATCATACTGCTTCAGCATCCGCTGCCGCTCCTCCACGGTCGGGCATGCTTCCACCTTCAAACAGGAGCGCAGAATGAAATCGATGGAACGATAGCCGTAGCCGACCGGGACGAACCCGGCGCCGCCGAGGTTTACATATTGGAAGTAGTCGGGACTGGGTTCGGCATAGACGGTGGCGCCCGCCCCGGCAGGCTTGGACACGTAGGAATACTGCATGCCGCGATATTGGTCGAAGTGTTGCAACAGGCCGCCGCCAGTGGGCGCAGCACAGTAAAGCGTGAGGCCTTGCGTATTAGTGCCCGGAGCTTCGTCGGGAAAACTGAGCGTATTCTGCAGATTCAGGCATGCGCCGTTGTTCCATATAACACGCGCGTCCGTCCACAGAAACCCTTCGTTTCCATTGGGATACTTGTCGCGAATGCCATACACGCTCACGCCCACCGGCAGCAGCCCCGTGATGAAATGTACGAGATCCACGTAGTGGCAGCCGATGTAGGAGAACGCGTCAGAGTTTTCCACCGTGCACCAGTTCTGAAAGTTCGAGTGCCGGTAATACCATTTCTCCATCAACGACGCGGTGCCGAGCCGGAACTCCCCGAACATGCCGTCGCGGTATTTTCTACGGGCCATCAGGCTGCGATCGTCCAGCCGCTTGTGGTATTCGACGCCCACCAGAAGTCCACGTTCGTAAGCTTCGCGTTCAATAACCGCCGATTCGGCGGCCTTCAAGACCAAGGGCTTAACGCAACAGACGTGCTGATTGTGCTGGAGCGCCGTCATCACCACGTCGAAATGTAACTGGTCGGGGACGGCGGCAATCACGATCTGCCGCGGCGGCATTTTGGCGATCACTTCTTTATAGAGCTCGGGTTGCGGTCCGCTGCCTTCCGCCGGAAGAGCCCGGAACGTTTGATCCGGAAAGGCAGTCTTGATTTGCTCGTCATCCGCGAGGCGGCGAACCGTGCCCGCATGTTGCGCGCACACGGTGATGTCTCCGACCACGCCGAGTCTTTGGAGTTGATATACCGACGGCAGGATCTGATCGTGCGTGATCATTCCGCCGCCGACAATTAGGATTTCAGGCGTCATTGAATGGCCTCGGTGAAGGCCTGTTCAAACGCTGTCAGACTTTCTTCCAGCGCCTCCTGGTGGATGACCAGAGGTGGAGAGATTTTCACCGTGCCGCCGCCATATCCGACCGGACTGAACATGAGGACGCCTTTAGCCAGGGATTTTTCCACGACGCGCCACGCCAGATCGCCATCGGGCTCTTTAGTCCCGGGGCGGACGCACGCGATGCCGGCCACCAGTCCCTTCCCGTCCACGTGACCGATCTGGGGGTGTTTTTTCTGCATTTGCCGCAGTCTGCTGTGCAGTATTTCGCCCATCTTGTGCGCGTTATCCGCCAGCTTCTCATTCAGCACCAGATCAATCGAGGCAAGGGCCGCCGCGCAACAAATGGGATTCCCGGTATGGGTCGATGTCATGCTTCCTGCTGGATGCAGATCCATGACATCGGGCCTGCCGATCACGGCTGCGATCGGGAGCGAACTGGAGATGCCTTTGCCGAAGGTAGCCAGATCCGGTGTAATGCCGTAGTGCTCGAATCCCCACAGCTTGCCGGTCCGCCCGAATCCGGCCTGCACCTCGTCGCATACCAGTAGAATCTTGTGATCGGTGCACCAGTCGCGCAGTTTCCGCATGTACTCAGCGGGAGCGAAGGCCGCGCTGCCACCCTGGTAGGTTTCTAGAATCACTCCGGCGACGTTGTCTGAGCCTACGCCGCGTTCCGTGAGAGAGCGGAGAAAGAATTCGAATGAATTATCGTCAGTCCGGTAACCGTCTGGAAACGGCACCTGAATAAAGCCATTGTCGAGATTGACGATCCATTCTTTCAGCGCCGGAATGCCGCCGGCCTGCTGCGACCCCATGGTCCGGCCGTGAAATGCCTTATCGAAGGAGACAATGACGTGCTTGGCGCGGCCGCCCACATTGACTCCATGGGTGCGGCACAACTTGATGGCGCACTCCACCGTTTCCGATCCGGTCGTCAACAGAAACACCTTCTTCAAGGGCTCCGGCATCAAGCTTGCGAGTTTCTCTACCAGTTGGCCGCGGATGTTGCTCGGGAAGCAGTAGTTGGTGAGGAGCTTGGAAGAGGCCTGCCGCACAATAGCGTCCACAATCTCCTGCCGGCCGTGCCCCGCGTTGGTGATCAAAACGCCGGACGACCAGTCGATCCAGCAATTTCCATACGCATCGTACACCTGAAAGCCCTCGGCATGATCCCAGACGATGGGCGGCTGTCCGCGCATTGCCAGGGGCTCGAGTCGATTCAGCCGTTCGAGGGTCGCAATGGATCCAGGGGCCGGCAATTCAGTAACGATGCGGCGCCATTTCGTTTCGATGGGAGGTACCGCGGTAGGAGTCAGAGAATATTCGCGAGACATAAACCGACTATTCTATCCGGCTCGCGGACCTTAGTTCGTTTTCGCCCTAATCTTCGTCGGGAGTGACCTTGAGGACGGCCAAAAAAGCCTCCTGTGGAATGTCCACGCGGCCGACGCGCTTCATACGGCGTTTGCCTTCTTTTTGCTTCTCCAGCAGTTTGCGCTTACGGGAGATGTCACCGCCGTAGCATTTGGCCAGCACATTCTTGCGCATGCCGGGGATCGTCTCGCGCGCGACGATTTTCGTGCCGATTGCGGCCTGTAGTGCGACTTCAAACATCTGGCGCGGAATGAGTTTTCGCAAACGCTCAATCAGACCCCGGCCGCGCTCGTAGGCAAAATCCTTGTGCACGATGATTGACAGCGCGTCCACCGGCTCGCCCGCCACCAGCACATCCAGTTTCACCATGGGAGAAATGCGGTGTCCCGCCAGATGATAGTCGAGCGAAGCATATCCGCGGGATGCCGATTTCAAACGATCGTAAAAGTCGAGAACGATCTCGTTCAACGGGAGCTCATACAGAATCAGTACACGGCCGCCGCCCAGATACTCGAATTTTTTCTGGTTCCCGCGCTTCTCTTCCAACAACTTAAGAATTTCCCCGATGTACTCCTCGCGGGTAATCACCGTGGCATCGATAATCGGTTCCTCAATGTGCCTGATCGAGGACGGATCCGGAAATTTCGACGGATTGTCCACTTCGAGCACTTCGCCGCCCTGGGTTGTGATGCGATAGCGAACGCCGGGAGCGGTCGTGATCAGGTCGATTTTGAACTCGCGCTCCAATCTCTCCTGAATGATTTCCAGGTGCAGCAGTCCCAAAAAGCCGCAGCGGAATCCAAATCCCAGCGCGACGGAGTTTTCGGGCTCGAAATTGAAAGCGCTATCGTTCAGCCGGAGCTTCTCGAGCGCATCGCGCAGCAAGCCGTGCTCGTGGGATTCCACTGGATAGAGCCCGGCGAATACCATGGGTTTGATCTCTTGAAAGCCGGGAAGCGGCTCGGCCGCGGGACGCAAATGGTCTGTAATCGTATCGCCGATCTTGGCGTCGGATACCGTCTTGATGTTCGCGAACAAAAAGCCCGCCTCACCGGCCGCCAGCTCATCGCACGCAATCGGCTTGGGCGACTGATACCCCAGTCCGTCCACCTCGTGTACGCTGCCGTTCTGCCACAAGCGGATCTTCTGGCCGACTTTCATGCGGCCCTCCACGATGCGGACCAGAATGATCACGCCGCGGTAGGGATCGAACCAGGAATCGAAGATCAGGGCTCGCAGAGGAGCTTCCGGATCGCCCGCGGGCGCGGGAACACGCCGGACGACGGCTTCCAGCGTTTCGATTATTCCGATGCCCTGTTTCGCGCTGACCAGCACCGCATCCTGCGCATCCAGGCCAATTACTGACTCAATCTGCTCACGAATACGTTCCGGCTCCGCGGAGGGCAGATCGATTTTATTGATGACCGGGATGATTTCCAGATTATGATTGAGCGCAAGGTACGTATTTGCAAGCGTTTGCGCCTCCACGCCCTGCGACGCATCCACCACCAGCAGTGCTCCTTCACAAGCCTGCAGGCTGCGGGAGACCTCGTAGGTGAAATCCACGTGGCCGGGCGTGTCAATCAGATTCAACTGGTACGTCTGGCCGTTTTTGGCGGTGTAGTTTAAGCGAACTGCATGCGCTTTGATGGTAATTCCGCGCTCGCGCTCCAGATCCATGGAATCGAGCACCTGCGCCATCATTTCCCGCTGGCTCAGCGCCCCTGTGACCTCCAACAGTCGATCGGCGAGCGTCGATTTGCCATGGTCGATATGGGCGATGATAGAGAAATTGCGTATGAAAGCAGGGTCCATGCGGTATGATGAGGCTGAAAAGCCGATTATCCCATATGTCTTACTCCCACATCGTGTTTCAGGCCTTCGAGGACGGCATTGCGACCATCACAATGAACCGTCCCGAGAAGCTGAACGCGCTGAATGGCGAGACGGTCCGGGAGTTGGAGGATGCCCTAAAACAGATCGAAAATGATCCAGCGGTTAGGGGGCTGCTTCTGACCGGGGCGGGGGAAAAGGCGTTTGTGGCGGGGGCCGATATCCGGGAGCTTGCTGACACCGATACGGTTCAGGCGCAGACACTCGCGCTGCGAGGCCAGCGGATTTTCCGGCGTCTGGAGCTGATGACCAAGCCCTCCATCGCCGCCATTAATGGGTTCGCGCTGGGTGGCGGGCTGGAGCTTGCAATGGCATGCACGCTCCGCGTGGCAGCAGAAGGCGCCAAATTAGGACAGCCGGAAGTAAAGCTCGGAATCATTGCCGGCTACGGCGGTAGCCAGCGCTTGCCGCTGCTGGTAGGACGCGGCCGCGCACTGGAGCTGCTGCTGACAGGCGAGCCGATCGATGCCGCGGAGGCCTACCGGATTGGACTGGTGAATCATGTTGTGCCGCAAGCGAGTCTGATGGAGTTTTCACGCAGCCTGCTGCGACGCATCCTGGCCAATGGGCCAGTGGCCGTGGGGTTAACAATGCAGGCGGTCGATGCCGGCATCAGCTGCGGTCTGGAGGAAGGATTACGTTTCGAGGCCATGGCCTTCGGTGTTGCCGCCGGCACCGAGGACCGGCGTGAAGGCACGCGCGCTTTCCTGGAGAAGCGCACGGCCGTGTTTACGGGAAAATAATGGCGCACAGGATAACAGAGGGAAATTTAGACGCGACGGGCCTGCGAGCCGCGATCATCGTTTCACGCTTCAACAGCTTTATCACCGAGCGTCTTCTGGACGGCGCGCTGGATGCGCTCGCGCGCAACGGCGCGGACGTGCAACAGCTGGAGATTATCCGGGTCCCCGGAGCGTGGGAGATGCCGCTGATTGCCGCTGAACTCGCCCGCAGGAAACAACATGATGCGGTGATCTGTCTCGGCGCCGTCATTCGGGGAGATACGCCGCATTTCGATTATGTAGCGGGCAATGCGGCGAGTGGTCTGGCGAACGTGGCCGCGGAAACCGGCGTGCCGATTGCGTTTGGAGTGCTGACTACCAACACGCTAGAGCAGGCAATCGACCGCGCCGGGGCCAAGAGCGGCAACAAAGGCTTTGATGCCGCCATGACGGCTATCGAAATGGCCAACCTGCTTCGCACGTTGCGGCAAACACCGGACGGCAAACGATAGTTATGGCGTCACGCCGGCGTTCCCGCCATCGGGCGATTCAGATTCTTTATCAATGTGATATCCGGAAGCTCGGCGTGGATGAGGCTCTCGCCGGCTTTTACGAGTCTTTGTATTCGGAAGAGAACGAGAAGAAGCCGCCGCGCGACGGCTTCATGGAAGAGCTGGTCCGCGGCACCGTGGAAAAAACTCCGGATATCGACACTCGTCTGAGC
>DATLBY010000327.1:0-9664 GCA_035526665.1 Bryobacteraceae bacterium
GCGGCCCGGGTATAGGGCGACCGTTTCACTTTACGTCCGAATCGCTCACGAAGCACCCGCGCCACCAGCGGAAGTTCGCTTCCGCCCCCGGTCACGTACACTGCCTCCAGTCTTTTATCCTCGGGTGCATGCGCCGCTATCAGCGATTCGACCGTTGCAACGGTCTGCTCCACCAGGGGCCGGCAGCGGTCGTAATAATCAGCCGCGTGGATAGACACGTCGTGCCAGTTCTCCCTAACGGCTCCCAGGTCGACGCTGATTCTCCGCGTGTTCGGATGCAACGCCTCTTTACTCGCGCGGCTCGCCTCATACAGGCGAAAGATTTCGCTCTGCGTCAACCGGTTTCTGTCCTCCTGCGCAACGCCTCGCGCCTCCAGCGCCATATCCGCAAGAATGACATCGAAATCGTCGCCGCCCAGACTTGGCACGCCTTCGGTCGCGATCACGCTATGTACCCGGCCTTCGATTTCAACCAGTGAAGCATCGAAGGTTCCACCGCCCATATCATAGACCAGAACACGCTCGGAATCGGAAAGATCGCGAGTCCGATGGCCGTATTCAATGCTCGCTGCGGAGGGTTCGTTCAGGAGACCCAACACCGAAAATCCGGCGCGTTGAAACGGCTCCACGGTAAGAAATCGCTGATTGCTGTTAGCGTTGGCTGGGACACCCAACATCACGGCAAGAGGCTCGCCCGCCCGATAGGGGAGGCTCGAGTGCTCAATGAGTGCGCTTCGGAGCGCGCCGACCATCTCTTGCAGCAGTTGCTGCATGGGAAGCGCTTCCCCGCCGATCTCGACCAGGGTTGCAGGACCGGCATCTTCCAGCGTTCTTTTGATGGAGCGGACCACCGTCCATCCCGGCTCAGTCTGCGCTCCCCACGCCTGCCAGCCGTACAAACGCTTGCCCTGCCGGGCCGCAATCAGCGGCGGAAACCACTCGCGCGCGGCTCCTTCGCCGTCCTCGAAGGAAATGATCGGGTAGTTTCCCCGATCCACCGCCGCAACTACAATGCGGGTGGTCCCGAAATCGATCCCGAGCTTCATGGGAACGCGTACCTCATCAAAAGCTAGGATAACTGAATGCCATCGCTGAAACCGCGAACCTCCGAATGGATACTCGCGGCGTATTTTGCATACACAAGCATTTTGGCCTTGCTACTGTCGCTCCAGCCGGGGATGACTGCCCGAATTCTCAGCGTGAACACAGCTCTCGTACTCCTCTACGCCCTGGTGCTGCGAGCCAGGATCTTGCGGGACTGGATGCCCCTTACGCTGGTGCTGCTCGCTTACAAGGAAATGGGTTGGTTTGCGCCGTCCTGGCACGATTACCGCCTGGAAAAAAGCTGGGTGGTGCTCGACCGGCTGGTGTTGGGGGACTGGAGGCTGCGGAACCTGATTGAGTCCCTGGGCCCGGTCATACCAAGCGTTCTGGAGCTCTGCTATTTGCTGGTATACGCGCTGCCTGTCGTTATTATGGCGATGCTGTATATCTTCGGTCTGCGGGACCGCGCCGGCGTCTTCCTGACATATTACCTGCTCGGCCTGTTTCTTTCTTATGTGCAGTTCCCATTCTGGCCATCCGAGCCCCCGCGCACGGTTTTCCCTGGCGAGAACGCACCGCTGATCGATACTTTTCTTCGCCGGGCGAACCTTTTCCTGGTGGGAACCCAGGGGATTCACACCAGCGTCTTCCCCAGCGCCCACGTATCCGGAGCGCTCGCGGCAGCCTTCGGCGTGCGCCGGGCCGTACCTGAAAAGCCGTGGTTCTGGCGCGGCGTTCTGATTTACGCGCTGCTGGTTGCAGTGGCCACGGTCTACGGCCGCTACCACTACCTGGTGGACGCCATCGCCGGCCTCGGTGTCGGCGCGTTCGTGGGGCAGATCGGTAATCTGCGCGAGGCTGCCGGCCGCGCTATTCTTTCCCGGACAGAAACTGTAAGAACGCCCGGGCCGTAGAATCCAGATTCTCCACGCCGCCCCCTTTCCGGAGCACGGCGCACATTTCATAGGCGACCGGGCCCCGGTAGTTTATGGCTGCCAGCCCGCGAAAAAAGCTCGCATAATCCACTTCGCCGGTCCCTGGAGCGACCGCCCGCACCAGCGCCGGAGATTCCGGCACGTAGTTGACACGCTCAGGATCGTACCGGAACCGGCGCTGCACTTCATAATCGGCTACCGTAGTGAACTCCAGCCAGGGCCCTGCCTTCTTCACCGCGGCCGCCAACTCATCCCCCGTAATACCCTGCAGATGAGGAGCCCACGCATCGAAGGCCAGCCGCAGGTTTGGCTCATTCACCTCTTCCAGAAGCCATACGAGCTGGTCGTGATGACAGGCCAGATCGTGATGATTCTGGAGCAGCAGTGTCACCCCATGGGGAGCGCTTGCCCGTGCTGCCATGCGCAGGCCTCTTACCAGTTCCCCATATTGCAGGTCGTAGCCAACCCCCGGCCGCTGGTACCCGGTAAAAATGCGGAGCCGCGGAGTATCCAGATCTCGCGCCAACCGCGCGAGTGAACCCACATACGCCGCATTCATTTCGGCCGACGGTAATCCGGGACGATCCATTCCTGCCGTAAAATCGGTGTATCCCATCAGCGCTGCCAGCGTTAATCCAAGCTCGCGCAAGCGCGTCTTTAATGCCGTTCGCGCCGCCTGGTCGTAATCAAGCGGAGAGACATGCGGCTGCTTGGCCACCAGGGCCACCTGCTGATAGCCGAGTTCGACGGCCTTCAAGAGAAACGCATCCACATCAAGCCGCGAGTGCCCCGGCCACGCTCCCGCGTAGCTCACCGAATGAAGAACAGGAATATAGCTTGCCATCGCCGCCAGTGTACAGCATGCATGATTTGCGCTTCACTGCAGCTCAAATAAAGCCAATCTCGGTTGCCGAAAACAGGATCAAAGAAACTCGGGCTCGACATTGCACCCGTTGTCGGCGCTACTCCCTCGTCAGCACGGCCGCCAGAAACCGGAGTTCAGACTCCACTTCGGCGGGATAGGCCACAGTTTCGGCGATTTCCTGGCGAAAGAGTTCGCGATACCTCTTGCGAAGCCTATGAATTGCAACTTTGAGCGCTCCCTCTGAGGTGTTCATTTCTCGAGCGACCACGGCATACGGCGCGTCGGACTGACCGAGAAGGAACACCTTCAACCGCTCGAAGTGCTCCGGGCGGCCGTGGTGCACGAACTCGTTTCGCAATCTCTCAACGACCCGGTCGAGCACCGCAAGCGCCCAGCGCCGTTCGAAGATCCGCTCGGGCGTCTCATCGTGCGCAGGCTCGCGTTGGTAGCGCTCTTCGCCAGACGAGAATTCTAGCTGCACAACCGCTCCGCCGCCCCGTTTGTGCGCGCGCTGCCGATCTTCTTCGTCAGCCACAAAGAACTTCAAGGAGGTCAACAGAAACGACCGGAAGCGGCCCTTTTCCGGGTCAGCGCGATCCAGATATCGCCCTTCCAACATCCGAATAAAGAAGTCCTGCGTGAGATCCTGTGCCTGATCGGCAGCATAGCCTCGGCGGCGCAGATAGGCGTACAACGGATACCAGTAGTTCTCACACAGAGTGACCAGAGCGGATCGGGCTTCCTTCCGATGGGGATCGCCGGCGGCGACCACCATGGTCCACCGCGTGGTCGGAAACTGGGATGATCCCGGCGATGTGTGCATGGTGTGGCCGTTGCTCATGATCGTTCTCACAGGCGTCCCGCAACTAAGGATAAGGAACGGGAACCAAAGGTTACAGCACAATCACTACAGCCTCCCGTACTCTGCTTTGGCGCTCTTCAGGATCGAGATGTCGGGATCCGCGTGTTTCCAAAGCGCGAGGAAAGCCTCATAGGCAGCCTTCGCTTTGGCCTTGTCTCCCGACAAAGCGAACGCTCTACCGAGTTGCAGGTGCGCAAGCGCGCCGATAGGATCCAGCCCCACGATACCCCGATGATCGAGGATCTTCTGAAATTCGGCCACCGCTTCCGCATATCGGCCCTCGGCCGTCAAAGCCCCGCCGCGCACATACGCCGAGTGCAATCCGCCAAGGATGAGATACGGAAAGTTGAGGCCATTCACCGCCAGTTCATACGAACGTGTGATTTCCAGCCGCTCTACGCTGTCCGCGAATTTGCCTTTTGCCTGTGAGGCTAACGCGCGCAGAACCGGCGCGTAAGTAAACTTCACAAAAGTATCTTCGGGGAATCGCTTCACCAGATCGCCGGAGAGAGCCTCGGATCGGGCCGAACTTCCCGGGAGCGCCAAGGCAAGACCGGCGGCGTATTCGACATCCCGGCTCGTGGAGAGCTCGAGCGCGGCCATGGCGGCCGTCCGTGCTTCGGCGGAATTCCCGCAGAGGGCCTCCCACACGGCGCGTGCGGCGATGTAAGTCGCGGCCACTTCGGGTTCCCGTTCTTGCCGGGCCAGGTCCACAGCGCGCCCGGACGACTGCCGCGCAGCACGTAAACGGCCGGAACGAGCAAGAGCGAGTGCCTCTGCGTGGACGATCCAGCGTCCATCCGCACGATTTCCTCTTGCCGAACCTGCAATCCGGTCCATCTGCTCCCGGTCTCCCTTTAGCGCCGCGAGGTTGTATTGCAGCATGAGCAACTGTGGCATTTGCACCTTGCGCGCGGTGGCGCGCTGAATCGTGTTTTCAGCCGCCGGGAAACGGTCCGTGTAAAATTGGGCAAGTGTGAGATTGGTGTACGGATAGGGACTGTCGGGCAACGTCGCAATTCCGTCCAGCGCGGCTTCCATTGTCCTTTCAAATCGGCCCGTCCCCTGAGTGGATATTCCTCCGAGCAGATCCTGCGCATTTGAGAGCAACGCTCCTCGTCGAGGATAGGTCTGACTCCACAACTCAAGCGTCTTGTAAGCCTTTTCCAAATTGCCGGTCACATCCCGCTCATAGACGAAGTCGATGTAAAATCTCTCTCGATCGCTGACGCGATCGCGAAGCCGCCACGCTTTGGTCACGTACTCGGCGGACAGGGCCGAGTCTTTGCGGCCGTAATTAAAACCCAAGTGCGCGTAAGCCATCGCGAAGTTGGGATCGATCTCGATCGCGCGGCGTAAAAGGGGTATGGATTGCTCATAGCTCCCGGAGGATAGGCTCGACTTAGTGGCGGTGCTGTAAGCTTTTAGGGCTTCAAATGAAGGGGTAGTGGCTTCCGAGAGGGGCATCGAGTGCTTCTCGACTGTTGCGAGCGACTCGCCCGCTCTCGTTCGAAACTTTCGCGACATCGCGCTCAGAGCGTTTAAGACTTCCTCTCTCCGCGTGGCTACGATCTGCTGCTGATCCAAGATATTTCCCGCGTTGCAATCCTTGGCGCGAAGTCCCAACACGTAGTGGCTTCCCACTCGCGCGATCGAACCAGCCAGGACCGCGGCGCTGCCGGTTCGCTCGCAGACCTGCTGAGCGATTTCCGGCGTCAGCCTCGCATCTTTCGGCTGTGCCATCAGAGTCAGCGTCTGCTGGACCGTTCTATCCGAAATCAGGGCGAGATACGGCGACTGTTGAAGCTCCACAGCCAGTCCCTGCCGCAGCGTGTCCTCAAACTCCGGATCTCCGGTCTTGTTGTCGAAATCGGCGAGGACGATGGTATCCCTCGCGGTCAGCTTGGGTCTCGGGGCGGAATTGCGCGCAAACGACCAGACCGTCACGCCGCTCAAGAAGAGAAATACTGCCGCCGCGGCGGTGCCCAGGGCGGCCATCCGGCGCCTGCGGAGAAACTTGCGCGTTCGATAGATCCGGCTGGGTGGCGAGGCCAGCACGGGCCGGTCCTCCAAATGCCTCTGGATATCGGCCGCCAGATCGGACACCGAAGCATAGCGCCGCTCTCGAACCTTCTCCAGCGCTTTCATGGCGATCGCATTCAGATCGCCATCCACAAGGCGGCGAAGCGAAGCCGGGTCGGTCTGGCGGCGCGCGGCGATGTCGCTCGCCCCCGCGCCCATCGAAGTAAGCTTACGCGGCAGCGGCGGCGCTTCCTCCTCGCGGATGATCCGCAGCATTTCCGCCAATCCTGCGCCGCGCAGGGTGGCGCTGTCGAACGGCACAGCTCCGATCAGCAGCTCGTACAACACCACGCCGAGCGAATAGACATCCGAGATCTCGTCGATGGCTCCCGTCATCGTGTCCGCCTGCTCCGGGCTGGCGTACTCCGGTGTTCCCACAATCTGGCCGAACTCCGTGAGCAGCGTGTTCTCTACGGCCCACTTGTCGGTGGCCTTGGCGATGCCGAAGTCGATTACTTTGGGGACCGGCGTGCCGTCCTGCTCGGTCACAAGCACATTCGACGGTTTCAGGTCGCGGTGGATCACGCCTTTCTGGTGCGCATGTTGGAGTGCACGGCAGACCGCAAGAAATAACGCAAGCCGCTCCTTGGTGGTCATGCGCTTGCGATCGCAATACAGCGTGATCGGCGCGCCGTCGATGTACTCCATGACAAAGTACGGGCGGCCTCGTTTGGTAGCGCCGGCGTCGAAGATCCGTGCAACGTTCGGGTGGTCCATTACCGCCAGGGCCTGGCGCTCGTTGTTGAAGCGGGCCAGGACCTGGGCGGTGTCCATCCCAAGCTTCACAACCTTAAGAGCAACGTGGCGGCGAATGGGCTCAAGCTGCTCGGCCAGGTAAACGGTGCCCATCCCCCCTTCGCCTAGAGGCGAAAGGACGCGATATCGGCCGAAATCGTCCTCTCCGGGTGTCGCTGTCGCCGTACTGATAGTCTCCGTTCCGGATTCTTCTGCACCAAGGGAAGTATCGAACGCGCCCTGAATCAGACACTTCGGGCACATTCCTGCTGGATCAGCGGACCGCAATTCGTCTCCGCATTGAGGGCAGTTTGGCATCTGAACCAGGTTGCAGCAGCTATTTTATGCCTTTCGCGCCAAGCGATGTAACTTTTAGCATCCGTTTCCTTATTCGTGGCAGGTGAGCCGGATTGGGACTGGCCACCTAGTCAATCTAAAAGGAGATGCGTTATGAAGAGACACAAGATTCACCTGCCAATGGCAGCGATGATTCTGACAGCGGCGCTTGCCGTCCCGGCCCCCGCAGAGCAACAAGTGCCGTTCAAGGGTTCGTTCCAGGGAAATGACGCAGTCTCGGCGGGGCCTGCTCCCGGCACAGCCTTGATCCGTACAGCCGCCACGGGAACCGGCACCCATCTGGGTCAATTCTCATTCATCCAGGAACTAACGATCCACGGCGGGAGCCTCACTAACACAGGGTCGGGTCAATGGATCGCGGCCAATGGGGACATCATCTATACGACATTTGTCGCATCCGCTCTATTCGGTGATGTTGTCGTTACTGTAACGGAAATTCACACCATTACTGGTGGGACGGGTCGATTCTCGGGTGCCCAGGGGAACTTTACCCTGCACCGCACGCACGTCAGGGCACCCAGTGCCGACGGAACGCACGTTACCTTCGGCTGGTTCGAGGGGACCATTACTTCCCCGGGTGCAGCTCACTGAGAACAGTTAATCCTTGCGCGGAGAAGCGATGCCAAGTAGAGTGTCTGACGCCGTTTCTCCAAGCACCTGGTTCTTCGTCACAGAGCCGCCCAGGAGGCCAATATTGATGTCTTCGATCAGCAGGCGAACCATCCGTTTGCGTTCGCGATTGGCGGTGGCAGGGTCATTCCACAGCCGTGGAAGATCGGTGGCTAAGGCAAGCAACTGTTCGCGGCGCGTTGCATTGATTTCGATCTGATCCGATTGAAGCGAGAGATATGCGACTGGTTGGCCTTGCCATCGCCGCCAGTGTACAGCATGCATCTGCGTCTTCCACTCGACGTATGCTAGTTTCTGGTCAGTAGCTGTTTTGGAGGCTAGCTATGGCAACCGAGATTCACCCTTTGATTTCCACGACGGCGAGCGCGTCCGTGACGGCGCCGCCTGCGCCGCCCCGCAACGTCGCACTCGATGCCTACCGCGGCTTCGTAATGCTCCTCATGATGGCGGAGGTTTTGCGGCTTCCCCGCGTCGCCGCCGCATTTCCTGGAAACTGGATGTGGACGGTGCTCGCCTACAACCAAAGTCACGTCGAATGGGCCGGCTGTTCGCTGCACGATCTGATTCAACCTTCCTTCTCCTTTCTGGTGGGAGTCGCGCTGCCCTACTCCATTGCCAGCCGGCTCGCCAAAGGCGCAACCTTCGGCAAGATGTTCGCGCATGCGCTCTGGCGGTCACTGCTTCTGGTCGCGCTCGGAGTATTTCTCAGGTCCACCCACAGCACGCAAACAAATTTCACGTTTGAGGACACCCTCAGCCAGATCGGTCTGGGCTTTCCGTTTCTTTTTCTGCTCGGTTTTCGGCCCCGCCGCTGGCAATGGATCGCTTTAGCGGTAATTCTGGCCGGCTACTGGGGAGCATGGGCGTTATATCCTCTGCCCGCGGCGGATTTTAATTACGACGCAGTCGGCGTGCCGCCCAGTTTTCAGCAGCATCAATTCACCGGCTTTGCCGCTCACTGGAACAAGAATTCCAACTTGGGCACGGCCTTCGACCGCTGGTTTATGAATCTCTTTCCCAGAGTCCAGCCATTCATCGCGCACCGTGGCGGATATTTGACGCTCAGCTTCATCCCTACACTGGGCACAATGATCCTCGGTCTGATCGCTGGCGGCTGGCTCCGCAGCTACTCTCCGGCCATTCCGCTCAAGCGGTTCCTGCTGGCAGGGGTCGCCGGAATCTCCCTGGGACTGCTGCTGCACTTCACCGGCATTTGCCCCATTGTAAAACGCATTTGGACGCCCGCCTGGACGCTATTTAGCGGGGGCGCGTGCTTCCTTTTGCTGGCAGGCTTCAGTTGGATTATCGATGTGAAGCGATACCGGAGGTGGGCGTTTCCTCTGGTGGTCATCGGCCTAAATTCGATCGCCGCGTATCTGATTGCACACCTTTTCGAACAGTTCATCGCCAGCTCGTTTCGCATTCATCTCGGCGAAAATGCCTTTAAGATTCTCGGCAACCCGCTGGAGCCTCTGCTGCTGGGCGCTGCCGTCCTCTTGTCGTACTGGCTGATCCTGTTCTGGATGTACCGCCGAAAGCTGTTTCTACGCATTTGAGATGACTCAGGAAGCTTTGTGTCTCGCCCGGATCATTTGGGAGTATCACCAGTTGCGGCATCATCCAATTCCAGCTGAGGTCATCCTCGCCCTGGGGACAAACGACCTGCGAGTGGCCGGCTTCGCCGCTGACCTGTATCTGCAAGGGTATGGGAGCACTCTGCTGTGCAGCGGCGGAGTGGCTCACCAGAACGACCTGCTCGCAACCGCTTGGCCGAAGACGGAGGCGGAGATGTACGCCGATGTGGCAGCGGCGCGCGGCGTACCGCGGGAACACATCCTGATTGAGCCGCAAGCCACCAACACGGCGGAAAACATTCGTTTCGCCCGCCGCCTGCTCGCCGGGCGGGGGATTCAGCCGAAAAATATTGTGATCGCGGTTAAGCCCTTCATGCAGCGTCGAACCTGGGCCACTATGGCGGTGGAGTGGCCCGAGATGCCCGCGACCCTCGCCTCTCCGGTCATGACGCTGGATGAGTATTTCACCGATGAACTGACGCCGGATAAGATCACGAATATCATGCTGGGCGACCTGCAGCGGATTTGGGTGTATGCGGCCAGAGGCTGGTCCGCTCCCCAACACATTCCCGTCGAGGTC
>DATLBY010000328.1:0-5239 GCA_035526665.1 Bryobacteraceae bacterium
CGTGCTCAGACCCGAGATCGTCCAGCCGCCCAGGACCGCTTCCGCCACTGCCGGCATGCGGCTGGCGAAATGACGTCCCTTGCCGACCGGCAGCTCGTATACATAATTGAAGTGCAGGATCCGCGGCGGTGCGAAGGGCACTGGCCCCAAATCGTAGGACCACTGCGGCGCCGCCACAGGATTGGTCGCAATCGTGGCCAGCGCCAACAGCTTCGACCAGGTGTAATTCACATCGAATAGCAGCCCATTGGAAAAGCGCCGGTTCAAATCCACTTCCATCGAATGGTAGTGCGACTGGCCATCCGCCGTGTGCGCGCCGATATTGACGTCATATTGCAGCAGAGCCCGCGCCGTCGGATCTCCCGCCGGCCGCGACAGGCACACCGTCATTCCCGGCGGGCACGCGTTCACTTCCACTGTACGGGGAATGTGCCGGCCCGCATTGCCCACATAGCTCGCCCTCGCCCCCAGGTTGTGTCCCAGGTCCTTCTCCAGCGTGAAGTTCCAGGTGTACGTGCGCTGCGCCGGATAGTCCGCGGTGTATCCGATCATGCTCGACAGCAGAGTGTTGGCCGCTGCCGTCGCCAGGCCCGCCGTCGGGTTCTGGAACGTATACTGGCTGTTCACATCCACGCCGCGCGACAGCAGCAGATTCCGCGTCAATTGCGATCGCAGCACGATCGGCGGATTATTTACCTGGTCGAAGTTGATATAGCCGACTGTATCTACTGTATAAATACCAAAGGCGCTGCGGGCCACGAAGCCGTTATTGATCCGGTAGGCGAATCCCAGGCGCGGCGAGAAGTTCCAGCGGTTGGGATGCACGAAAGTGTTGGGTAAACCTGCTTTGTCTGATTCCAGGAACTGGCTTGCGAAGGGAGCGAATTCGGGCAGGATGTTGGCGGATCCACCGTGCGGGATCAGAATCTTGCCGGTCTTGAAATCCGCAATCGAAGCCCGTTTATTCATCTCTTCGAAGAATCCGAAGGAGTCATACCGCACTCCCAGATCCAGCGTGAGCCGCGCATTCACCTTCCAGCTGTCCTGAACAAACGCACCGTATGTAGTGCCGGACTCCCAGCCCCCTGGCTTGCCGATCGCGACATCCGTCGTTGAGGGCAGGCCTAGCAGGAAATCGGCGAACGCGTCACCAGTGGCCGACACTGTGGAGCCCGCATTGTTGTAATCCGAAGCCGTGGTGTAGCGCCCGTAAGGACGCCCCGCGAGCTCCTGGGTCGTATAGTCGCGGCGGAAGTGAAAGCCGGCCTTGAACGTATGGCCGCCGGCGATCTTGGTAATGGTCGGGTCAAAGGCGTAATCATAATCGGCCTGGTAGTTGAACAGCAGCCGGTCGAACAGACCGCTGAAACTGCCTGCCGGTGATCCCGAATCCGGTGACCCGATGCCCAACCCGTTGCTGCCCACCAGTATGGCCGGAGGTCCAGCGAACGGCGGCTTCGGATCCAGTCCGTTGATCTTGATCGGAAACGCCTCTGACCCGTCTGTCGGCGTATTCTTAAACGGCATGCTGCGGAAGGATGCCTGGAAACTCGCCACTAGCGTGGGACTCATCACGCGCGTCCAGTTCGTGGAAACCACTGCGTTCCACTGCTTCTTGGCGTCCCCTCCGAAGAGTCCCGGAACATTGCCGGAATAGCGCGACGCTTGGTCTAAATGAGCCCAGGTGATCCGGGCGAATAGCCGGTTGGCGTCATTCACGTTGTAGTCGTAGCGCGCGTCCCATTTATCGGAGTTGTCTTTCAAAGGCTTGGTGTAGACCGAATTGAACGCGGTCAGGCTGCCGGAAGGCGTGGCTCCGTCGGGAAGCAATTTGAGCAGTTCCAATGCCACCGGGCTCAGGCGGCTGCTCGGAATCACATTGTTGGGAAACACCTGGCCTTTGTTGAACGGGTCGAACAGGCGCACGGGCGCCGGTCTGCCCTGCGCATCCGTGCGGCCCAGCAGACCGCTCAGGTCGCCGGCTCGCTCCGCGGCGGTAGGATACCGGCTGTTAAACGATTGGATGGACTTGTAGCGGAACAACTCATAGGCGCCGAAGAAAAACATTTTACTTTTCTTGATCGGCCCTCCGAAGCTCGCCCCCGCCTGGTGGCGCACGAACGAATCGCGGCGGGCCGCTTCCCAGCGCCGCGCTCCCATCCCGCCCGACCGGTAGAACTCGTAGGCGCTGCCGTGATACTGGTCGGTGCCCGATTTCGTCGCCACAATCCCCTGGGTCGGCTGCGAGTACTCCGCATTGCCGCCGGTGGTGGTGAAGTGGACCTCCGCTATCGCGTCCAGGTTCGGAGAATTCAGATCGGCGCGCCGTCCCACTCCGTCAATGCCGGTCCAGTTGTTGAACGCTCCCGCATTGTTCAGCTCCGCGCCGTCGGCAATCACCTGCCACGGGGCCCACTGGCCGCTGCTCGGAGTATAGTTCCCGCTGGCCGACCCTTTCAACCCGTACGATACTCCGGGACTCAGTCCGATTAGCTGGTGCACCTCCCGCACCGCCACCGGCAGATTCTGCACCTGCTGCAGGTAGCGGGAACTGCTGATCGACTGGTTTTCCGTCTCGATAGTGGTGGCGTTCGCCTCCACGGTCACGTTCTCGGCGACGGTGCCGACTTCGAACTTGAGATCCAGCGTAATCGCCGAGTTGACGTCGATGCGCATGCCTGGGCGCGTGATCGTCTTGAAGCCCTGCTTCTCAGCCCGGACGTTGTACAGCCCGACGGGCAGCGCCGACAGGACGTACACTCCAGCATTGTTGCTGATGGTCCGGCGGACGTCCCCTGTGCCCGGATTACTCGCGGTAACCTGTGCATCGGGAATCACACCGCCCGAATTATCTGTGGCCAGGCCGGTGATCTTCCCCGAGCCTTGTGCCAAAGCTAGACCGGTCCAAAGCAAAAGGCAGGCAGTGCATCCAAACATCTCCCGCTTGCTGCGAAACATGGAACCCCCCTCGAACGTGTGTTCGTTTTAAGGGTCGATTATATCTCTTTTGTTCCGCTGCAAAACGTGGGGGGCGGCATCTGTTTCAGGCCCCACTCACCGCGGCGACAATCCGTTGGATCATCCCGTCCACTGCCTTGCCGGGCTCATGCCAGTGCCAAACCAGCACAATGTCATGCTCGGGATCGATCCAGATGATATTCCCCCCGTTGCCCACGGCGGCGAAGCTGGACGCCGGTCCGCTGGGCCACTGCTTCTGCTTCGTGTTCAACCACCACAGATAACCGTAGTCTGGACCATGCGCCGATGGCGTCGTGGCTTCCCGGATCCACTTCTCCGGGATCAGCTGCCGGCCCTCCCAATTGCCCCGATTGAGAATCAGCAGCCCGAAGCGCGCCAGGTCCTGCGAATTCATCCACAACCCGCCGCCCCAGCGCGTGCCGCCGCTCACTGACTCCACCGGCTTCTGGTTGATCTCGATTGTCGACTTCGGCCCGTACCCCTGCCACTTCCATTCGCCTGAGGCGCCTATGCGGTCCATGATGCTCTCTTTGAATATCGCCGGTATCCCTTTGCCGAACACTTTTGCGAGCGAAAGCGCGAACCGGTTGATGCGCACATCGTTGTACTCGTAATATGTGCCCGGATCCTGGATCTCACGCGGTTTCCTCTGGCCCGCGCCGAACTCTTCCACGCCGAGGAAGTTGGCGTTCTTGCCCCACATCCCGCCCTCCCACTCGCTCTCCTGCTGCAGGTGGTTTTTCCAGGTGATCTTGGCGTTGTGCGGCGAGTCGTATCCGCCGTCGTGGATGTATTTCGCGACCGGGTCATCCACGCCGCGGATCAGGCCCTGCGCAACCGCCAGCGATGCCGCGGTGGAGAGGAAGCTCTTAGCGACACTGTACACCGGGTCATTGGTCTTCGTGTCGCCGAACTCAGCCACAATGTAGCCGTGCCGCAGAATGAGGCCGTTGGTGGCCGCGCGTTGCGCCGGTAGTGCGCCCAGCACCCTGCCGAAGACGCGCAGCTGGTCTTTCTGAAAATCCCACTGCGAGCCATGCGCCAGGGCCCACTCAACGGCCAACTTCAGTTTCGCCGCGTCCATGCCAACGCCGGCTGGCGGCCTGTGCTGCCACGTTCCCGCTGCGGGAAAATAGGTGGTCCCTCTCGTCTGCGCCGGCAGGCCGGCAGCCAGCACCGCCATCAGCGGCACCGCCAGCAGTAATCGTCGGTTCAACCAGTGGTGAGTCACGCGGAAGCTCCTCACAAGGGAGTGTCCCACAGTCTCGCGTGTTGTTCCAACAAACAAAAAGGGCCACAGGGGATCTCTATTGCTGTGCATCAGGTAGACTAACCGGATGCGATTCCTGTTCTGTTTGCTGCCTTCGCTTCTTGCCGCGCAAACCTACGACATCGCTGTCCAACGCGGCCGGGTGATCGACCCGGAGTCGGGTCTCGATGCGATTCGGGATGTTGGCATCAACGGGAAGAGGATCGTTTCCGTCTCTACCGGCCGGCTTCGCGGCAAGATCGAGATCAACGCGGCCGGCCTTGTCGTTGTACCCGGCTTCATTGACCTGCACCAGCATTCTCAGACGCCCGAAGCCCAGCGGTTCAAAGCGATGGACGGCGTGACAACTGCTTTGGAGTTGGAAGTGGGCGTCTCGCCGCTCAGCGAATGGTACGGAGCGCGGCAGGGCAAATCGCTCATCCATTTCGGTGCCAGCGCCGGACATATACCGGCTCGCATGCTGGTCATGCACGACACGGGCGGCCTGTTGCCGCGCGATGCTGCTATGAACCGGCCCGCCACGCTCGAAGAGCGGCGAGCCATCGAAGCCGCCGTTCAGAAGGGCCTGGACGAAGGCGGCCTTGGAATGGGCATGGGGATCACCTACACGCCCACGGCGCCTCCCGAGGAGATTCTGAGTCTCTTTTATCTCGCGGCCAAGTTTAAGCGGCCTGTTTTCGTTCACGCCCGGGAAGTCGGGAATGCGGTCCAATCCTTGCAGGAAGTGATTGCCGACGCGGCCGCCTCCGGCGCGCCCCTCCACGTCGTCCACATCAACAGCATCGCCATGGACAAGACCGCCGATGCACTTCGCATCCTTGAAGGCTCGCGCGCGAGCGGTTTAGACGTGACTGCCGAAGCCTATCCTTATACGGCGGCGATGACGGAAATCGCCTCCGCCATGTTTAGCAACTGGGAGAGCCAGCCCGCGGAATACTTTGCCAGGCTGCTGTGGCCGCCCACCGGCGAGCGGCTCACACGGGAGTCGTT
>DATLBY010000329.1:0-6012 GCA_035526665.1 Bryobacteraceae bacterium
ACCCGAGGCCTCCGGCTGCGCGCCAACCTGTGACATACTATCCAGAATTATGATCAGCAAGGGGACGTTCATGCGATACCTTTCTGTTACGCGACTTGCGGTTTATTGCGCGCTGCTGGCATTGCTCACCGGCGTGCTTCCTGAAAACCTTTCCGCCCAGGTGCTCTATGGCTCGGTGACCGGCACCATCACGGATGAAACGGGCGCGGTTGTGCCGGGCGCCAAACTCGCGCTGGTGAATGATCAGACCGGCCTGCGCCGCGAGGTGGAGACCGATGCGGCGGGAATCTACAGAGTCCTCGATCTGCCCCAGGGCACCTACACGTTGGAGGCTGCCGCGACGGGCTTCCGGCCAATGAGGAAGACGAACATTAGCGTGGTCATCGGCCAGGTGAACGCACAGGACCTGCACCTGGTAGTCGGATCGGCCGCCCAGGAGATCACCGTTCAGGGCACCGCCGCCGTTCTGCAAACCCAGAAGGCCGATGTCCGCACCGAGATCACCGGAGAGGCAATCCGCAACCTGCCGCTCAATGTGTACCGAAACTTCCAGGCAGTGACTCTGCTAGCTCCGGGTGTATTCTCCATCTCGGCCCTGTCCGACAGCTACCCGAACGGTTTGGCCAGCGGTCCTGAGCGTTCGCTCAGCATCTACTCAAACGGGCTGCCATCCCGCATCAACAACACACGCGTGGACGGCGCGACCAGCATCAACATCTTCCTGCCCGACCACATGCTCATCATTCCGCCGGCCGAGACGGTTCAGGAGGTGAATGTCCAAACCGCCAGCTATGGCGTCGAGAAGGGACTCACTGCCGGGGCGGCGACAGACGTGGTGACCAAGTCGGGAACGAACGAGTTCCACGGCTCACTCTATGCATTCCACACCGACAGTGCCCTGATCGCACGGAACTTCTTCGACTTCAATCCGACCAAGGGCAAGCGCATTCACAACAACGACGGAGTAACTTTAGGCGGTCCGATCGTGCGGAAGAAGCTGTTCTTCTTTGCCAACTGGGACGGCTACTTCGAACGCAAGAGCACGGCCGGCAATGGCCTGCTGGCGCCGGTGGATTACCGCCGGGGCGACTACCGGGCGGCGCTCGGTCTGCCGCTGTTCGACAATCAGGGCCGGCCCGTGAGCGTCTGCACTACCGAAGGCGGCACGACGCAGCTACGTGAGGGAATGGTATTCGACCCGCTGACCGGCGACCGCACGAACGCCACCGGGCGCTGTGTATTCTCCAGCAACGGCCAGCTCAACGTGCTGCCGGCGGCGCGCTTGAATGCCGGAGCCCAGAAGTTCTGGCCGCGGCTGCGCGAGCCGCGGATCGCCGGACCCGTCAACCGGAATACGCCGTTCAACGACTTCTACACCATCGACCCGAAGTTCAACCGCAACATCGGCATTGCGAAAATCGACTGGAACCGCAACGACCGGCACACCATCTGGGGAAAATGGAATCGCCAGGACTCCATGGTCGACACGCCGATGGAATTCGGCGCGGCAGGCGGCAGCTCGGGCTTCAGCGGAGACATCATCACTCAGATCGCCACCATCGGCCACACCTGGACCCTCTCTCCGTCCATGGTGCTGACCGGTCACTTCGGCATTGCCCGGCAGAAGACCGATACGATCGCGGGCAACGCGGGGGAGCCGCTCGGGCGCTCGGTGCTGGGCGTGCCCGGCATGAACGAGCCGTTGGATGACGTGCGCTATTCCGGGATGCCGAGAATCGGCATGGACGGCTGGACGGCGCTGGGGAATGCCGACAGCAGCGTACCCTACGTCCGGCGCGACTGGACGTATACCATCTCGCAGAACCTCACCCATATGCGCGGCCGCCACGAGTTCCGCGTGGGCCTGGACGCGGGCGCGAATTACCTTAACCACTTTCAGCCGGAGTTATGTTGTATGCGCGGCTCGATGGATTTCTCGCAGGGGATCACATCCATCAACCTGCCCGCGAACCCGGCGACTCCCAGCAACGGCCAGTACATGGAGTTGTACACGTCAGCCACGCCCGGCGCCGCCAACTTCGCAGGGCGCGGGTTTACCACGTACCTGCAAAACTCGGTCGCCGCGTTCAATTTGGGGCAGATGAGCCAGGCGCAGAAGAGCCTGCAGTTTATCGATTTCAACGCGCATTCCTGGCAGTACGGGCTCTATTTTGGCGACCGCATCAAAGTTACTCCGAAGCTGACGCTGGACCTGGGGCTGCGCTGGGAGTATTTCCCGCTGCTCACCCGCAACGGACGCGAGACGTTCGAGCGTTATGACCCGAACACCAATACGCTGCTGCTGGGCGGCCTAGCCGGCAATTCGAAGCACCTCGGAGTGACCACCAGCAAGAAGCTGTTTGCGCCCCGCGCCGGAATCGCCTACCGGGTGGACGACAACACCGCGGTTCGCGTCGGATACGGCATCGCCTACGATTCCATGCCGATGGAGCGGCCGCTGCGCGGCTTTTATCCGCTCGTGATCGCGGCTTCGTACTTTAATCCGTCCACCTTCGTCAGCGGCTTTATGCCGTACACCGACTTTGCGTCCGGCATACCGGTCCTGCAAGGTCCCGATCTGTCCAGCGGAAAGCTCACGCCGCCGGGAAACGTCGAGATCCACTTCATGCCGGAGGGCCAGTTCAAGCGCGGCTACGTCCAATCCTGGAACTTCTCGATTGAGCGGAAGCTCCCGATGGATATCCTGTTGAACGTCGCCTACGTCGGCAACCGCTTCGTTCACGAGATGAATGGACGCGATGTGAACGCTGCGCCCCTGGGCACCGGCAGCGCCGGCCAGCCGCTGGCCAAGTACGGACGCTTCATCACGACTCCTTCGTATGAAGGCTACCTCGATTCGAAATACCACTCGCTGCAGGTATCGGTGAACCGCCGCACGGCGCGCGGATTGTACCTGCAGGGCTCCTATACGTGGTCGCGGACGATGGCCTACAGCGACGACAACACCTACGGCAACGCGCTCCGATTCAACTGCCCTCCCTCGGCGGCGATGCCGGAGGGGTGCCTGAAACTGAACTATGCACCTACCAGTTTCGACCGCGCGCACATGTTGAAGGCGGCCTTTGTGTGGGAGCTGCCATTCGGCCCGGGACGGACCTGGAACAGCGCGAGCCGGGTGCTGAACGCGATCGCCGGCGGCTGGCAGCTCAACGGGATCGTGACCGGGATGACGGGAGCGCCGCTGCAAATCAGTCAGAGCCGCAACGGACTGAACACACCGGGCACGCCGCAGAATCCGTTTGTGCTGCGCCAGCCGGAGTACATCAAGGACCAGGCCAAGTTCGACGCCTACAGCGGAATCTACTGGTTCAACCCGACGGCCTTCGTTCCCAACTTCACGTCGAACGAAATCGGCAACATACCGCGGCGCGTCTCCTGGCTGCGCGGACCCGGAGTGGCACAACTGGATGCGAGCCTCTTCCGGCACTTCCGCTGGAAGGAGCGGTTCGACTTTGAGGTGCGCGGGGAAGCGATGAATGTTTCGAATTCGACACACTACGGCGATCCGAACACCACCTGCACCGTGGTGGGCAACAGCTGTCTCGGCTCCTTCGGGCAGGTGCGCTCGGCCTACGGGCAGCGCATTGTACAACTCGGCGCGGTGGCAAGGTTTTAATGATGAAACGGACTATAGCGATTCTTCTCCTCGTATGGCCGCTGGCGGGCACGGCTTTGGCGCAGGACGCCGTGACGGAGCGGCGCAAACGCGACCTAGAGCATTTCCTGAAGACCTTCCCGCCGAGCAGAACTCCGGCTACCGGGCGGATCAACGCTTACGACAAAACCTGGGAAGAGTGGGTGCGTCGCACCGGGGAGCTGCCGCCGGATTTCCAGTCGATGCCATCCATCGCCGGGCTGCCGGACCCGCTGCTGATGCAGGAGAACGGCCGAACAAGGCAGGTCCGCACGCCGGCCGAGTGGGAGCACCAGAAGAAGTGGCTGCGGTCGCAAATCGAGCAATGGATGTTCGGCCACATGCCGCCCGCTCCCGGCAATCTGCGCGGGGTGGTCACCGGAACCGAGAAGGAAGGCGACGTGACCATCCGCCACGTACGGCTGGAGTTCGGGCCGGAACACCGTGGAACCCTGCGCGTGGAGCTGATGATCCCGCCGGGGCCGGGTCCGTTTCCGGTGTTCATGACCAATCATCCGCGCACCCGCCCCTGGGTGGCGACGGCAGTCCGCCGCGGCTACATTGGCTGCATTTACTATGCGGCCGATCCTTATTACGGCAACGACGACGACTCGGATAAGTTCGTTGAGCTGTACCCCAAGTACGACTTCCCGGTACTGGCGCGCTGGGCCTGGGCCGGCATGCGGGCCATCGATTACCTGTACACCCTGCCGCAGGTCGACAAGAAGAAGATTGGACTCGCCGGGCACTCGCGCAACGGCAAGCAAGCGCTGCTGGCGGCCGCTTTCGACGAGCGCATCGGGGCGGTGATTCCCTCCAGCGGCAACACCGGCGAGTGCGATCCCTGGCGCTACACGACCGACATGTTCTCCAACGAGAGCATCCAACTACTCGCTGGAGCGCAGCCGCACTGGTTCACTCCGCGCCTGCGGTTCTTTGCCGGCCGCGAGGACAAGCTGCCGGTGGATCAGCATACGTTGATGGCGCTGGTGGCGCCGCGCGGCTGCATGATGTACACCGCGTACTCGGAATCGGCGAGCAATCCCTTTGGATACGAGCAGGGCTACCGCGCCGCCAAGCGCGTGTATGATTTCCTGGGCAGCGACAATCTCTGGCTGCACCTGCGCGCGGGCGAGCATCCCACCACGGCGGGCGATATCGAGAACTTTATCGATTTCTTCGACACCGTTTTCAAGCGCAAGGCGTACCCGAAATGGGAGACCTGGACGCACGGCTATACGTTCGCCGATTGGCGTAAGCTCTCGGGCGAAACCATCGACCCGCTGAAGTATCCGAAGCGGGAGGTGGGAGCATCGTTGCAATCGGTCACGACTCCGCAGGCCTGGGACGAGAAGCGGAAGTCGCTGCGCCGCAACCTGCTGTGGGCGCTGGGCGAAGAACCAGCCGGACTTCAGTTCCCTGCCAGGAGCGAGTTAGCCGGACATGCTCCCATGACGGACAACGGTTGGCTGGCTGGACTGTTCAACCGTCCCACCCCCCGCGGCCCGATGGAAGCGCGTCTCGCCAAGGATGGAATGGGAGTTAGCCTGATCGGCTTCGGCGACGACCTTCAAGGGACGCTGTTTTATCCGCTGGGCGAAGGCGGAAAGCCGAAGTCCGGAAAGCTGCCCGTAGTGGTGTGGCTGCATCCCTACACGTATCAGAACGGCTGGTCCGCCGCATCGCCTTGGTCGAGCTCGGGCGGTGGTTACGGGGCGGATGTCCGGCCGAGTTTTCCGGAGCTGGTTAAGCGTGGCTTCGCGGTGCTGGCCTTCGATCAGCTGGGCTTCGGCACGCGTGTGCTGGATGCGCGCAAGTTTTACGAGCGATACCCGAAATGGTCGTTGATGGGCAAGATGGTGGCCGACACACGGGCGGCCATCGGAGCCGTCGCGGCCTTGGACGTGATCGATCCGGAGCGGGTTTACCTGCTCGGCTACGCCTTGGGCGCCAAGGTGGGATTGATGACGGCGGCACTGGACGACCGTGTCCGCGGCGTGGCTTCGATTTGTGGCGTGGATGCGCTGCGGCTGAGCACCCCCAACAAGGGGACCGAGGGCCTGGGACACTATTCCGATCTGCACGGGCTGCTGCCGAAGCTCGGGTTCTTCGCGGGGAACGAAGCTCGGGTTCCCTTCGATTACGACGAGGTAGTCGCCTTAGCCGCGCCGCGGCCCGCCTTGATCGTCGCGCCCACAAAGGACCGGTACGCCCGAATCGCGGATGTCCAGCGGGAGTTGGACGCGGCGGGCGGCGTCTATCGCACTCTCGGTCACCGGCTGGAGGTCTGGACGCCGGATGATTTCAACCGCTTCCCCGTGCGGCTGCAGCAGCAGGTCTACGACTGGCTCGCCAAG
>DATLBY010000330.1:0-8430 GCA_035526665.1 Bryobacteraceae bacterium
CTTATTGACAATAAAGCTGACCTCATTCATGGTGGCGGCCCGGCCGTGAAGTACTACATCCAACCGCGCGGGGACTGCCGGGTCATACGAGGCCGGGATGGTCATCACGTACGGTTGGACGCTGCCATCGATGCGGGACCGGTAAGCCCGGGCGACTCTATCTTTGGCCCTGGTCCAGGATTTTTTAGCATCCGAAGCCCGCGCCAAACCTTCCTCTAAGACGGACAGGGTGTTCTGCAGATACGCCTTGGTATAGAACTCGGCGGGGTCACGAAGCATCCAGTCGGCCGCCTTGTAGTAAATCTCGACATCGGGATCATCGCCCTTCATGCTCGATTTCAACTCGGCCATCTTCGCGCGAATGCTAGCCACGTCCGCCGGAGCCGGCTTGTAGGGACCTTCCGGCGTCTGCGCCAGGAGAGCGCCGATGAATACTCCTAGAAATACTCGATGCATGTTTACCTCGTGCGGAAGCGCTCGGATAGCTTTGCCATCTGCTCGTCGAAACTTGGTTTTTTCGGCGGGGGAGGGGCTTGGCGTTTTTGCTCACGCGGACGCGCGGGAGCACGCTCCTCCAGAGCCTTGATGGAGAGGGAGATGCGCCGGGCTTTTGGATCGGCCGCCAGCACTTTCGCCTTTATAATCTGCCCGGCCTTCACCGCCTCGGCAGGCTCCTTGATGAAGCGGCTGGAAATTTCACTCACATGAATCAGCCCGTCCTGATGGACGCCTATGTCCACAAATGCGCCAAAGGCGGTGACATTAGTCACGGTCCCTTCCACAATCATCCCGGGTGTGAGGTCGGCGATAGTCTTAACATCATCGCGCCATTGGGGCGCTACAAATTTTTCCCGTGGATCGCGCCCCGGCTTGCGCAGCTCCTCGCGGATATCGGTGAGTGTATAGATGCCTACTGCCTCGGTTTGAAAGCCTTCGATTTTAATCTGCTCGATCAGTTCCGGCTTTGCGATCAGTTCAGGAACCGCGACATTCAAAGAAGACGCAATGCGCTGCACCACCATATAGGATTCCGGGTGGACGCCCGTCATATCCAGAGGATTGTCGCCTCCCCGGATGCGCAGGAAGCCCGCCGCCTGCTCGAATGTCTTGGGTCCAAATCCGGGAATTGCAGTGAGTTGAACGCGGGAGCGGAAGCGCCCATGCTCGTTGCGGTATTCCACGATTTTTTGCGCGGTGCGCTCGTTGATGCCGGCAACGTAGCGCAGAAGCGCAAAGGATGCCGTGTTCAAATCCACGCCCACGCGGTTTACGCAGGATTCCACGGTGCTCTCCAGGCCGCGCATCAGCTTGCGCTGATCCACATCGTGCTGATACTGACCGACACCAATGGATTTCGGGTCGATTTTCACCAGTTCCGCCAGCGGGTCCTGCAGCCGGCGGGCGATGGAGATTGCGCCGCGCACGGTCAGATCGAGATTCGGGAACTCCTGGCGCGCGATGTCTGATGCCGAGTAAACGGATGCGCCGGATTCATTCACCACCACGCTGAATACATCACGCAGACCCGCCTGCTGCAGGAAGTCGCGTATAAACGCGGATGCTTCGCGCGAGCCGGTTCCATTGCCGATGGATATGGACCGGACATTATGTTTCTTAATGAGAGCGGCGAGAGTTTGCACGGATCCGGCGAGATCATTTCTGGGCTCCAGCGGATAGATAACGGCGTCTTCGAGAAACTTGCCGGTATCATCGACAACCGCCAGCTTGCAGCCGGTACGCAACCCTGGATCCACCGCCAGCACCGTCAACATTCCGGCTGGCGATGCGAGCAGGACGTTTTCCAAATTCTCCTTGAATACACGAATCGCTTCCTCATCGGAACGATCCTTCAACTCGAGACGAACCTCGGTCTGAATCGAAGGATTGATCAGCCGGTCGTAGGAGTCTTGAACCGCGGCTTCCAGGTAGGGAACCCATTCTCCCTGCTCGCGGATTACCTTGTTCTTCAGGTACGTGACCGGCATCTCTGAAGCGAGCTCAATTTCGAAATTAAGAACGCCTTCCCGGGCGCCGCGACGCACGGCCAACATGCGATGCGACGGGATCTTGGCCGCCGCTTCGGTGTAGTTCAGGTATAGCTTGTATTTACCTTCAGGGTCCGGTGCGCCTTCAATTCCGCGCGTGACGACGGTACCGTGCTCCAGCATCATCTGCCGGATATTTTTTCGGAAATCGGCATTCTCGCTGATCCACTCCGCCACAATGTGCCCGGCGCCGGCGAGCGCGTCCCCGGCGGACGGCACGCCCTTTTCTTCCGAGACAAAGGTGGCTGCCAGACCCAGCACTCCCAAAGGGCCCGGCTGCTGGTCCCAGAGAAAATGCGCCAGCGGCTCCAGGCCTTTGTCGCGCGCGATAGACGCCTTTGTGCGGCGCTTCGGCTTGAACGGCAGGTACAGATCCTCCAGTTCGTTTTTCTCGAGGGTAGCTTCAATGCGCTCGCGCAGCTCGGGCGTGAGCTTTCCCTGCTCCGCGATGGACTGCAGCACGGTTTTGCGCCGGTCTTCCAGCTCGCGAAAATATCCCAGCTTCTCTTCGATGGCCCGTATCTGGACTTCATCGAGGTTGCCGGTGACCTCCTTGCGATAGCGGGCGATGAAGGGAACGGTGGACTTATCGTCCAGCAGTTCGATAGTTGAGACCAGACTGCGCAGCGAGATATTCAGTTCCTGGGCAATATGGAGGAGCAGGTTGGGGTTGAGCGATGTTGTATCCATCATGGGAATGCGAAACTCCCATCATAGCTATCATTGCGCCGCGATTCCGGTAAATCCATTCCGCGAGCCGCGCTTTTGAATGATCGCCAGAATATCCCGCGTCACCTCGTTCGGCGGACGGTTGGCGGGAATGACGTGCAGGTCTGCATTGGCATAATAGGCGATCACCGGAGCTGTCATTTTTTCGTAAGCTTCGAGGCGCTCCCGCACAACATCCCTGCGGTCGTCCTGCCGTTCCATGAGTGGCTCTCCATCCAGGTCGCAGACGCCCCGTTTGGCCGGAGGCTTATACAGCAGGTTGTAGATACGGCCGCATTTGGGGCACTGCCGGCGGGCGGACAACCGCTCCACCAGGACGGAGGTCGGAGTCTCCAGATGAAACACCATAGGCGCGCCCAGGCCGCGCTCTTTCAACAAAGTGTCGAGAAAGGCAGCTTGCGGGACCGTTCTGGGATAGCCGTCCAGAAGAAAACCCTTGCTGCAATCGGGTTTATTCACGCGGCACACTAGCATCTCATTCACGAGTTCGGTTCCGACGAGTTGTCCGGCAGCCAGCAACTCGGCCGCGACCAGTCCTAACGAAGTGCCGGCCTCCACTTCTGCGCGTAACATTTCTCCGGTGGAAATCGCCGGAATATGCAGAAGCTGCGTAATTGCGGGAGACTGCGTGCCCTTCCCGCTACCCGGCGGGCCGAAGAGCAGAATGACCAAAAGACCTCCAGAGCATCCATTATAGGGGAGGCTCTCGCAGTAACGAATCTGGAATCGCACGAAGCGGCGAACCGCGTGCCCTCAGGTGGTTAAGAGGGACGTGCAGAACGCGCAACGCCGCGCAGCCAGCGGAACATCACTGAGACATTCCGGGCATTTTCTGGTGGTTGGGTCCGGCGCAACTTCGCCGCGCCGGAGGCGGGCCATGAAGGCATTCACAGGCAGCACCACGAAGAAGTACACTGCCGCGGAGATCAGAAGAAACGAAAGCAGTGCGTTGATAAAGTCCCCGATCAGGAATTTGCTGCCGTTCACTTCAAAGACAATACTCGAGAAGTCCGGCTTGCCCACAGCAGCAGCGATGATCGGCGTGATCAGGTCTTTCACGAGCGCGGTGACAAGGGCGCCAAAAGCTCCGCCGATGACCACCGCGACAGCGAGGTCAAGAACGTTCCCCCGCATCAGAAACTGCTTGAATCCCTTCATGACGAACCCCCTTTAGATTTTTGGTTTTGGCGGCGGCAGATCGCGAGCCTTGCACTCCGATTGAAATCCGTTGCGGCCGTGCGTTCCGTCGCAGAAGGGCTTGTTTTCGGCCATCCCACAGCGGCACAACGAAATTACCGTCCGGCCCGCGAGGCCGAAGTCTGTTCCTTCAAAATCCGAGATAGTAAAATCGCCCTCTATACGAATGGGGCCGTTTCTCAGAATGGTTACCTTAGCTGGCATCCCGCAATGGTAACAGATCAGCCGCCGGGCGAAGGGACGTATAATGATCGCCATGCCAGGAAGTTTCCGATTGCTGGTATCGGAAAATATATTCTAATGAAAGGACCAAACTTCGGCTTGAATCGCGCCGCCATCGTTGGGCGGCGCCACAATCTCAACTCTGAAGATACACAGTGATCCAATTCGAACTGGAAACCGATAGAAAGCTGTTCGCCCACGCTTTTTCCTTCGCGCAAAAGCAGGTGAAGACACTGATCGAAACGCATCCCGGGTTCTATCCCATGTACACCATGGGAGGGAAGTGGAAGCACGAGGGACCGGCCTGGACGCATTGGTGCGATGGCTTTCTTCCGGGGATGATGTGGCTGTTCCACCGGAACCTGGGACCCGGGCATCCGGAGGCAGACTGGTGGATGGACCAGGCAATTGCTTATACCAAGCCGCTGGAGAATCGCAAGTTCGATCGTGATGTGCACGATCTGGGATTTATTTTTTTCTCCACCTACTACCGCTGGTATCAGGTCACCAAGGCTCCCGATCTGAACGAGGTTCTGATACAGGCCGGCCAGACGCTGGCGCTGCGTTTCAAGGAGAAGGGTCAGTATTTACGCTCGTTTGTGGCCGATAATTCGTTGTTCATCGACATCATGATGAACGTAGGAATTATTTTTTACGCCGCCCGCGAAACCGGCGACAGGCTGCTGCGGGATGTGGCCTTGCGGCATGCGCTGACCACGCGCCGGGTGCTGGTCCGGGGCGATGGGTCCACGGCGCATGAAGGTATTTTCGACGTCGAAAGCGGCGAGTTTTTGCAGCAGACAACCCAGCAGGGTTACCGGGGGGATTCGTGCTGGTCGCGCGGGCTTGCCTGGAGCTTGTACGGCTTCGGCACGTGCTATGAATACAGCCGCGACCCACGCTTCCTGGATACGGCGGAGGCCTGCGCGGACTATTACATCTCTCATACGCCTTCCGATGGTGTCCCGCCGTGGGATTTTCAGGCGCCGGCGGATAGCCGCAAGTTGCTCGATACCTCAGCCGCGGCGATTGCAGCGTCCGGGTTGCTGCGTCTGTGCCGGCTCATTCCCGACCCGATGAAGGGTCACTTCTACTGGACGACCGCAATTCGTATTCTACGGACACTGTGTGAACTCCACCTCGGGGATAAGGTTCCGGGTTGGGAAGGCATTCTCCGCGGCGGGGTTTATCACATCCACAAAGATCTGGGCGTGGACGAATCGGTCATGTGGGGGGAGTATTTCTTTATCGAGGCTCTGGAATCGGCGCTGCGGCAACTAAATCCGTAAGGAGCCGGAGAAGATTTAGCCAATCTTGAGAGGGACGGGCACCGGCGGCAGCTTGGGTTGAGTTTGGCGGCGAGGCCACGATTCTCCCATAATGCCCGCCACCAGACGATGCAGATCAGTCAATCCCTGCAATACATGTTGGAGCCTGATATTGGTGACGTAGCGTCCATCCTCCGTGGAAACCTGGCAGACCTCGCCCAGCAGAATGCTGTCATTCATATCGATGCGTACGGGAGCGTTGAGTGGAACCGGCTGGTCTGTTGCCAGCCGGATAGCTTGACTTGAATGTTCCAACAGTGTTGCGGCGAAGGCCACGCAGTGCTCGCCGAGAACTGTCAGTTCGATGCCGGGCGCGGCACTTGATTTCATTTCGCCTCTGGCTTCCACAGAGGACTCTTCGGACAAAAATCCGGGAATATGAGGGTTACTTGTAGATGAAAAACAGCCAAATCAGCAGCCCGAGCAGCCCCAAGGCGGCGATCTCCAGCCATTGACGGCGTTGGACCGCCCAATTCTCCACCGCCGGCTTGGGCGGAGGCGGCGCCGCCTCCGCAGCAGCGGTGAGACGAAACTGAACACTGGAGGGGAGGCCCTGAATCGCTCGCTTCACCTCTTCCCGGCCGTTGCGGTCGGCAATCAGAATCGTCTTGGAATTGGCGCCCTTAGTTGTTTCGACGAGTTTCTTGCGAAGGATGGGCGGGACGTGCTCCACCGAACGATAGATTTTTGTTCTGGAACCGACGGAGATAAATATTGTCGCGCTTTTCAACGTCACAGAAGTCCCCTACGCTACGTCGTAGCCACCTGCGGCATCCTCATGTGCGAAATCTGCGGCTCATCGCTGGCCGCATGATCAATAATGACCTGAATAAAACCAAGCGCAGCCTTCGAAAGGCTTTTGTCCTTTCGATAAATCAGTGCCAGCCGGCGAATCATCGGCTCCGGCGCCAGTGACACTACCGCAAGCCTACCACTCGCCATCTCTTCGCGGCAATGGGATGCCGCCAAAAACGACAAGCCCAGCCCAGCCATCACAAACTGTTTAATCATTTCGGTGGAGTCAAGCTCCATCGAGATCTGAATCTCATTCTCCACTGGTTCCAGCCAAGTGTTCAGGCGCGCGCGCGTCGTGCCCGACTTCGGGATTAATAATGGGTGCCCGGTAATGTCATGGCAAGTCACGGAGTCGCGCGCGGCGAGTGGATGATCGGCGGGCAGCAGCAGCTTGATCTCATCGGAGTGAATCTTCACCACCTGCAGCTTTTTCTCGGTCACCGGCAACTGTGTGATCCCGAAATCCGCCAGATTATCCACTACAGCGCCCACCACACGCGCGCCATACGAGCGGTCGACGTGCAACTGGACATTCGGAAATTGTTTCTTGTATTCCGAGAACACCAGGGGTAAGACGTAGATACACGTCGCCTCATTGGCGGCAATGACAATTTCGCCCCGGGGAACGCGTTCCAGCTCATTGATTGTGTCCTGCGCCTGCTTCCGGAGCTGTAGGATCTGCTCGGCATATTCGGTAAAAATCTTACCGGCGGTGGTCAGCGAGATCCGCGTGCCGAGGCGCTCAAACAGCGTGGTATTGAGTTCCTGTTCCAACTGACGGACCTGCGCGCTGATGGCCGGCTGCGTGCGATAGCACGTCTGAGCTGCCTTCGAAAAACTCTTCAGCCTTACGATCTCCAGAAACGTATGTAGCTGATCGAGATCCATAAGTGGTTAGGACCAAAGCGGAAGCATGAAGTATGGCGGGTGGACAGCCTGAATTATAGCATTCGCGTTACGTCCGGCATCCAGCCGATAATGAACAACAATGCTCCGCATTTTATACTGTATTACCTTCTTCGGGCTTGCGGGGGCAGTACTGTGGGCGCAGACCGCGGCCAACGTCCTGGTGGTCAAGAATAAGTCCTCCGCAGTGGCCTGCCAGATCGCGGATTACTACGTGCAGCGGCGTGCGATTCCCGCCGCCAATGTATGCGACGTGCAGGTCAGTCCGGCGGAGGAGGTCCCGCGCGAAGAGTACAACAAAAGCATCAGTAAGCCAATTGCGGACTGCCTGCGCTCCCGGCACTTGGAAGAGAAGATTCTCTATATTGTGACGACGCTGGGCCTTCCGCTGCGCATTCCAGGCGAGGGATCCTACCAGGGAGACATCGCCGCCGTCGATTCCGAACTCACGCTGCTTTACTCCGACATGAAGGGTAAGCCGCACGAGTTGCGGGGTCCCTTGCGCAATCCTTTTTTCGGACAGCGCGATGCGCCTTTCACGCATCCCCAATTCCCGATCTATCTGGTGACCCGGCTGGCAGGCTATGACTTGAGCGACGTGAAGGCGATCATCGACAAGTCCCTGGCAGCCAAAAACACCGGTAAGTTTGTGCTGGACCTGCGTTCGGACGAGGATGAGACCGGCAACGACTGGCTGCGCAACGCCGCCATCCTGCTCCCCAATGACCGGACTGTCTTCGATGAATCGACAGCGGTCCTCTACGGCCAAAAAAACGTTATTGGATTCGCCTCCTGGGGATCAAACGATAAGAACCGCAAGCAGAGGCTCGTTGGTTTCAGCTGGTTGCCGGGAGCCATCATGACGGAATTCGTATCGACCAATGCGCGGACCTTCGAGAAGCCGCCGGCTGCCTGGAACATCGGAGCCTGGGACAATCCGAAAAGCTATTTCAAGAACGCCCCGCAGACCTTGACCGCCGACTACATTCACGAAGGCGCCACCGGCGCTTCCGGCCATGTGAACGAGCCATTTCTTGTGATGACGCCCCGCCCTGATTTTCTCTTCCCCGCCTATTACAGCGGCCGCAACCTGGCGGAAAGCTTCTATCTCTCCATTCCCGGTTTGAGCTGGCAAAACATCGTAGTGGGTGATCCCCTGTGCACATTGGGGAAACCATGAGGGAGGAGACTCTCGATCTACGGCATCC
>DATLBY010000331.1:0-6330 GCA_035526665.1 Bryobacteraceae bacterium
AGGCGTATTTCAAGGCATGCCAATCCCAATCGGACAAGGACTTCCTACTGATTCCCGCCGAAGAGATGAATCAATATCTCGGGGGCCACTGGGGCATTCTCTTTCCCAAACCGGTCTACTGGTTCATGAAGCGTGCCCCTGGCGAGCCGTTCCAATCAACCGATCCGAAGTACGGCACGGTCTACCGTGCCGGCAGTGACAAGGACATGCTTGCTCTGGTGCACGCCGAAAGCGGCCTGATGTATCAAACCCACCCGCGCACCAAGGGATCCACCGGATTTCCGGATAAGATCCGCGACAGCGAGCAGTTCCGAGACCCGCGCTACCTCGGCGCCGGATGGAAGGCCATGCCATCCGATCTCTCCTCGCCGCGGCTTGGAGAGCGTGCCTTCAAAACCATCGACGATGCCAACAACTGGGGCTTGCGCAAACGCATGATCGCTGAAGTGGACGTCTTCCAGTTAGACACCACGCACGAGCTCTACGGGCACATGAACATCAATTATGTCCGGCTGCCGGAGTTGCCCGCCTTCGCGCACTACGGCGAAGTTCTAGCTGCCATGTCCAAAGGCGAATACTTCATCACGACCGGCGAAATCCTGCTGCCCGAGTTGACCATCACCCCACTTGCTGGAGATCGGCTGCGGGTGAGGGCGCAGGTAAATTACACCTTTCCTCTACGAATGGCTGAGATCGTGTGGGGCGACGGCTCGGAAACGCATCGTAAGATTTTTCGGCTTAGCGCCACCCGCGAGTTCGGAAACACGCAGTTCACCTGGGAAGCCGATGCCAAAGGTTGGAAGTGGGCGCGCGTGGCAGTTTGGGACGTGGCGGGCAACGGCGCCTTCGTAAATCCCATATGGCGGTCGAACCCGCCGGGAGTCACCTCTCGGAATTCACGCTGAGGCATTGAACTCGTCGTACGGTCCGATCCGTGGAATCAGATCCTGCGGTATACGGAAAAGACCAGCGTACCCTCCCCACGTGTGGAAGTATGATAGACCCTGATGGCTCACGATACAAACGGCGGTTTGCCCACCAGAGTGTTAGGCAAGACAGGAGTTCCTGTGTCCATTTTGGGCCTCGGCGGTTGGCATATCGGCGCACTTAAAGAGGAGGCCGAAGCAATCGCCCTGATGCACGCGGCCATGGACCAAGGCCTGACCTTCTTCGATAACTCCTGGGACTACCACGATGGCCGCTCCGAAGAGCTGATGGGCAAGGCTCTGGAGATGGACGGCCGCCGCAGCCGCGTCTTCTTGATGACGAAGAACTGCAATCGCGATAACGCAGGATCCATGAAATGTCTGGAGGACAGCCTGCTCCGGCTGAAGACCGACTATATCGATCTCTGGCAGTTTCACGAATGCATCTATGACAACGACCCCGATTGGATCTTCGAGCGGGGCGGTATTGAGGCCGCCATTGAAGCTCGCCGCCAGGGCAAGGTGCGGTTCATCGGCTTCACGGGACACAAAGATCCGCGCATTCATCTGAACATGCTCTCAAAGCCTTTCGACTGGGATGCCACGCAGATGCCGGTCAATGTGATGGACACTGTCTACCGCAGCTTTCAGCGCGAGGTTTTGCCGGAATGCCTGAGGAGGAACATCGGGGTGATCGGCATGAAGGGGCTCGGCGGCGGATACCCGCAAGGCCAGTTCCCGAAAAGCGCCGGCCTGAGTGCGGACGAGTCCTATCGGTTTGCTCTCAGCCAGCAGATAAGCGTTCAAGTCTCCGGAATGATTTCGATGGAGCAACTGAGGCAGAATCTCGCCATGGCGCGGGCATTTCAACCCATGTCCCAAGAGGAGCAGTCCGCCTTACTGGCGCGCCTGCGGGATCATGCCGGCGACGGACGCCACGAGCTGTTCAAATGCACCGAGCGCTTTGACGGGCCGTATCACGTGAAGCAGCACGGCTTCGATATCGTTTGACGCAGCCCGCCTCAGTGCCTCGCCTGGGTTGAATTAACCCGGGGAAGGTTAACCTGCACAAGCGACAACGTCCAACCCTCGCTCCCGGTTCACCACCACGGTACCGTCTGCCAACACCTTGAGGATCACTTGAATTGACAAGTTGGGGAGACTTCCCTGTCCGATGAGATGAAAAGTCTCGATCAACAAAGTAGGCGCCTCCTCATTAGGACTGAAAACGTCATGATCGCCGAAAATCCACTTACCGCCGGCTGGATCGGTGGCCGTTCCGATAAGGTTCGTTACCAATCCAGTGTGCCCGCCGTTGTCGATGGTTACGATGCGCAACAGACCGGAACCGGTGAGCCCGCCGGGTGCGGCCGCGCACGTGCCGGCCGCCACAACGAAGCTGAACGGGGTCACTTCACTCTTACTTGCGTTCATGGGCAACGAGAGTAGAGCGACGCCCATCAATAGGGAAACTCTTGCCTTGTTCATCCGCTTCTCCTTCCGCTGGGCAAGAAAAGGTCCGGCCCGGCAATCGGGTTCGATTATATTGCCGGTATTCAGTATTTGCAATGCATTTACGAGACGATCGGCATGCGAAACGGTGAAATTGTGGGAGAAATTACTTACCGCTAACAGGATACGAAAAAGGCTTGAAATTCACGCAAGAGTGTGGAACACTTTGTCGTCCCCGGGAGGTTAGTTACGATGGGTGGCACTCTCTTTGTTCGCGCGAGCACGCTTGTAGTGTTTTCATTTGCGAGTATCGCGGCACCGGGCAATCTCGATGAACAGCTCGATGCAGCATTGAAGGCCTCCGGCTTAAGCGGCACGATTCAATCCAGCCTTGAAGGTCGACTCGGACGCACGGTCAACACGAAATTGGCAAATCTTGGCCGACTTTTATGGTTCGACACCAGCGGCGGCCTGCATTCCGACAACACCTGCGGCGGCTGTCACTCGCCCTCGAACGGATTTGGAGATACCCAATCCATTGCGATCGGAGTTCAGAACAATAACATCGTGGGGCAGAACAGGTCCGGTCCGCGCAACCAGCGCCGGACGCCGACAGCGGCAAACACAGCATTCTATCCGAATCTCATGTGGAACGGACGGTTCTCGGCACCCTCCGGAAATTCCTTCGATAACTCGCAGGGGTTTACATTCCCGGAGCCGGAAGGCATTGTAAAGTTTCCCGCGTTCGACGCAATTGTCACGCATCTGCTGATCGCGCAAGCTCATATACCGCCGACGGAGCTGGTGGAGGTCGCAGGATTTACCGGCACTAAAGGCACAATCGGCGCCGAATTCGATCAATTTGACGATGGCAAGGGCGGAACAGTCCCTCCTCCCGACACCAGCGGATTCCGCAATGAGCCAATACGCCAGGCCGTGCTGGCACGGCTGAATTCCACGCCTGCATTTAGAGCGCTATTTGGAGAACTATTTCCCTCTGTGGCTAGCGGGGGACCCATTGATTTTTTTATGTTCGGAAGGGCTATCGCTGAGTTTGAGTTCACGCTCATTTTCGCCGATGCGCCAGTGGATCGCTTCGCCCGCGGGGATCGCAAAGCCATGACGGAGCCGCAGAAGAGAGGCGCTCTGGTGTTCTTCGGTAAAGGCGGCTGTGCGAACTGTCACGCTGTCGCCGGCCAGTCCAATGAGATGTTTAGCGATTTCAAGATGCACGTCGTTGGCGTGCCTCAGATCGCCCCCGTATTCGGCGCGGGAAAGGGAAATGTCATTTTCGATGGCCCCGGCCGGGATGAGGATTTCGGATTAGAGCAAATCACCGGCAACCCGGTGGATCGATATAAGTTCAGAACCTCGCCGCTGCGCAATGCCGCCCTTCAGCCAGCATTCTTCCACAATGGAGCCTTCACCCGCCTGGAGGATGCAATCCGGCATCATCTTGACGTGTTTACCTCCGCGCGCACTTATAATGCGACGGCCGCGGGCGTGGCTAAGGACCTCGCACACCACTTGGGGCCGATTGAGCCGGTCCTGCAACGGGTGGACCCCCTCCTTGCACATCCGATTTCACTAACGTCGGATGAATTCAATGCTCTGGTCGCCTTCGTTCGCGAAGGTCTGCTTGACCGCCGCGCGGAAAAGCAGAATCTCTGCAAGCTCGTCCCGAATGCCGTACCAAGCGGTTTTACGGTCATGCGTTTCGAGACGTGCCCGCAATGAAGGGGTGCCGCTATTGCAGGTGCAGCAGAACATTCGCGTTCACCCGTGCATTTGACTCGATGTCTCAGTAGGAGCAACCCTCCCTTACTGCCAGCGTGAGGGAGTATGGATACCGGGTTTACAGAAACGATATTCAGACCGCCGTCAGGCGGGCCGCGGGCACAACGGCACCGTTGGCATCGATCACCGGCCTGTGTGTCATACGTGCCTTACGTTGCCGATCGCAGAATAGCGTAGGCGAATATCTCATGGGTGCGAGCGATAGAATGACACCCATGTTAGCCCCGCCCCAAGTTTCTCACTCTGAGATGAACCGGAGAACCTTCCTAAGATCCGCCGCTGCCTCCGCTATCCCGTCGGTTTGGGCGCAGCAGGGATCCCGGAAACCAAATTTCGTCGTGATTCTCGCCGATGATATGGGCTACTCGGATGCCGCCTGCTACGGCGGCGACATCGATACTCCCAATCTCGACAAGCTGGCGGCCGGCGGTCTGCGATTTACCCAGGCTTACTCCACGGCTCGCTGCGGTCCCTCCAGAAATTGCCTGCTCACCGGCTACTACGCGCAGCAGACCGCCGCCGATGTCATGACTCCCGGTAACACGCCGCGATGGACGCGGTTTCTGCCCGAGTATCTCAAGCCGCTGGGGTATCGTTCCTACCATTCAGGAAAATGGCATATCAAATTCAAAGCCATGAAGGAGGGCGCCGGTTTTGATCGATCCTTCATGCTGCTGGATGAGAATCGGTATTTTCCCCCCAGGCTGCTGCATCTGAATGAACAGCCGCTGCCCCCCATCCGGCCGGACGAAAAGTTCTATCTGACGAATGCGATCGGGGACCATGGCGTGCGCTTCCTGCAAGAACATAGTGCCGGACACCCCAACGATCCCTTCTTGCTTTACCTGGCGTTTACATCGCCGCACTTCCCGCTGCACGCGCTCCAGGAGGACATCGACCGCTATAAAGACCGCTTCTCGGAAGGTTGGGATGCCGCGCGCGAGAAGCGCTTCCAGCGGATGCGCCGGATGGGTGTCGTGAACTGCGAGCTGTCGCCTCTCGAGCCGGGGGAACGGCCGCGGTGGAGTACTCCGGATAGCGAGTTGTTAGCCAAAATCGGTCCAGGGGAAGTCACGCGTGCCGTAGCCTGGTCTACCCTGACGCCCGCGCAGAAGAACCTGCAGCGCACCAAGATGGCGATCCATGCCGCCATGGTCACGTGTATGGACCGTCAGATCGGCCGTGTAGTAGAGCAGCTTCGCTCCACGAATCAATTGGACAACACCGTGATTCTTTTTCTTTCCGACAATGGCGCGAGCGCCGAGCAGATCATCCGCGGCGATGGCCATGATGCATCGGCCCCTGCGGGCTCTCGCGCATCCTATCTCTGTCTGGGGCCGGGTTGGGCTAGCGCGTCAAACACGCCATTCCGGCTGCACAAATCGTACGTTCATGAAGGTGGCATTGCGTCGCCGCTCATTGTCCATTGGCCCGCTGGAATCGGCGATAAAGGTGCGCTCCGCCACGACCCGTGTCATTTCATCGATGTCCTCCCGACTCTTACAGGGCTGGCGGGCGGCGATCCTGCGGCGTCTGCCGAGCCCGGAGCGCCTCCGCTGCCCGGTAAGACTCTGGCGCCGGCGTTTTCAAAAAGTGGCGTCGTCACGCGGGACTATTTATATTTCAACCACTCGAATAACCGGGCTATCCGAGTAGGCGACTGGAAGCTCGTAGCGGCCGGCACATCGGGGCCGTGGGAGTTGTATGACCTGGGCAAGGATCGCTCTGAGCAGGGAAATCTCGTCGCGGACCAGCCCGGCCGTGTCCGCCAGCTCAGTCAATTGTGGCAGCAGCGCGATACCGAGTTCGTGAAGGTGAGGGAGTCCGCCAAGGTAACTGGTAAAACGCCTCTCCAGCGCCCAACCTGGTAGTCAGGCCGTGGCAGTTCACGGCTACGAAGCTGGCTGCGGAAAGTTCGGCGAACGCGGAATCGGATGCTTTCGGGTCTGCAGTTTTCCGTTCTTTACCCACTGCTCGCCGCGAATCGACAAGTGGTCGATGAGACGCTGGCGCCAGGTTCTAAGCTGCGCCGCGGCTTTGGGATCTCCCGCGAGGTCGTGGACCTCGTTGGGATCTTTCTCCAGATCGAACAGTTGCTCGTCCCCATGGAACGCGTGATACAGATACTTGGTCCGGCCGTCTGAAAAGCCGTTCC
>DATLBY010000332.1:0-3675 GCA_035526665.1 Bryobacteraceae bacterium
CACGGAGTTCCGGCCTCGCCGGCAATGTCGCGCAGCGCAACGCCGTCGCAATAGAGGCTGTGGTCTTTGTATTCGTACGCCATCAGGTTATTTTTAAAGCAATTACGGTTTGATCGTCGTTCATGGATCTGCCCGAAGTAAAGCGCTCCACGTCCTCAAAGACCGCATCGACCAGCGCTTTCGGCGGTTTACTGCAGTGTTCTTTCAAAATGCGGAACAGACGCGAATTGCCATATTCCTCGTCATTCGGGTTCTGTTGATCCTGAATCCCATCCGAGTAGAGGAGAAGGACGTCGCCGGGTTCGGTCTTCAGCGTGACTTCATCGTACTCGCGATTTTCCAGCAGTCCCAGCGGCACGCCTTCAATGCGGGGCTTCAGGCGTTCGCCCTTCCGGCAGATCATCGGCGGGATGGAGCCTGCGTTCGCCATGATCAGCTCACGAGTCTGCTTGTCCCAATAGAGCAGCAGCAGCGTGACGTAGTGGGCATCCACCTTACGCTCCAGCAAAGCGTCATTCAGCCGCTTCATCAACTGGGCGGGACGGCGAATACGCGGCGCCAGCGTCCTGAGCAAGCCGCTGACAAGGGCCCCATACAAAGCGGCAGCGGCGCCCTTTCCGCTGGAATCGCCGAACGCCAGCACGGCGAATTCGTCGTTTTGTACGAAAAAATCATAAAGATCGCCGCTGATCTCGCGCGCCGGACGCAGGCCGATCGCGATCTCCATGCCCTCGATCTCAGGCGCTTCCTTGGGAAGAAGAATGGATTGCAGCTTGCGGGCTGCCTTCAAATCCTGCTCCATGCGCTGCTCGCGCAGTGCCAGCTCTTCATACAGGCGGGCGTTCTCCACTGAGCTTGCGATCTGCGGCGCGAGCAGCGAGAGCGTGCGCAGATGTTCATCGGTGAAATACGCTAGCCGCTCACTTTCCAGGTCCAGGATGCCGATCACGCGGTCCTTGACGATGAGCGGAACCGCCACCTCCGACCGTATGTCCGGATGAGAGGCGATGTACCGGGGGTCGGTGGACGTATCCTCTACCCGTACGGTCTCACCTTGGGCCGCGGCCGCGCCGGTGATCCCTTTTCCAATGGGGATATTGTCGAGCACCACGCGTTGATCGTAGCGTTCGCTAAAGCGGTGGCGCAGCACCTTTTGATCGGCGTCTACCAGCAGCACGCTGAATGCATCGTAGTTGATCAGCACCCGCATTGCCTTGGCAATCTTGCTAAGCAGCTCATCCAGTTGCAGGGTCGAGGAAAAATCCTGCGAGAGATGAATGAGGATCTTCGAGGTCCGGCTCTGCCGCTCCACTCTCTTGTAGAGGCGTGCATTGTCGATGGAAGAGGCCACGCGGGCAGCCAGCAGGCGCAGAAGAGCGCGATCCTGTTCCGAATAGGCGTTTTCACGCGTCGATTGCAGGTCGATGACCCCCACCAACTTGCCTCGCGCCAGCATGGGTACCGCGAGCTCCGACCGGACCGCATCCATGGCATTCAGATAGCTGGGATCGCTCCGGACATCGTTCACCATGACCGGCAGCCGGGTAGCCGCCGCCTTTCCGGTGACACCGTCGCCCAGCGGAATCAAAAGACTTCGTACTACCTCGTCGCGGTGGCCGCGTGCATACCGGATCCGCAACCCCTGCTGCTTTTCGACGTACAGCAGCAGCGCGAAAATGTCGTGTGGAATGACATCCTTCACCATGTCGGCAACGGCCGGCATGAGGCGATCCAGGTCTAGCGTTTCAGAAGTAGCGGTGGAGACTTCCAGCAGGAAGTCCAATAGCTCCGCGCGCTCGCGGAAGCGCACCGCCGATTTGCGTACACCTGCCATGTCAGGCTGCGGTGGCCTCGATGATCTTCACGCTGGCGCTGGCGCCGATCCGCGATGCGCCGGCCGCCGCCATTTTCTTCAGATCCTCGAGCGTGCGTATGCCTCCGGATGCCTTGACGCCCATCTTGGGCCCCACAATGGAGCGCATCAGCGCCACGTCATGCGCGGTTGCGCCGGAGGCGGCAAACCCGGTGGATGTCTTCACGAAGTCGGCGCCGGCGAGTTTGGACAGCGTACAGGCCATGGCCTTCTCGTTGTCGTCCAACAGCGCTGCTTCGATGATCACCTTAACGATGGCTGCGCTGCGGTGGCTCGCTTCCACCACCGCCTGAATATCCAGCTTTACCGTGTCATAATCGCCCGACTTGAGCGCGCCGACATTGATCACCATGTCGATCTCCTGCGCGCCCACGCGAATGGCGGCTTCCGTCTCGGCTTTCTTAATTTCCGTAGTGTTGGCGCCGAGCGGAAATCCTACTACGGTGCACACCTTTACAGCCGAGCCTGCAAGCTCACGCGCCACCACCGGCACCCAGTGCGGGTTGACGCACACGCTGGCGAAGCCATATCGCTTCGCCTCTGTGCAAAGCTTCTGAATATCGCTCTGCGTCGCGTCAGGCCGCAGGATGGTGTGATCGATACTGGCGGCAATCTTCGGATCGATTTTGGTCAGACGATCGCTGGCGCTGATCCGGTCGGCGCCGGCCGCCACGATGTCGTTCGTTTTCTGGGCGCAAGTCTGCGCACACCGCTGCTTGCATCCGGGACAGACCACGTCCGGGATGTTCAGGCCTTCGGCGTTGGAAAATCGGGGCCCGCCCACGCGGTTGAGGATCTCCTCGCCGATCTGGGCTACGAGTTGGTCTAGTTCTGAGGAGTCCAATTTGCGTACCGCTGCTCAATCCGGGAGATCTTTTGCACTCGTGCTGAATGCCGTCCGCCAGCAAACGGCGTTCCCAGCCAGATGCGCAGAACGTCCTCCGCCTGGGTCTGTGTCAGAAGCCGGCTGCCCAACGTAAGCACATTAGAATCATTATGTTCCCGGCTATTACGGGCAGAAGCTTTATCATAGCACAGGGCCGCTCGGACGCCCGGAATCTTGTTGGCGGCCATGCACGATCCGATGCCGGCGCCATCAATGACGACGCCGCGTGCGGCCGTCCCGGAGGCGACTAATTTTGCGACGTTTTCGGCAATATCGGGATAATCGGCGGGTTTCGTATCGAAGACACCGACGTCGGTAATCGACAGGCGGAACTCTTCCAAAATAGCCTTCAGCGCTTCTTTCAGCTCAAACCCGCCGTGATCCGCGCCCAGTGCCACGGTGTCCTGCGCGCCGGCGGCAGCGGCGGTTTCGCCCTCAGCCATCTCGATCAATGACACGCCGCGTGCGGCGGCCAAGTCCCGCGCGGCCATGGTAATGATTGCGCCGGATCTATACTTCAGCTCACCCGACAGCGGGATATCGCGTTCTGTAATTACTTCTCGCATGCACTCACAATCGTATGGACCATTGTAGGCGGAAGTATGAAATCCGTTGAGCCGCCGTCAATTGAAGGGTGTCATGACATCGTCGGGCAGGCGGGCTAGATTGGTATCCGGGGGCCGTAGATGAACACGACAGAGAGACGGAATGAAAAAATCGATCTCAGAGTCACACCCTCAGCGAAACGCGCTCTGCAGATCGCCGCATTGTCGGCGCAACGAACAGTGAGTGAATTCGTTCTGGAAAGCGCCTTGGCGCGGGCCGAGGAGACGCTGCCCCACCGGCAACGCTTTGGGCTGGATTTCGAACAGTGGGTTGCATTTCAAGCCGCTCTTGATGCGCCCCCGCGCTCGAC
>DATLBY010000333.1:0-9093 GCA_035526665.1 Bryobacteraceae bacterium
GGTCGGCTACGGCTATCGTTCCATCGATTTCATTCTGCGCTCCTGTTTGAAGGTGGAAGCATGCCCGACCGTGGAGGAGCGGCAGCGGATGCTGAAGCAGTATGATGCCGAGGGCGTGCTGGCGACACCGGCCAACAGCCGCTATAACGAGTTGGTAATGGAGGCCGGCCGCCTGTCTATACTGAACGGCGCGCGCCAGGCGAACATCACGTACGGCGCCGAGCCGAAAGTCTCCCTGGAATGACGGACCGGGAGCTTGAGGAGTATTTGCGGGAAAACGGTTATCCGGAGAGAGTAGTCCGCGCCGGGCGAAAAGGGCTGATCGACGGCTGGGACAGATTTGTAGCCGAGGTCGAGCAGGGTTACCGGCTCGGCCTGGAAGAGTACAGGAACAGCCTGGACTTGCGCGGCGTGATCGAGCTGATGGGCGGTGCGGAGGCAGCCGTTTACGCCGCGGATGAACGGCTGCACGCTCTGCTGTTTGAAACTGGCAAGCGCGTATGGGAAAGCTCGGGCGGCGATCCTTTCTGGGACTTTGGCTATCCGCGGAACGCTTCCGGCAAGTTGCTGTTGGATTTGCGTGCTGCGGGAATCGCTCCTTAAGCCGGCAGACGCCAGCTAGGCCGGACGGATCTCGACGTGCTTCAGGATCTCTCTTGTCTGTTCCAGGCTGGCGAAGGCCAGGCCCGGTAGGCGTGCCGATGCCGTGCCCGTGGCGACTCCCCAACGCACCGCTTCCACGAAGTCGCCCTGAGTCGCCATGGACCATGCATAGGCCGCCGCCATCGCGTCCCCGGCTCCTATCGGGCAGACGGCGTCGACCCGCGGCGCAATGGCCTCAAAGCTACCGGCGGCGTTCACCGCCACGGCGCCACGGCTGCCCAGCGAGAGCAGCACGGCATCCGCTCCCATGGCGTGGATACGCTGCGCGGCGTCCAAAAAATGAGTGCGCGTAATCAGTGCGCGGTTCAGCAGGCGTTCGGCTTCCTGCTGGTTTGGAGTTACCGTGGACGGCCGCGCCTCCAGCCCGTGCATCAACGGATAGCCGTCGGTGTCCAGCAAAGTATGCACGTTGCTGCTGCGCGCCAGTTCAATCAGCTTGTTGTAGAAGTGGGGCGAAACTCCGGGTGGGATGCTGCCGCAAATCATCAGCCATTTCGCCTTCGGCAGAATCGCCGCCACGGCCCTTTCAATGCGGCCCAACTCCTTGGCAGTCATCAGTGGGCCGGCCTGGTTCAGCTTGACTGTCAGGCCCTGCTTGTCTGATATGGCGAGGTTTGTCCGAAGCTCCTGCTGGATAGGGACCACTTCAAAGGGGAAACCGCTGCCTTCGAGAAGCTTTTCAAATTTGCTTCCGGATTTTCCGCCCGAGGCTACGATAGCGAGGGTTTTTCCGCCAAAAGAATGAATCACTCGCGACGCGTTGATGCCGCGGCCGCCGGCCGACTCGGTAGTCGCCAGGATGTATCCGCGATCCTCGAAAGCCAGCCGGTCCGCGCTGACATTTTGGTCGATGGCCGGATTGATAGTGAGCGTAACGATCAAGTCCTCAGTTTACCGGATGGGTTGCTGTGAGCCCCGATGCTACGCTTGGAAATTGCGGAAATCCTCACAATTCGCCTCATACCTGGCGTTATTCGCGGTGTGGTTCTTTTGGGGAACCACCTATCTGGCGATCCGCATGTCGCTGGAATCGTTCCCCCCGCTGACCATGATCTCCGCAAGATTTATCGCATCGGGTTTGATTCTCCTGATCGGGGCCAAAGCAGCGGGCGCCAGGATTCCCTCCGGCCGCGAGTTGTGGCTCACGGCGCTATACGGGCTGATCGTGCTGGGCGGCGGTAATGGCGCGCTTGTGTTCTCGGAACTGTGGATCCCCAGTGGACTAGCCGCCTTGTTTATCACCACGTCGCCCTTCTGGCTGGTGGGTCTGGAAGCCGCCACCGGGGGAGAGCGCCTTCGAGTCTCCACACTGGCGGGTATTGGCGTCGGATCCTGTGGAGTTATCCTGCTTGTCGCGCCGGCATTGACGGGCGCACGTGTGGGCTCCAATGTGGTGAATGGCTTTCTACTCCTGCAAGCGGGCTGCGTCCTCTGGAATGTCGGTGCCCTGCTGCAAAAGCGGCAGAAAACAAACGCTCACCCCGTGATAAGCGGGGGTGTACAACAGTTGGCCACGGGCGTGGTATTCCTGGTCCCCGCGCTCCTGATTAGTGAACACCCGGTCCACTGGAGCATGAAAAGCTCGCTGGCGCTGCTGTATCTGGTGATCTTCGGCTCCGTTGTGGGCTACAGTGCATTTATTTATGCAATGGAGCACCTGCCGGTTGCAATTGTTTCCACGTACACCTACGTGAATCCAATCGTCGCGGTGTTCCTCGGCTGGCTGTTCTACCGGGAGCAGTTCGGGTGGCGCGAGGCGGCTGCAATGGCGATCGTTTTTGCAGGCGTCGCTATCGTAAAGTGGTCCGCCCATCGGAGTACCCCCGATCCGGCGTCCTGCGAGGCCGCGGCCTAAAGCGCAAAATCTACTCTTTTTCCAGCACTTTTGCGCCGATTGCACCGCCTGCCACGGTGATTGCGGTCTGGAGCGCGAAGACAAACATCAGGCCAAAGATCAGCATCATCGCGATTCCAACAGGATCCTGAAGCATCTGGCGTACCTGCTCGGCCTGGGCGGAACTGTTTGCTTCCATGGCTTTGCGGAAGTTATCCGCTAAACCGGGCTCGGTGGAGGGCGCCAGAGCGTCCACTGCAATGACCACCAACGTGATCACGGAAAAGAAGATTCCGGTAATCCAGCCCATTCGGGCGCCGCTCCGGACGGAGAGTGATTCACCGGTGCGCCGCTTGTATAGAAATACCGAGAAGAATCCACCTGCCAGCAAAATGAAAAGCTTCCAGACCAAGCCGGGGTACCCCGGGAGAGGAAGGGATATCAGAAGGCTGGTTAGGCCGCCCGCCATAAGCGCCACGCGTACCGCCACTGAGTTATGAAAATTGATCTTCGGCTTCTCTGTTGGTGGAGGCGGCGGCGGGGCCACCTCGCCGGTCTCGAGAGCGGGAGAGAGATCTACTTCGGAATCGGCGAACAGAGGTCTTCCGCACTTATGACAGAAACGTGCGTCTTCAGGAAGAGTTGCGCCACAGGTGCACCGATCAGTCACTCCACTAGTTTCCCGCACGGCTGCGGAATGAAGCAAGTATGTTACTTTTGCTCTGATGCGCCCTTTCAACCTGATCGTCATTGCCAACCCGAACGACCGTCACCTGGCAGTGCTCGAGCAATTACCCGATTCCACCACCATCACTGTGGGTAAAACCATGGAAGCATTCACAAATGCCGCTGAGGAGGCCGACGTGATTCTCAACTGCATGGGAGTTGGCGGCACGCTGCGGGAACTCTGGCCTACCGCCAAAAACGTGAAATGGGTTCACTCGTTATCCGCGGGCGTGGAAAGCGTTCTATTCCCGGAATTAATCGAGAGCAAGGTGCCGGTAACCAATTCGCGAGGCGTTTTTAAGGATTCCTTGGGCGAGTTCGCCGTAGCGTCCATCCTCTACTTCGCGAAAGATCTCCGGCGCATGATGCGGAATCAGATGGCGCAACGCTGGGAGCAGTTTGACGTCGAAATGATCGACCGCCAGACGGTGGGAATCGTCGGCTACGGGGAGATCGGAAAAGCGGCCGCCACCCGGGCTCGCGCGCTCGGAATGAAAGTCCTGGCAACCAGGCGCCGGCCTGACCAAATGAAGGACGACCCAATTGTCAGCCGGGCCTACCAGGTTGAGGACAGGGCTGAACTAATGGCCGCGTCCGACTACATCGTGGTCGCCACCCCCCTAACGCCCGAGACGCGCGGCATCGTCGCCGAGAAAGAGCTGAGGGCGATGAAAAACACGGGTGTCATCATCAATCTCGGACGGGGTCCCACAATCGACGAGCCCTCGCTGATCCGCGCTCTGCAGGAAGGATGGATTCGCGGGGCGGCGCTGGATGTTTTCGATGTCGAGCCACTGCCGCCCGGTCATCCGTTCTGGACGCTCGAAAACGTGCTCTTGTCTCCACACTGCGCCGACCACACATCCGACTGGTTGGAATCCGCCATGCGGTTTTTCGTGGGTAATTTTGAACGCTTTGTCGAAGGCGCTCCGCTGCAGAATCTGGTGGACAAGCGTGCGGGCTACTAATGCTCAGCCTCTGCGACGTACAACAGGCGGCGGCGCGCATCTCTCTGATGGTTCACCGTACGCCCGTTCTGACCTCGCATCTATTCAACGAACGGGCGGGAGTCGAGACGTTCTTCAAGTGTGAAAATTTTCAGCGGGCGGGCGCCTTCAAGATTCGCGGGGCGGCGAATTTTCTCTTGTCGATTCCGAAAGCGGATCTGCCGCGGGGGGTAGTGGCATTCTCGTCCGGCAATCACGCGCAAGCCGTCGCCATGGCTGCCCGTGACCTGGGTACAACGGCAACCATCGTGATGCCCGATGACGCGCCGGCGGCGAAAGTGGAGGCCACGCGAAACTACGGGGCGAAAATCGTGACATACGACCGCATGCGGGAGGATCGCGAAGCCATCGGCCGCCAGCTCGCCGCGGAAACAGGCGCAACCCTGGTGCCGCCCTTCGATCACGAATGGATCATGGCCGGCCAGGGAACCGCCGCGCTGGAACTGCTGACCGAACAGCCATCCGTTGAGGCGCTTGTCGTTTGTATCGGCGGAGGCGGCCTGCTCGCCGGCTGTGCCACCGCGGCAAAGGGTCTAAACCCTAATATTCGAGTCTTCGGAGTGGAACCCGAGGATGGCAACGACACCTATCTGTCTTGGAAAAAGGGGGAGCGGGTGCGGATTCCGCCCCCCACTACCAGTGCCGATGGACTGCGAGCTCCCCAGCCTGGCGCCCTCACTTTTCCGATGATTCAAGACGCCGTCGAAGAGATCGTTTTGGTTTCGGAGGAGGAGATCCGCGAAACCGTCGAGTTTTTGCGGAGCAGGCTGAAAATTGTAGTGGAGCCCAGCGGCGCCGTTGCTCCGGCTGCTCTGTTGTTTCAAAAGATCGCCGTCCGGTCGGCGGGCGTGATCGTGTCCGGCGGAAATTTGTAGCGGGTCCGGCGTCAAAGCTCTTCCGGAATTTGATCAGCCATGCCGATGACAATGGTATAGGCCGTCGAGACACTGCCCCCCGCCGGTAGCCATCGGTAGCCCGCCACTCCAAAAAGACTGCCCCGTTCGATCATCTGGCGACGCGTCTCCGGGACCGGAGAGACGCCGAACTCCATTCCCCGCGTGATTGTTCGGCCATTCCAGGGAGCAGCCGTGCGCGAGCAGTTCTCTTCCCAGAGGGCTAGCCACGGAAAGTCCGCCCGGCTCCACTTATATCCAAACAAGACGTTGCTCTCCGGTGACCAGGCGACGAAATAAGCCGATTCACGCCCGGGATCCATCAAGTGGGAACTCATGCCTGCATACGTGTCGCCGGCAGGATACGTTTGCAGGTCGCAGGCGCCTCCGGCACTCAGGGGCACATTCGGCCACAGGAAATCGGCCCCGCGCTGCATGTAGCCATCCGGCAGTTCCCGCTCGTACACACGGGATTGAGTTGCGGATGCGCGGAACTGCGTCACCCCCGGCTTCAGGAACGGCGGCCCCAGCGTGACGTGCTGGGTCCAGGCGGATGGCTGATCAAGGGCAGAGAGGTTGCGGACCGTCTCGTGCACATGGATCGATCGTCCGTCCGGCAGCAGATGCAACCGGCGCTCGAACTCCAGTTGCGCGGAAACCAGGTGAGCGCTGCAGCTCATCACCCCTGCCTCAACACAGGTTGCGTAGGCGGCTACGGAGGCCTCGCCGTGCACCGGAATGCCGGCTGCGGCTTCCTCGGCTGACGGACCGCCAAACAGATGAAGCGCCAGGTTGTGTCCCATGATGCCTGAGAGCAGCCTGCTTTCTGCATCGCCCCCATATTCCGGATGCTTCCAGGGATCGTAAGTGGAGGGCTCGATAGAGGGCCAGGGTGGCGTCCACAGAGGATTTACGCCAGTCTGCTTATGCAGAACCTCGGCGATATGGCCGCCCTCGATCAGCACAGTCACCCGTATCTCCGGACTTTCCAACTGGACAGCTCTTCTGCCGCGGTAGTTCACCTCTGCCATATCTGGATACGATAATCGATGTGGATACTTCTATGCACCTGTTAACCGCATTCTTCTGTTTTCTTGCGGCGCCGTTTTGGGATGCTAAACCCGCCGGGCAATGGACCAATGAAGAGGTGCAGAGCATGTTTTCCAGGTCCCCGTGGGTCAGCGTAGCCTATCCAATCGGCGCCACCGGAAGCCGGGTACCGATTCCCGTCTATCTGGCCAGCGCCCGTCCAATGCGAGAGGCCGATCAGGAAGTGGAGAAACGGACGAAACGGGCTAGTGACCCTCTCGTGGAGGAGTTTCGCCAATGGGAGAAAGAGAACGGGGACAAGTATCTCGTGCTGGCCATCCTGCAGCCGCGCACGCTGGTCACACTGGACAGCAAAGAGCGCAAGCGAATGGAGTCGGACTGCGTTCTGCGCGTGGGCCGGAAAACGTACAAGATGGTGATGCACTTCCCGGCGTCATCGTCCGACGCGAGGCTGCGGCTCATCTTTCCGCGAGCCGTGCAGCCTACTGATAAAAACTTTCTGTTTGAACTCTACCTTCCGTTGGTTTCGGGACCTTACCGGGAGGTAGAGTATAGCGTTAAGGAGCTCTATTCGAACGCGAAGCTCGAATATTGAGCTAGCTGCGTCTGGTTTTGCCGGCCGGAGTCTCCGTGCCGCGGGTCATGCCTTCAATTTCGCTATAGTTGACCCGGCGCTCCTCAAACATTGCCCTGTTGGAGAGGATGACACCCATGGAGTCGGCAAGGCCGACCTCGAGATCCGCCTTCGGATGCCCGCCGGTCCGGGCATCGTTGAAGAATGATGCTAACTCAGTGTCCACCGGATTCTCTTCCTCCGGCATCATGATGCCTTTGTTCGCTAGCCAGCGGCGCGCGAATTTCATCTCCTTCTCCACAAAGGTTTCATTGCCGCTGATGGCGTCTTTGTCGAGGAAAATGGGGAGTCCCTTGCTGGCGGCGCCGGTGGCAATCGTAGCGCCCGCTTTTACGTTCTCTTTTTTGGCTCCGGATACAGCCGGTTTCGGCGGTTCAGGAAACCAAATGGCAGTGGCGGGAAAATCGTCGCCGCCTAACGTAATGTGAACCGCGCCATCGGTCCCCATAATGACCTCTCCGAATTCTCGCCGGTCCGATTTCAACATATCGAGAGAGCCGTTGGTCGTAATGGAGCTGTAAAGAAACTTTTGTCCTTTCGGATAGCGGTAAATCAGCGCGATATTGTCGAAGATGTCACGTCCGTCGTGGATATAATCTTGTCCACCGACGCCCACCACGTACTCCGGCGTGGATCCGAACATCCAATCGGCAATATCCAACTGGTGTGAACCTAACTCCGCCATGAGACCACCGGAGAATTCCTTATATTTTCTCCAGTTCTTTTCCTTGTCCGTCAGACCCGGAGGAACGGGCTTGTTCCAAGGATCCTTGGCCACGGTATTACGGTGCCATTGTCCCCGAATATGGGTGACCTGCCCCAGCGTTCCTTTGTCGACCATCTGCTTCACGGCCTGGTAGAACTTGCTGTAGCGGCGCTGCAGGCCCACCTGCAGGATCTGTTTGGGCCGCTCCTTGACCATCTGCCGGAGCGCGACAATCTCCTCGGGCTTAAACACCAGACTTTTTTCGCAGAACACGTGCTTGCCCGCCAGAAGCGCATCCTTGGTGACCGGGAAATGCATGTAAAGCGGCGTTACGACGAAAACCACATCGACGTTTTTATCCGCCAGGAGTTCCCGGTAATCCTTGTATTTCTTCGGACTCGTGCCGATCGTCTCAGCGGCCTCTTTCAGCGAGGGCTCGTAAACATCGCAAAGAGCGACACAGCGCCCGCTATCGATCTTGGCCAGGTGCCGCAGCAGGTAAGTGCCCCGGCTTCCGGTCCCGATCATGCCGAACTGCACCTGATTGTTTGCGGCTTTAACGGTCTGAATCCCAGGAGCGCCCTGCAGCTTGGATGCAGCACTTACAGCGGATACAGCTCCGGCCATCTGGACTACTTCGCGACGTGTGAGGTCTCGTTTTTCTGCCATGTTTACCTCGGAGGAGTCAGTTCTACACAGAAAGTTTATCAGTTCCCGCAAGGAGACTGGACGTTTAGCCGGCGCGCTGACCATTCGGCGCCGCCCAGAATGATCATTGCCGCCAAAAAGCTCCAAAGGATGATGGTGACGGAAAACACAAAAGGTCCGTACTCTCCCTGCAGTTTCCCGCGCAGCCAGGGCCAGGTGAGCAGATTAATGTATTTGAGCCCCTCCAGCGCGAGTCCCACCAGGATCGCTGGAACCACCAGCTCACGCGCGGGAAGACGGCGGTTCGGCAGCCGCCAGTAGATTAGAAACAACATCAGAATCGAAATAGGGACGGCCGCTGCCTTGAAGAACAGGGCTCCGACCAAGGTGCTTAACCGCTTGCTGCCGCCACTCAGAGCAGCCACCAAATCCGCGTTCAGCGCCGTCAGTACGGTGGAAACCAGCACCAGAGCGCCACAGGCGAAGATCAGGCCCAGACTGACGATCTGGTTTCTGAGAAACGTTCTATTCCCGGTAATTCCCCAGGCACGATTGAGCGCCACTTCCATCGGCTCGAAAATCCCGTTGGCAGTGAAGAATAGCAGGAGCACCGAACCGATCTGGAAAGGGCCTCGAGCCATAACCGTACTCTTCAGGTTGTTCTTCAGGAAGCTTCCGAGCGGATCAGGGAAGTAGTCGCTCAGCGCGAGGTAGATGGCGTTCTCGGCGGCCTGCCAGTGAAGGACATAACGGCAGAGGGATACCATGACGATCAAGAAGGGGAAAAAAGAAAGCAGCACATTGGCGGCGATGGAGAAGCCGTACACGTGGACCTCGGTTTCCATCCAGTAGCGCAAGGTAGGAGAGCACGCCTTAGCGGCCCGGTGGAGAACATTCCGTCGTTCAGGAAAAGCAGTGAACACACGTAAACT